>JANYDQ010000007.1 GCA_025363555.1 Bacteroidota bacterium | reverse complement strand
AAACAAGCTACCCCGGATTTATTTTCAACCTGACTAATTAAAGTAGGGGGTATGTTTTAGTCGGAAAATTTATTTATAGCAAAACCAAGCATCACCAGGATGTTTTCTCTTCAATTATTTTTTAGTCGGTTAATAGTGATAAAATTTATACAAATATTAAATGCTAAATACATACTTTAATACATACATCTTTATTTTTTTTTGTTTTTATATTTCGTAAGTATAACATTTGTTTAAGGGTTTTGTAAAAACAAAAAGTCCCGAATGCTCCGGGACTCTTTGCGTAATAAGTAGTAACTTTTTATTACATTAATTAAAATACTTTATGAAAGCAGGTAAACCTCCAAAGGGACAAATACGCCCCTTGGGAGGAATAAATTATTTCACCATTGATTTTGTAATTACTGAATAGTTCGACAAATCGGTTAGTTTAACCATAAACACACCGTTTCTCAATTCCGAAACATCAGTTTTAATAGCAGTAACTCCCGCAGTAACCGAATACTTTTGAGAAACTACCTCGGCACCCAACACATTATATACCTGAACCAATATATCTTTATCAATATCCGAAGTAACGTCAACGGTTAAGAAATCTGTTGCCGGGTTAGGATACAGGTTAGAGAAAATATCAGTAGCAGTTGTGTTTGCATCATTATTCATTGCTATCGAATTTAAACAAGTAGTGATAGCAGTGGTTGAACGGGCAAGAGAAGAAGCACAGGCAGTAACAGCAGCCACTTTTACAAAAACACCCGATGGAGTTGTACTTGCAAAAAGAATGGTTACTGAATTTGTTCCCGCACCAGTAATGATGGAAGCACCTGCCGGAATAGTCCAGTTATATGAAGTAGCACCGGTAACAGCCACTACTGAATAAGGAACAGGAGTACCCGCAGTTATTTGCGAGCAGATAGAAGTAGAACCTGTAATCAATCCCGGTTCTGCAGCAGCTCTGTTTAAGATTAAGGTTTTAGCAGCACTGTTCACACAAGTTCCAACGGATTGTACAGAAAGAGTTCCTGAAATGAAAGTGGGAGCAAACGAAATGGTTAAGCTGGTTGTTCCTTGTCCTGTTACAATAGAGGCACCTGTAGGTACATTCCATAAATAAGAACTAACCCCTGTAACGGGAGCAATGGTATAAGTTAAAGAAGTAGCTCCCTGTATAGCCGAACAAACTACTGTAGTTCCGGAAATGGTTCCCGGAGCAGCAGGAGGACCTGTTACAGTAATGCTTTTAGCTAAACTTAACGAACAGTTATTAGAGTTTTTACAAGAAATAATACCTGTTACATATCCAACAGGGAAATTAACAACAATAGAAGTTGTTCCTTGTCCTGATGCTATAGAAGCACCGGCAGGCACTGTCCAAACACAACTTAAAGCGGCAGCATTAGCAGCAACTGAATAAGTATAATTAGTAGCCGGGCAAATATCGCCTAACTGACCTGTAATAGCAAGCGGAGCAGCAACAGCAGTTTTTGTAAGAGCAAAAGCTCTTGCAAGCGAAATGCCGCAACCTGAATTTCCAACTACAGTAATATTACCCACTGTACCTGCACCATAAGCCAGCGTATGGAAATCTACGGTAATAGAAGTAGTTCCCTCTCCTGATAATAAAGTAACACCTGTTGGCACTGTCCATGTATAAGAGAGAGCAGTAGCTACAGCGGCAATGGAATAAGTAACCGGTGTGGTTGTTCCCACATAATTACAAACAGCAGCAGTACCAGTGATAACTCCCGGAGTAGTTGGGATAGTCCTGGTAATAGCCAAAGCTTTTGCCAAACCTGTACCGCAACCCGAAACAGCAGCAGCAGTAATGCTTCCTAAAGCACCGGCACCTGATACCAAATGATAATCAACAACAAGACTTGTAGTCCCTTGTCCGGAAACAATAGTAACTCCGGCAGGCACTGTCCATGTATAAGAAGAAGCACCCACAACAGTTGCACAGGTATAAGTTAAAGGAGTAGTTGTACCTACATAAGCACATATAGCCACAGTTCCTGTTAAAGTTAAAGGAGCAGCAGGCAGAGTGGCAGACACGGGGTATGTTCTTGCAAGACTTGTGCATCCTGCGGATGAAACAGCAACTACAGAAACGTTTCCAAGTGAACCTCCACCGGTTGGTGAACCTGCATAGCTTACGTTTATAGAAGTAGATCCTTGTCCTGAAACGATAGAAGCACCAGTAGGCGCTGTCCATAAATAAGAAGAAGCACCCGCAACAGCAGTAATATGATAGTTTACAGGAGTAGAAGTACCAACATAACCGCAAACCGCAGCCGTTCCCGTAATAACTCCCGGAGTTGCCATAGTTACTGTTACGGTTACTGTGGATGTAGCAGAATTTGAACAACCATTTGATGTACCTGTAACGGTATAAGAAGTCGTTGCAGATGGAGTAACAGTAATAGTACCGGTAGTTGCACTAGTTGACCATAAGTAAGCAGTAGCACCCGCAGCAGTTAATGTAGCCGAAGTACCTGCACAAATAGAAGGAGAGTTAACTGTTACCGTAGGCATAGCATTTACAGTTACTGTAATAGCAGCTCTCGGACTTAAAGAAGAACCTTTAAATTGAGATACATAATAAGTAGTAGTACCTGGTGTAGCAGTAGATGGAGTAGGGGCAGTTAAGCTTCCTGTTCCGCCAGTTGCAGTGGTGTACCATCTCAATGTATCTCCACTTATAGGTGTTGCTGTTAAAGCAGAAGCGGTTGCACCTGCACAATACGTTACGTTAGATACAGTAGGAGGAGCGATATAACTATCGAAAGTAAGACTGGGGATAGAGATTTCATTTCCAACCGGATTAGAAGCCACATAGTGTTGGTATTGACCGGAAACACCTGTACCTACTTGAATGTTTAAAGCAAAATGGAAGTTACCGTTCGTGGTAAACTGCCCGATTAATACTCTGTTTGTAGAAGTAGGACCAACAGAACCATTCAAAGAAGCGATAGAACCATTGGAAGTAACAAACGAATTTCCAAAATTACTTGTTGCATCGAATATTGATTGTTGTGCCGTTGTAACACCTACAAAAGTAACTGCTTCAGGAGTTCCTGACATCATTCCATCTTGCGTGGTTAAAGGAATACCCGAATCACCATCGTTGTTTAATAACATAGTGTTAGTAGTAATTAAATTGGCAGCACCGTTGTCTTCCGATTTAAGAACACCCATTTGACCTGTTGCACCAGCTCCGGCAGAAAACCAAGAATCTAAAGCAACTGAATTGTTGTGATAATATTGCGAACCAATAGTGTTAGGAGTTACCGCACCTCTGTCTTCGTTATTAAAGAAAGAAGTGGAAGTACTAATAGTTAGCGTATGACCAGCAACACCATACAATGCCTGGAATTTATAACCCGCAATCATATCTGCATATATTCTGTAAGTAACAGAACCAGCAGGTAATGCGCCAATACTTCCAATAGCATCAGCGGTATTGGAAGTATAGTATCTTTCCACTATTACTTTTTCCAACCCGTTTTGTGCGAAGGTAAAACCCCCGGTTACCAGTAAGCTTAGGCTTAGTAGTAATGATTTTATATATTTCTTTTTCATATTTTCTTTTGTTTTTATTAGTAAGTCCTCACAGCAACTCCTCTCTTTCAAAAAGGGAGACGGAGCTGTTATGTGAAGAACTTAGATTAAGGACATGATTGATTAAAGTTTCCTAACAAAATTAAGAAGTCAACGTTGTTGGTAACACCATCCTGGTTAATATCAGTAGGGCAAGGAGCTAAACCACCTGTAGTTTGTAACATAGTAGCATAAGCCCATCCTGATAACCATGAAGGAACACCGGCAGCAAAAGCACCTCTGTAATTTTCAGGTGTGTAGAAACCATCAGCAGGAGCAACCGTAGAAGTAGCTAAAGCAGGGTTAGGAGTAGCATTGTATTGAGTGGAAACTGCATTGGTATTTCCATCCATAGCCCAAAGATAAGTCATTCCTGTTACACTTGGAACGTTTGTATTTCCATCAGTATTATAAAACTGAACAGAGTCAGCCACAGATACTGCGTGAGAAGCAAAATTCTGGTAATACGAATTACTTCCTGAAATTTTAGAAACATCTTTTACCAAAGTTGCAGCAAAAGCTCCGGGAGCACCAACTCCTGTTCCAACAAAAGTATTGTTTTTAACAATTAAAGTTGGAGTACCATTGTTGTTTCTCCAGTTGTCGTAAGCATCCAAAACAGTAGCACCACTTGAACTTAAAGTATTGCTTCTTGAACCTTCTCCTGGGTGGTTACCTGTCCAAAGATTAAGACCTACTGCAAAGTTTGCAAACACACAATTGTAAATTTCACCTTCTGTTAATTCTTTTGCCATAATAGCAGCCATTCCGGTGTTATCAGAAGTTTCTTTTCTTTTGTTGCTGCCAATAAAAGTACAGTTGTAAATTACAGGGTGAGAACGGTAACCGCAAAGATGACCAAAACCATTATCGCTTGGTGCACTAAAAAGAGCATGACCCGAACCATTACCTGATTGCTGGTCGTCCGAATCCATTTCAAAACCATTATCAGCATCTTTAGTACCTCCCGAAAGTGTATCGTTTGAAGATGTTTTGATTGCAAAAATGTTTTGAACTTTTCCGCTGTATCCATCATCCCAATCAAACATATCATCATTACCAAACATGAATGTACAGTTTTTAACATTTACAGTACCTCCCCAAAATTCCATGTTATCATCTGCTGCTGAAATAACTTCCACATGGTCAACAGTAGTTCCACGACCTATTGAACCTAAAGAAATTCCATTTAACTCACCACCAACCTGAAGTATTTGCCCGGCAAAACGTACTGATAAATATCTTAAGATTCCAGAGTTATCATTATCATCAAAAGTAGTAAGGTAACCTGCTTGCGGAGTAGTTAAGTTTACACCAAACTGATCTCTGAAATCGGAAGTAGCAAAACCTTCGTGAGTACCAAGACCATCAGCAACACAAAGTCTTCCATCACCCACACCAGCTTGGAAAGGACCATTCTTATCGAGAGTAAGTGTGTTAGATGCTTGTCCGCACAATACCAAACCGCCCCATTTTGCAGCAGTTGGCATGTCAATCGCTTGAGTGCCGTCCATTGGGTCTGCCTGAACTGTCATAACAATTCCGCAATCGCAGGTCCCGTCAGCAAAGATTTTACCTCCTCTTGAAACAATAAGAGCAGTTGCAGTTGAAGCTACGCCTGTAGATACTCCTTTGATAACAGTACCCGGTTGAATGGTAAGCGTTTTACCATTAGGTACATAAATTTTCTTGTCAAGTATCCATAACTTGTCGCAAGTAAGAATGGTGTTATTTAATAAATCACCATCAGCTGCACCTCCGTTAGTTGCCAATGTTGACAAGTTAATTGAAGGTCGTGATGCCACTGCCGGGCATCCGCATTTTGAACCAAGGTTTGTCTGTGCAACACCCGGTGTCATTGAAACGAGAGCAATTGCTGCTGTCGCGATTAAAGTTGAAATTTTTTTCATTGTTTTTTGTTTTTGTTTTTTTATGCTGCAAATTGTTTCTATTCACGATAACAAAGGGCAGCGATTTAATTTAATTAATTGTTTTAATTGTTTTTAGTTAGTTGAATTGTTTACCTTTTACTCTTTCTGTTTCGTGTCGGGTTAGTTTTTGCGTTCATAATTTTATTATTAAATAACGCTACAAAAGTATTGCTATGATATTGTGAAGGTATTATTGAAACATTATTTGAACTAAATTATTGAGATAACTAAAGGTTACCAAAAATGGAGTTCTGATAACTAAAAGTTAACATGAGCGTTTGTTAACCTGTTCTGATAGCAGTGCCAAAGGGCGCGCAGGAAGAAACTTAATGAGCAGCCACTGTTTTTTTTGCCACCTTTATAAGTTCCTGCAAAGAAGAGGGAGTGGTTAAGTAATACAGTTTAAATTTGAATATCTTTTTATCTTTTCTAATCATTATAAAAGGATAGTTTAAATTATCTCTTACCACGAAAGCTTCTTCGCCTGTATTGGGTAAATCGGTAATTGAATCTTTCGCATTCCCGGATTTAAGGGTATTAAAAATATCTTTTGCAATGGAAGCATCTTTATACTGTTCGTAGGTAAAAAATATTCTTCCTTTGGATGTGCTGTCTTTATAAACAGCTATGTAAGTTAACGTATATCGAAGCATGGAGGCAGTATATTTGAATACACTGTCTTTTAACAAGGCAGGTTTGTCAATTATCTTTTCGGCATCTGATAAGGAAATGAAATTGATGGAACGGTAAGTACTGTCCACTATATGCTTGGACAGTAGTTTCGTGGTTTCGGTTTGTGAAAAACAAAAACCGCTGAACAAAATGGCGAGGAGGAGAACTGTTTTTTTCATTTATAATTTTCTATATATACCAATGCTTAACCCATAAGAATACAGATATTCTTTTACAGGCGCATTAATGATGGATGTGAGCGAACGACTATACATGGGTTCTGCTTTCAAATTTAATTTATCACTTATTTTATAATTAATTCCTGCCCCGGCAAGCAATGCAAAGTTAAAACGGTTGAACCCGGTAGTAGTTTTTGAATTTGTTTTTTCCCAATCTGTTTTATCATGCCCCTTTAGTAACGTTGTTTTTTTATTGATAAAAATGTTTGTGGAAATACCTGCTGTAACATATAGTTTTACTTTTCCTGTAAAGAAATAATAATTTACTTTCAATGGAATATCCAGGTAATGGTAATGATATTTATAGGTATAATAAATTACCTTTTGACCCGAAGGCACATCTTCAAAACTTGTTCTTTTTGTTTTCTCTCCTTTGTCGGAATACAGGATGCCTGTTTCAATACCTATTTTGTTATTGAACCGATACTTCACATTTATGCCTGCTGTATAGCCAAACCTGGCAACTTCGAGTGTATCTCTTATTTGTTTTATATCGTTGCTTTCTGCATCTGCTTTTAGTTTCCGGTAACCGTAACCGGGGGACACAGAACATCCTATTTCAAATTTACTTGTTTTTGTAGTATCCATTGTTTTTGCAGAAACTTTTGTTTTTATTGTACCAACAGGTTTTGGAACATCCGCAATAACAGATGGAACAATTGTTTTTGCTGTATCAATAGTTTTTATTGAATCATTGGTTTGACTCAACAATACAATAGGGAACAACATTATTATTAGTATATATATCTTTTTCATTCTTATTATTTTCTTAGAAGCTGTCAAAAAATGAGTGATTTCTGTCGTAAGACCTCACCCCTTAATCCTTCACACATCTAACGCTAAACCCATAATTTTTTGAACCATAATAACGAAACACATTTGCGTTTTTATAATCAAGGTAACGATACCACACCTGGTTTTCTTTTGCTGAACTGCTCCACCAGAAAGCGGTTGCATATTGTCCCGGGTTGCCTGAAGTGCCATCGAACATCCGGCAACCACCTGCCAAAGCACTAAACCCGCTTTCGTTGGTGTTCCATACATTGCCATAATCCGACCATCCGTTGGTGGTTCCTCTTATTACTTTCATTTTTTCGCCTTCGTGTGTTCCTCTCCAGCCAGTGCCATTGGCTTCGCCTATGCTCATTCCCAAACTTTCTTCAAGTACTTTCCATTCCTCATCACCCGGTATATGCCAGCCTGCGGGGGCTATTCCGCGAGGGTCGGTAATAGCATACCAGTTATAAAACGTTCCCAGCACTATGTTCTGACTGTTGCTGTTATTACAATAGGCTCCTGTAGTACGATGGCTCCATGCAGTATCCGACACAAGGAGGGAAATAAAACTGCTGTCGCGGTATTTAGTGGTTCTTAAATCTTCTGCCATCCACCATTGATTTCCTATTTTAACGGTTGTATAGGTATTGCCGCATACATCAGTTACAGTACCTTTTTCCATATCCGGTTTGTCGGCTTCTTTTTTTTTGCAGCTTGTTATTAGTACTACTAATAAGCTGATATAGATGATTGTTTTTGCACTCAAAACCTCACCCCCTACCCATCTCCAAAGGAGAGGGGAGCCGGAGCCTGAAATGCTTTGTGTTTTGGTAATGGTTTTTGCTTTCATAACCTCCCCCCCTACCCCTCTCCAAAGGAGAGGGGAGCCGGAGCCGGAAATGCTTTGTGTTTTGTTCATGCTTTTTGCACTCAAAACCTCACCCCCAGCCCCTCTCCGAAGGAGAGGGGAGCCGGAGCGGGAAGTGCTTTGTGCTTTAATAATGGCTTTTGCCTTCATATTTTTATATTTAGTTCGTCACCTGCTGCCCCCTCTCCTTTGGAGAGGGGATAAAGGGGTGAGGTATTAATTCTTCATAAATGTTTTACTATCCTGCACTCCACCAATAGTTACTCTCACCATATATAAACCCGCGTGGTAAGTGCTTACATCTACTTGTTCGGTAATAATTCCAACACGAACTCCGCCATCTTTTTCGGTTATTTTTGTTCCAAACGAATCGTAAATGGTATAGATAATTTCTTCGTTGCTGCCGGCATTTATTTCCAGGTTCAGCACCTCGGCAGCCGGATTTGGAAACAGTCGAAACCCTGTTTCACTGCTAATGCCGGGGCAAACCTGGGCAATGTCTCTATCGTTACACTTTCCCGGGTAGCAACACAGGTATTGAATATTATAATT
>JANYDQ010000364.1 GCA_025363555.1 Bacteroidota bacterium | reverse complement strand
TACTCCGTCAAAAAAGGTACTCCATGTTAAAAGTCCAGAATTTGTAAATCGTGCGATATAGCCGTTATCGCCTCCCGTCTGAATATAAAAGTTTTGATAATAAGCAGAAGAATTAAGGTGGCACATAGGGAAGCCGCCATTGCCGGGAGGATTACAAACGAAGTTTCCTGCTAATGTGTCATCCGTTCTGCCTGTAATTGCTACGTCCTGTGTAACAGGGTCAATTGCAATTTCTTTTATGTCGTCAAAATTGTCGCTTCCAAAGATAGTACTCCATGCCAATGTATGGTCGGGATAAAATTTAGCAATCATACCGTCCTGGTCAGAAGTTCCTAAATTATTTATATTAAAATTAAAATCATTGTCCACATAAGCACCCGCTCCGGTTAAATCATAATAATATGGAAATGCTCCAGCCCCTCCTCCTGAGGGTGCCACTCCACCAGTAGCGAAAACCATGTCTGTGGATGCAACCCATTGAGCCCTTCCAACCATAAATACGTTGTTGGCATTATCAACAGCCACTTTATATCCTTTTGTTTTTGATTTTCCACCGAAAAAGGTTGCCCAAGTAACAAAGCCAGTGGTTGCATTAAATTCTGTTATATAAGCATTATAACCTGCGTGTCCTGTGAGTTGCTGATAAATTCCAATATTAGTACTCGAAGGAAGAGAAGGGCTACCTGATTGACTACCTATTGTTCCTGTGATGTAAAGATTATTAGCCGTACCAGCGGCAATACCATAACCATAATCATCTTCGGCTGTGCCGTAATAAGTGCTGTATATTTGTGAAGCACCATAATCAAATTTAAGCACAAAAACATCCTTATTGCCATTAAAGGTGGTATCAAAAGTAGCTCCTGTAGTAACAGGGAAATTGCTACTCTGTGTATAACCTACCACATAAACACTGTTAGCTGCATCGGTTGTAACATCTTCTGCAATATCTTCCCCTGAACCTGATAAATAAGTACTCCATGTTAGATTACCAATGGCATTAACTGAAGCCACCGATTTATTTTGCATCACCTCAATAATTAATGGTTTCGTAAAATCATACGGTCCCATATTAAAATTGTATGTATTTGGAGTACCTGTATAATGCCAGTCAGCAATACTATCAGGTAGAGTAATAACCACATTAGAAGAATTTAATTGATATGCCTTAGGTCGCTGAAAAGAAACACTGCCAATAGCACTAGTAACAGAAAGAATATGCGTTGTGGTATCTAATACCATGCCTCCTCCGTTATAAAATTCCTTAATATCAGAAGCATGTGCCCCGGGCTTCACAATAAAATAATATTTAAACCCGGCAGCATTACTATAATAAATCAAGTCAATATTAGGATATAAATCAGGAATTATTAAGCGTTGGTTGCCGTGTATCTCTGTGATACCACCATTTGTGCATTGTGGTAAGTAATAATTTAAAAAGAAAGGCTGTTCTTCCATCGGGTATATTTTTGCATCATCCATGCTTGCACTGCCCGGAAACGTTACCTCTACACGCTGAACGGTGTCTTGTGTGGAAGGTATGGTATCAATGTGAGCGAACACAAAACTAAAACTGTTGTTGGTAAAATATAAGTTCGGATAAGTATTGTTTGTGTAGAATCGTTCGTCCATTACTTGTGAATTTGTAGTATCTACACTTACTTTTTGTCCGCGATTTTCAAAGTAATTATAAGCAGGAGAAGGGCTTTCGTTATGCAAATCAGCAGCAGTAATTATATCAAATTCCTTATACTGAACAGTTCTATATTCAAATTTTGAAGCCGAAGTCTGAGAAGTTCCAACCACATCAATACTCCCATCCAAATCAATAGCAAGCGTAAACGGTTTATCAGATAAATGTTTCATACCATCAAAATGTATCTTCCACTTTTCAATACCTGTAGCCCGTTTCAATTTTTTAGTAACAAAATCACAACTATTTATAGACAGCGAATCATAACCACACACAATAATATCCCCGCTATTATTAAATTTCACACAAGTCCCCTCATTATTTCCTGCCATCGTATCCGTTTTCACCCACTGCCTCGCACCTGTCGAATCATAAAAAATAGTTGTCATATCCCGCCCCATAAATGTTGTAAACCCTGTAATTGCTACATTCCCCGTACCATCCACATCTATGCTATTTGCCACATCATCACCACCAGTCCCGCTATACGTGTCATTCCATACACTCGTAAGCAACGTATCAAATTTTACAACATACATATCATAATTCGTATTCTTTATAGCCCCCGTTAAATAAAGATTACGCATACCATCCATTTTAAAATCCGTAACTATATTTATTTTCGTAAACGATGTTGTCGTACTCACATTCACCACTCCCAAACTACCCGTACCGCAACTATATGAAATAGTTGTATAACGATAATCATTTGCAGCATTCTCCACCCCTCCCGCTATATAAGCTTTCGTACCATTAGTAGTAATTTTCAATCCCGCATCATCCAGCGAATGATAATTATAACTATTCGCCCAACTCAAAGCCCCCGCAGAATTAGAAAATTTTGCAATCAACACATCACTCATAGAACTTAATCTTACAATACCCCCGGTAATATATATATTTCGCAAAACATCAAGACACAAGTCAGTACCACCCGAACCTATGCAAATACTTGTATTCCCATAAACACTAGTCCACTTTAAATTACCATTACTATCCCATTTCTGAACAAGGCTCTTTGGTATCGTATCAGTAGTAACCCCCACAGTATAAATATATGCCGAATCATCCTCCACCACACCCACACCCGCATCATCACCATTCATAGACCCGCCCCAAGACTGCACAAACAATAAAACACCATGCTTATCTCTCTTAACCAAAAGCAAATCATAATTCAATCCATTCCATGTACTACCCACAGTTATAATATCACCATTATTGGGGTCAGTAATCGTTTTGTTTTTCGAAAACATAGCCTGAATACCATCCTGCGAATTAAAGTTTTCAAAAGCCATTGTTACAGCAGGTGCCGTTTGTCCATTCATTTTTGCTCCCACTCCCATCACTATCAAGGCGAGCATTAAAAGTTTTGTAATTATTTTTTTCATTTGTTTTTTGGTTTTTAGGTTAATTGTTTTTAAAAGTTAATACTAATTAATTATAATTTCAATTTTATACAAATTCACATAATAATTCCACCCCGCAAAAGCATATAATATAATAGCACTAACCAACAACAAAATAAAAACCAACCCCCTCGCAAAAATTACATTATCCGAAAAATCATACACCTTAAAATAATCTCGATAATATTCTACTATAATATTTTTCATTCACGCCTTTATATAAAAAAATCAGTGCGGTACTTGTTACAGTTCTGAAAGGTACGGCAAAGCACCTACAAAAACCAATAAACCAAGCCCGCACCTTTCCGCGAGCATTAAGTCTATCTGGTTTTTGTTTTTTAAAATTTGCCGTTTTATCAGAACTAGATATTCTCCAACGCTATATTTTCAATTTCTGTTTTCTATTCTACATATTTTTTTTAAAAAATTTATTCTCCAAAAGTAAACAATTTTTCTTCCCTCAAAAAAAATCCCACCTTTTTTCAAAAGCAGGATTTTTTAAACACCTAATTCGTAATCTGTAATCCGAAACCTTTTCCTATGTGAAAACCTATGTGCCCTATGTT
>JANYDQ010000348.1 GCA_025363555.1 Bacteroidota bacterium | reverse complement strand
TGGGCGATTTGTTTGAAGCCATTGGCGGCAAGCTTTCAAAAATGGAACGCTATGTAAAGAAGAGTAAGGCAGCCGCTACCTATTCGCAAAAACAGTTTATGGACCAGCGAAGGGAACACATGAAAAACTCACATAAATTATCGGGATTGGGAGACATTGGATTAGGAGAGCCTTCAACTGCCGTAACTGCTACATGTATAATTACAGCCGCAGCCACCATCATTTCCGCGCTTATTAAAATGGCACAGTCGGGCATTTCATCTAAAAACTACCGTGCATTAGAAGAAAAGAAAGCCGAAGAAAAAACCGCACAGGCAAAAATAAAAGCAAGCAGCAATTACCACGATAAACGCACGGTTACTACAGAACAATATGTAGATGGTTTGGGAGACGAAGGATTGCCAGCCACACCCGAGCAGGGAGCGACTGCCACAATGGAGGACCACGGAACAACGGACACTGTAGCAGCACAGGCAGGGGCAGACAACGAGCCGCCACCATTAACCGAAGGGGATGAGAAAAAAGGCGGGAAAGGATTTAAACGATTTATAGAATGGGTGAAAGCAGTTTTCCATCGCAGGAAAAAGAAAGGAGAGGCACAGCCTGACCCGAACCAAACCGTAAAGGAAGAGAGCGCAGACAGCACAACACCAACAGCCGCTAAACAAGGCTTTTTGAAAGACACTGCAAAGGAGCGGATAACAGCGGCTTATAAAAAAGCCACCGAAGCCAAAGACGATGCACTTTCAAAAGGCAAAACAGCCGAAGAAGCCGAAGCCGCGAGCAAAGAAGCATTTATGCAGGCATCAGAAAGCAAGGAAGCATTACAACATATACAAGCCGCAGACGCATCCGAAGGTTGGGGCGGCAAGGTTTGGGGCTATATGAAAGCCAATCCGGGAATCACTATAGCAGGGATACTTGGAGCATCAGCACTTATATCGCTTTGTTTTCCGGCAGTAAGACGCAAGTTAGGTATTTCAAAACCTAAACTTTCGAAAAAACCATCACTGGAAGGGTTAGGAGGAATAGACGGGCACAAGAAAAAAAGCAAGCCTAAAATGATGCAAACCACTACCACGACCGTAGTAAACAAACGGGTTACACTTAAATAAGAATTTTTAAATCAATAAATTAATCAATAAAAACAATTAAAAACAAAAAAATCAAAATGGCAACAACAAAAGCAAAGCCGCATTCTACCCAAAAAAAAGGTACAACAGGCAAAAAAGGAGTTGACGGCTTAGGCAAAGCAAAATTAGCCGAAGCCAAAAGAGCACATGCAGAATCCCAATTAGCTAAACCTTTCGGGGTAATTACAGGGCTGGTTGCTTCTGCTGCAATTGGGTATGGTATAGACCATATTCCATTCTTAAAACCGGACGAGGGAGCTACAGGCTTTCAGGTTAAAAAAATTGTAAAACCCTTACTTCTTACAGCTACAGGAGTAGTTGTAGCGATTGTAACACACAAAAACGAAAAGAAAAGCAATGTAGTCAACTTCGTTAATGGAGTTGGTTATGGTGTGGCTGCCGGTGGTGTTGTTTCGGGTATCAGTGTAGCAACGGGCAAACCTTTAGTAACAGGATTGGGCGAAACGGACGGCACGGGAAGTACTAAAAAACATTTGGAAGTGGAGTATTACAAAGCGCAGGCAAAAGACGCACAACGCCTGCTTGAAAAAAACAAATGGAACAATAATCTTAATGAAGACAGGCAGCCGGAACGCAACGAGGAGATGAAAGGTGTTGACGGAATGGGAGCATCAGAAACCGACTATTCCGGTGAATTACCACTATAAAAAAACAGTGCAACAATAAAAATAAATAAAAATTAATTTAAAACAAAAACAAAATCAAAATGGAATTAGAAGAAATTTTAAAGGGTATTGATGGACTAGCGTTCGTTGACTCGTCAGTAAAAGAAGGGCTTTTAGGTAACATCATGAATATGCAAGATGCAGCCCACAGAAAAACAGCTATCAACGCGTTTGTAAGAAAAGTGCATACCCCGCTTGTGGCAAGCGGTGCGATGACATCACGCGACTTAGCAAAACAACATATTAGCGATTTGCCAAAGGAAGTTATCCAAGGATTACACAGCCGCAAATTGCAATTGGTGGATGTTGTCTTCCGTGTAACCAAAGTAGTTGCATCCGGCAAAACTACCATTGATATTTTCAAAGGTGATGATGTGTTGGATGATGGAAAAAGCAACGTGTCAGGTGCAAAGCTTGATAAAGACAACCACGTGTTAATAACTGACATTTCGCTTTTAAGCGGGATTGAGGGTACCGGGGATGTAACGAAAGCATCTTACGGAATAGCTGACAAGACTATTCTTAACGGGGAATTTGACTTTACCAGTGGGAACGCTGATATAGTGCAAAAGAAATCTTCGTGTACTATGTTCGACACTACCAACAGAACCGATGTGCAAAGAGGCACACACCGCCTGCATTCTCCAAAATGGATGAAACCACAGGAAACACTTGCAATGCAGGTGAGATTGTCCAACACGGCACCGGACAATACCTGTGTTCAATTCCTGATGTTCGGACAGGCTGTAGTAAAAGCATAAGGAAGCAACTGTAGGGTTCGGGTTCGTTTCTTTTTCCTTACAGTTAAATGGTGGAGCTTCGCTGATGTGGCGAAGCTCCAATACCATTACATACCAACACATCATTAAAAAGCAAACATTTTTAAAAGCAAAAATCAAATGGCAACCAAAAAAAATATTTTTTACCAAACCATATCGTTAAATATAACATCTGCCGGACTTACTAAAGCCACCCAAAGCGAATCGCTGGACAAGACATACAAAAGGGTAAAAGGCATACAGGTAACTGTCCAGGATTCGGCAGCAGCCGAACGCGGCACGTTCGACATTTTCCGGATTTCCAGTATTGATATTTACCCGAAGGGTTTCGAATCAAAACTCATCACTTGTGGTATAGATGTTCCGCCAAACCAACGATTTGACAGGAACATTGATGAAGAAGCGGCAGGCGTTCCCGTAAATATTACTTATGTGGACGGCAGTACTCCTGGTACTACATACCCATATTTAGTGAATGTAATTTTTGAACTTCACAACCCTGCTGAATAATGAAGCTAAAAAGGCTTATACAATACCTTATCATCCCGGTAAGCGTTACACCGAGACAATTGAAGAATTTTGAGTATAAAATACCCGAAGATTTTGCTTTTGTTACCGGGGTGTTGGTAACTATAACCCCACAGCGTCCACTGCCAAATAATACGCACATGGGACAGCTCTCTTTGTCGTTCAACAGCAAAGCAAGCAATCCTATTAATATGCCTGTTCAAATAGAAAACGTTGCATCAAAAAAGAGAGGGTACAATTTTTTGAAGCTTGCGGAACCACTGGAAGGCGGAACTTATATTGAAGGTGTTTACAAAGAGCAATATGCGGGACATCATACCAACTCTACGATAAGAATTTATTTACAGGGGATTAAATTTATTGAAGAAAAAACTAACCAAAGTCAAAATTAACTGTACTTCAGATAAAAGAAATGGACGGATTTTCAACTTTAGAATATATCAATGTGCGCCTTATGGAAATGGGCTTTCCTGAATATACATTAAAGCCGGTAAGAGTACAAGGAACTGACAGCATTTCTTTCACCGGGCAAAATGAATATTACTTTTTAATTTCAAAATCAGTTCCGTCTGATTTAGTTATTAGCTCTGACAATAATGTTTTTACCGAAGCCGTCAACTACAGTGATTTTTCTTTTCTATGTGTACAGGAATTTACCGGGCGCATAGATATAACCGCCACCGGAACCATTGATTTAGAATTTATAAGAGTAATCCCGCGCGTTAATCACCACCGGGCTGAACAACTATACATCAAAGAAATTGATTCTTTGATAAAAGAGCAATTGGAATTAAAAGATTAAAAAAAAGAAACGAAAAATGTCATCATTCAAAACACCACCTGAGTTATACAAAGCTTGTCCTGAATTACAGGACATCAAAGAGAGGCTTGCCAATTCTGAAATAGAAAAAAAGGCACTCAACGAAAAAAACCAACAAAATTACACCCAGGGAACAGGGCGACCACCCCGGGTTGTGTACCCTGAACATTTTGCCATCACTGAATTTTTAAAAGACGGGCAATGGACAAAAACTGCGGCTACCCCTAAAAGTGGCGGGGAGGCTTTTGAAGCTGCATTGGTGCAAATGTGTGAACGCAAGGAGCCGCAAGGATTAAAAATTGCTGTTTACCCCGGCAAGCGCGAAAGCAGGGAAGTACTTTCAATGACAGTTTACCTGAATGAAACTGCTAAAACAGAGCATCAAAATACAGGAGCTTTGGGAACGCCTGTTGATATTGCACTTGAAAAGCTAAGGGAGGAAATGAAAACAATGTTCCCTGAGCAACCTAAAAGCGATGTTTCCTTAGCATCTATACAAGCCACGTTTAATGCGCAGTTCAAAGAAATTGAGCATTCAACCGCACTTGAAAAAGTCAACCGGGAGTGGGAACAAAAGATGGTGGAGAAAAACCGGGAAATTGCCGATTTGCAAGACGAAGTTGAACAATTGCAAATTGACTTAGCTGCCAGTGATGCGGAGCTTGGTACCACTGCCGACATCATTAACGAGAAATTAAAAAAACCTACATTGGTAACATTGTTGGGTGCCGGTATTGAGGAAGGGTTAACAAACCTGGTATTGCACCGCCCTAAAATACTTACCGACATTTTTAAATTAAAACCTGACCAGGTACAAGAGATATTCGCAGAACATAAGCCCCAAATAGCCGGACCGGCAGCACAGTCAAATAGTGCAACTTTTACAGAAGTTGCCACTACTGATGAATACGAAGGTTACGAAGCGAAGCATAAAGAAGTTTTAATTTACGTTAAAGACACGGTTAAAGCTCTGCCAGTAGAAAACTTTAGACTGTTTTACACTATTTGCATGTTCTTATTTACTGACGATGGGAAATTAGATGTAGAACACGCAAACCAGTTAATAGGCTATATTCATTTACTGGAAGAGAGAGAAAAAGAAGCAAATAAAAATCAACAACAACCATAAAAAAGAACGAAAATGATTACAAAAAGTTACACAATGAGCATCACAGCCACAAACCCGGACGAATGCGCTAAAGCAATGCAGGCTGCAACAAAAATAGTAAGTAAGCTATCAACTAAAGATTTGGTAACACTTGCTGACATTATTGAAAAAAATCCGGGAGTAGTAGAAACAGCTAAACAATTCATGGGTTTAAACTAAACTGGAGTACAGCTAAAAACAACTTAAAACAAAGAAAATGGAAACCTTACCACAAACCTTACCACAAACGGTACAACAGCCTATAATAGTAAAAACAGGCGGTGGAATATCTGCCGGGGGCGTTATTGCCGGAGTTGCTGCACTTGCAGTAGGTGGTTACTTTTTTCATAACTGGTGGGTAAAGCATAAAGCACAAGGCGAAGCCGGAAAACTGGACACCCCAGCCGCGCAAGCTGCCAGTAAAATTGAAAGCGCAAAACACTGGTACGGGGACAAACCACAAATTGCTTTTGATGCCGCGAAGGAAATTGTACAAAACAAAGTATCCTGGAAGGATGTATCGGAGGCGTTTAAAAACCTGTACAATAAAAACATTGACGATTATCTTGACTTTCTTTCCCCGGAGGAACATACACAGTTTTTTAATATCCTGAATTTGTCCCATCCTGTGGCTGCCGGACAGCCACCGGCAAAATCTTCCATGAAGTACGATGTAGTTAAGAATATGGTATATGCCGTTGCTACAAAAGGAACGAACATCCGTAAAAGCCCTGCAATTATCGGGAATGGTGGTTATACAAGCATGGTAGGCGACAGCAATATAGTTGGAACCGCTGCTATTAATCAGCCGTTGGGATTAATGACAGGGGAATACAAATTAAGCCCGGACGGCAAAACAGGACTTGTGGAGTTCTTTGCTCTTTCGTTTGATGGCAACCAGTCAAAAGAATTTAAAAGAGTTTGGGTGTCCGGTGCGAATATCAAAACAGTTCAATTTAGCCGTGCAACCCAAATTGCAGAAGCAAAAAAATATGAGGATGGTTCAAACTTCATTCATATAAATATCAATAAATATAATGACGCAATAAGCTAATGAAAGCAGACGTACATAGTGCAGTAGCTTACATCCTTCAACATGAAGGCGGGTTAAGCAACAATACAGCAGACAGCGCAAGTGCTCACCCTGCCCCCTGGGAATATGGAGGAAAAACCGGGTGGCATACCAATAAAGGAATTACTTATACAACCTTTTCAACCCTTGCGGGTGAATTGGGCTATGAAAATAATGCTAACAACTTCTTTTCAATGCCTTTCGATATTTGGTTAAAAATATATCAATTTGGGTACTGGACACCGATGGGCTGTGATAACTTGAACTCACAGGCAATGGCAGATGGTATTGCTGACTTTGCATGGGCTTCGGGGGTTGGAGGTTCCACCAAACAAATCAGGAAATGGCTGTTAACAGATTACGCTATTATTGTTTCCTCAGTTCCCGACACCATTACTGCAATTAATACACTGACTGCAAAAGATGAAAAAGGAACTTTTGAAAAATTCATTGAGTGGAGAAAAAACTTTTTTATTGCATTAAAAAATCCAACTTACGAAAAAGGATGGTTAGCCCGGATGGATGCACTTGCTTCGCATGGATTCAGTGTTGTTGGTAAATTAATTTCAGACAACAAAGGCATTGCCGGGGCGCTCCTTTTTTTTTTGGGGCTGCAATAACTTATGGTATATGGCATGAGCCTATAAATGAAAAAGTAAAAACAATTTTTAAACCGAAACCGAAATTTTGAATAATAAAGAATTAATAGAACAACTTTTTGCAGACATAGCAATATCTACGACCTATCACTTGTCGCGTGGAGATAGTCCGGCAATTATTAACCCTGCTCCACTGAAAACAAATATCATTGAAGTAATTATTGTGAACGAAGGAATAGGCGATGTTTATATTTTATATGGGACTGACGTATCGGATACAAAATACACTTGTAAAATAAAAAAAGAAGAAACGTGTATCATAGATAAATACAGGGGAGCCATTAGCGTAATAACCGATGATATTGACGGTGCAGTAATTCAGGTAACAGTTTCACGAAATAATTACAGAGCATAATGCGGTTAATAAAAAAAGCAGGCGAAGGTTTGGGATGGACTAAGGTAATTATTCCAATAACTTCATTTTCTCGTCCTTCAACATCAAGTACAATAGACTTTTACCTGCCCAAACCAAATGAAGTTATCCATGCCACATTTATAGACCCAATGGGTGGCAGCGGTGGTGGGGCGATTGCAAGCCTGACCGCATCTATTGGCGATTTAGGCAATCTTTTAAAGTATTCATCTGCTATTAATATTTTTACCGGGGCAACCACACCGCAACCGGAGGCAAGAATAGGAATGGAAGGCACGGGGGCAGCAACAGCAGTAAGTTTAAAAATAACTGTAACGAGTACAGGAGCTAATTTGACCGACCTTTCAAAAGGCACTATAAGCGTTTACATACTAACCAGCATTTTACCATAAATTTTACAATCAATTATAAATTAACAATTAAAAACAAAAAAATCAATGACAACAGTTCAAATTAAAAGACCGGGAGCTACCACGTACAGTACCGTTCCTAAAAAAGACTTCTTTGCAGCCTTAGAGGATAGCGATGGAGCAAATGACACAATTATGATTAATGGTTCTCAATATGCGTTGAGCACAGTAATCGTAGATGACCCCGATGGCACAGGAGCCGTTGAGTGTGCAATAACTTCAACAGTTGCCGACACTTATATAGCTTCGGGAAATTACACGCTTGCCAGTGGTTTGTGTGCGAAAGTAAAAGTAAATGTATCCAACACAGGTCCAGCGACAATTAACATCAACGGTACAGGTGTAATAGCCATCCAGTTGAATGGTGCTGCATTGGCTGCAAAAGACATTCATGCAGGCGAAATCTATTTATTAACGTATGACGGAACTGCTTTCCAATTACGCCAAACGAGCGGAACCGCACGTAAGAAAGTTTACAAAGCATTGCTTACCCAGGTAGGTACAGCAGCACCAACAGCTATTGTTGCTGAAAACCAAATCGGTGCAATTGTTTGGTCACGCGCGGGCGTGGGAAGCTACGCAGGCACTTTAGCCGGTGCATTTACAGCAAACAAAACCTACTTACACGTTGACGACCCTGCTATTGTGGGAGATACAGCAGTAATCGGGCGTACCAGTGCTGATGCGATTTTCATAAACACATCGGACGAGGATAACGTTTCCGGTATTGCAACACCGGCAGACAGCCTGTTAACGAATACGCAACTTTTAATAGAAGTGTATTATTAAAAATAAACTGGTCCGTACAGTATTTTTTAACTGTACCTTCCGGAAGACAAATAGTTTGTTCAGGGTGAAGAAGGGCAGTAGCAGCAGTGTTGCTGCCCTTTCTTTTTAAATTAACTTTTTAAACTTTAAATTATGATAGAAATAACCAGGAGTAATATGGCAACTATGGCAGGTGTACTGACTTCGCTTTGCCAGGCACTTGTAGTGATTGATTGGGACACATTCAACGTACACAGCCCTAAAGATTGGATTAAAGTAATATTAATTGCCGTGCCTGCATTAGGGGGCACATTGTCGGAAATAAAAAAGAAACAAATAGAACAATGAAAAGAGATTTCATTTATTTGGCAGTAATAGCCCTTTTGCTTATTGGAATTGTCAATAGCTGCAATAAGAACAATAAGGAACAGGCATCGTTAACATACGCTTACAATGCAGCGAATGACACCCTTGCTACTACCAGGAATAAATTAGGACAGGAAAAAGCAAGCACCGCCCTACTCTACTCCACCGTAAAAGATTTTAAGTCCATGCACGTTGCCGACAGCTCCGCCATCGGGAAACTGCAAAAGATAGTTGACAAGCTCACTATTTCGGCAACCTTCCTGAGTAACTCCACCGGCAATAATTTTTCGGTAAAAACAAATACAGTTTCCTCCGGGGACACCGTTAAAATTGATTCATTAATTTACGTTTATCCTAAATACAGCACTCAGTACAATAACCGTTGGGAGCGATTAAATTTAGCTGCAAATAAAGATTCTTTTCATGTTGATTACAAAGTATTTAACGAATTTGAATTAAAACAAAGTTGGGAACGCTCCCATTGGTGGAAACGTAGAGTTCCGGTTGCATCCATCCTGAACCTGAATCCTCATACCGAAACGGTGGAATACAAAACATTTACCATTACAGAAAACAAAAGGAACCGGGTAAGAGATTTTTGTATTGGAGTTTTTGCAGGGTTAATCCTGACAGAAGTACCGAATATCCTTGTAAAGTTTCCAATCAAATAATGCTGTAGTACAGTTAAAAATTATCTGTAGGGACCAATGAATAAAAAGAAAGATATTTTAGGAGATAATTATTTTGTGGCTGCCGAATGGAATTTTGCAAGCTTCAAAAAAGCACTTAGTCAAAAGTTCAATAAAATAGCCCTTCCTAAGCTAAACGAGTTTATTGAAAAGCTAATGACATTTAAGCGCATCTTTTCGCAAATCAACCCTTCCCTACTCCACCGGAACGGATTTAGTTTAAATATTATCGAACGGTATAAACCTTCTTTAGAAGATAAATTATTTCAAGCATTCGTATTAAAATCTGATTTATTAGATAAGGAACAATTGCCAGGACAAACAAAAATGTTTGCCGGGCTTGGACTTCCGTTTGATAATGCAAGGCAATTGAGCCAATACGACCAGGAAGGAACCACCTACATCCGGCAGGAAAAATTAAGCAAGGACAAACTTGTTACCGGGCGGGAATGCGAAATTAGCTTTACGGTTAGCAAAGTAGCTGCCGGTGTTTATGTAATTATCGAAGCGGAATATTTACAGCCTTCGCATATCGGGAATATGCAAAACCCTTTGCATTTCATCCCGGAGGCACAGCCACGGAACCGCTCAATGAGCCAAAGCGGGCATAGTACACCAAAGATTATTGCAGAAAATTTACGTCCATCCGAAATAATAGAAGGGGCAACCGCTTATACTGGTGCTCCCATCATCAACCCGCGCGGTGAAACAGTGCAAGGCAACGGGCGCGGCTATACCATGAAATTTTATTATTCCAACTATCCAACGGACCCTGCCGGTTATAAAAAATGGATTTCTAAAAACGGAATATATTACGGCTTCACCGCCAAACAAATTGAAAAGTTTAAACATCCTGTTATTGCGCGAATGGTTGACGTTTCAGATAAAGAAGCAATCGAGTTAGGGCAATACACTCAAAAAGATTTAGAAGCTGTGGCAAGCGAAACAACACAGGTTAAAAGCAAAGCCGGGTTAATTACTATTGAAGTCCTCGACAAAATTATTGATGAGCTTTTGAGAGGCGACACCGGGGATAAATCATTACCGGAACTAATCAGGGATAGTGATATTTTAAAAGTACTGATTAAAGAAAACATTATCCGGGCGGATGATATGGAGCTTTACAAACGCAACGATGTGATTAACGAAACGGGGGTAAACTTCATTACAAAACTTTTGCTGAATTTAATTTTCAAAGAAAGCGATGTAAACACACCGGATGTATTTGCAACCCTTCCTGTAGCATTACAAAAGGCAATAGAGAAAGGTGCTTTATATATTTTGAAGTGTCGCAACGAACAAAATATTAACAAAGAAATTGGTTTGGCAATAATCGGATTGCGGGACTATTTGCAGTTCAAAGCCAATGGAAGTATTAAGGAATGGAAAAAGCAAATAGATATTTTTGGCGGCACTGTATCCGATAAATACAATGAACTGGAATTTCGATTAATCGAAATATTTGCAGACACTCCCACTCAAAAACAAATTGTCGAATACTTTAAAAAATATGCTTTGTGGGCAACCGACCAACCCGGAGATATGTTTAGTGAACCACGCCCCGCTTGCAGTAAAGCAGTTGCCGTTGAAAAAGTTTTTGGAATTGATTTAATTGATAGTGTCGGAATTGTACCGCGGACACTCGCTCC
>JANYDQ010000255.1 GCA_025363555.1 Bacteroidota bacterium | reverse complement strand
TTAATTACGCTGTCTGCACGTTTGTTTACTTTACCCACAGAATCGCTTACAATCGAATATTTATTCCGGTACCAGGCAACAGAATCAAAATCAACTTTTATCTTCTTTTCAACCTGTTCATTTTTTGCACCAGTTAGAGCTTGCTGATAACCTTTATTATAAAGGTGGCAGCCGCCAATTGAAAGTAAAGCTACAACTACTACTGTAATAATAAGGGTAAGTAAATTTTTATTTTCCATTTGCATTAATATTGGTTTCTTTTTCTTTCTGAACCATTCGGGTTGCGTACATAGCGGCTCCTAATAATATTCCGGTGTGTGTTCCTGCGGTCATCCCATCCATTGTTTTTATATGAATAAAGTAATAACATAGTTCTGCACCTACTCCTGACAAGAAAGCAATCCAAGTCATTATTCTCTTTGAAGAAAATATTGAAGTATTATTTGATAATACTTTCACTAACTCTTTTGTGTAATAAATTAACATTTTACCAAATTCGGTTTTACGCATAAAATATAATGCAGTCAACCAAGTTATTACCAATAAAATAATTGAAGAAAACAAAATAAGAAACAATAATGCTAACTTATTTTCGAGTATTTTATTTACTAATTCCATTTTCAAATGCTATTAAATTATTCATTCTGCTTTTCCAACCATTAATGAACCGTTGGTTGGTTGGGTGTGCAATTACAATTTGGTCGAGATACCAGAATCTCTTCGCAATAATATCATCATATAACATCTGTTCATCCACAGCATTTAATGAAGCAATTGTAGCGGGACCAAAGTTTCCATCTTCTGAAATGTGTGCTCCGAAAGTATGAATTAAAATATCCTGAATATCAGCTTCAGGATAATGCTTTCCCGATCCCCAAACCCAATCAACGATTAAATCTGCAATCCGTTGTGAGTTTATTTTATCTCCCAATATGGCATTCCAAAACAAATCCTTAAATATTAATTCCCAATTAGCATCGCTCATCTCAACAAACAAATCGTAACAACTATCACCAAATACAGAACACCAAACAGCGTAAGTAATACCTTTATTGGTATCACCGCCCCTGTCAGCTGGGTCATTTACATGACCCCCTTCAGCGTTCTTTATAAATGGAATAATATGTTTATAATCTGCCATCTTACGCTACTTTTAATTGTCGTTTAATATCGGTTATGCTTTTATCGATATGCTTCTGAACTTTCTCGTCAGCTTCAATGTGGTTATGCAAGTCTTGTTTTATAAGAGCCATCTCCTTATCCTGGGCAGATAAATTTTCTTTTATCGAATCTACTTTATCAAATAGTTTCACTCGCGAATCATTTGCCCTGGTTATTTCGCGTTTAAAAAACCAACCCAATGCTCCCATTGTTATTGTTGGTATGGCGCCTCCTTTTAAAAATTCTATGATGTCTTGTATTTCCATAAATTAATATTATACTCATTTTTTAATTTTTTACGATTTTAATAATATCTGTGGTTGCTAATGGAGTAGTTCCATTATAAGTAAGCATAGTTCCTTCCCAAGTAAATTGGTCTGATAACTCTCCGTTTAAAAACACTTCTATCAAATCGGTATCAGCGACCGCAGCAATAGTAAATGCTGTTTGTTCATTTTCGGAAGGTGAAAAAGTAGTTGATGTTTCTGGGTAATCATCACAGTAACATCCTATTTCTGTCGGCAGCGAGCCAAGTGTTGATTGAAAGAAACTCAATAAAACACATTGAAAATTCTGGGCGGCTCCATCACAGCAAAGCTTTAATGTTTCTGGTGTACAGTCAGTATTCAGCTTGCGAACTTCAATTTTGAAATTTCCGGCATGGCGATTAAGCATACCGGCAGGTAATTGACTTGTTTTAAATGAAACCTTGCCTTCCGCATCTGAAGTAACTGCTTGTGTGTATTGCTCACCAAACTTATCAGTTAGCATAACAAAATAATCCGTTGTGGGTATCAATTCACAATTCAGAATTAAAGATGAAGGGCATTCCGGAGCGGATGCTTCGTAACATTTATCGCAATTTTCGCAGGACATAGCTTTTCAATTAATCTACAAACAGTCCGGGCATTTCTTCCCGGACCGAATTGCAGATAATTAATTACATAAGAAAGCAATCGTCAAATATTCCTACAGGAATATTGTAGGGACAGGCGAATGTGTTGTCGTCCCATTTTACTTCCACATCCCATTCAACTTTTGCTGTCAAGTCGTCAACTACAGGATTCTTTGGGAGAACCACACAAGCTTTGTTTGTAATGTGGATTTGAGTCTCCGTCAAATACGCCACTTTGTAGTTTCTCGAACGCTTTAACCCGTTATAGAAAGCACAATTGCTTTTGTAGTTAGGGTCCTTGTATTTTAATACAAAGGTTGAACCTAAATACGTTGAAGGAGAATCTCCATAGCCAGGACCTTCTTTTGGAGTACCACCGTCATAAGAACCATTCGTTTTAGGAATGATAATTACAATTCCGGCAGTTATCGCTGAGGTCCATTCGGTCGGGTCGGTCGGGTCAGCGAACACATACCCCTTCTTAATGTATGCAACGCCACGAACTCTTCCATGCTCATCCAATTCGCATGGGTCGCAGTTGTGTGCCAAAGAATCAGAACATCCCGCAGGATAGTATATGAGTTGGCGAACTGATAAGAAACTAAATTTCATAATAATAATTTTTAATATTTTTTGTTTAACAAGTTTTAATGCACTTCTTGCTCAGCTTGCATTCGATGCTGTATTTTACCTCAAAGAAGAGGTGCTTCGGATTAAAATAGTATTGTTTTGTTGCATATTCTCTTGCGAAAATTTGCATAGAATTAAAGTCAGTTGAAGCCATGTTGATTACTGCATCCGTCAATTGTAGTCTGGTTAAATCAGCTTTTAATAATTTGTTTGGAAATACAGATAATAATAACTGGTCAAGCTGCGTTTCTGTCATTTTAATTTTGTCCATCTGCGCCCAAACTATCATAGACAGTTGAGAGGTACGAATTACCTTATCATTGGCATTGCCATACTGCTGTTTATCAGGCACAGTAGTAATGGAATTTATTTTGTGATAAATCTGTAGCGGATTATTGTCGTCCGGAATTACCTTGGTTCCGTTTCCTTCCAAGTCCAGTTCTGTAGGAAGTAATTCGAAACTTCCGGCAGTTTTTTCTTTATAAGGAATGGTTTTAGTTATTCCAAATAGTTTTGTTTTCTGAAAAGTAGCAGTATTGAAAGCGGAAGCAATCAATATGGCATTAATTATTTTTACTATTTCAGATAAACTATTCATTAATTTGTTTGTTTGTAAATGCCTGGGCAATTTCAATCACATTTGTTTTTTCTCCGTCAGTTAAAGAATAAATAGGTTTTTTATAGGTCGCCTCGTTCCATATTGTTTTATTCAGGTTTCCTTCAAATGGATAACCAAGTCCGAAACCTTTCTCGGTCGCCATCACTTCCAACCCTTTTTCCAATTCTCCGGTAAGCGAAAGAATTACCTTTGTATCTCCGGTTCTGTTGTATCTTGGTCTTGGCTTACCTTTATCTTTCCCTTTAGTAAAAACGCCTTCAGGTTTTGATGCACCTTTGTTTTTACCTTTGGAATAGGTTTCGTTAGATTTATATACTCCGGTCCTGACAGACATGTATTCTTTCGAATATGTGCCAATTTGAGAACCGTCAGCAGCAATTCCTTCAGTGTGAATTCTGTTCCTAACAACCGGATGCATACTAACAGCAATTTCACGCAAAACAGTATTTTGAATGGATAACATCCTTCCGTGAATTTCTCCGATAACTGCGCCTATGTTTGAAGATACTGTCATTACATTTGGCTTTCTACAGTTTGTAATTTCTCATTGCATACCAGGCACGCATCATCGCCATCCAGCGAAATGCTGTCAATCAATTGTGTTAAGGAACGGTCAAACTCTGCCATAAAATCTTTGTATAGTTCAGTGGCTTTATCAAGGGCGATAGTGGTAAATTCATTTGTGCGGTCAGAGTTTAGTCGCTCTATCATCAGCTCGGCACCACATAGGTACCATAACGGATAAACAAATAAATCTTTGTTCGAACAAACTATTTTATCAAACTTGCAGCAAACAGAAAACTTTCCAGTCAACCCGAAAATATCAGTTCCGAAAGAAGGAGTTTCAGGATCGCTGAATTCGATTCCTCTTAAAAAAGGGTCGCAATATCCACCATAAATAATAGAAATGGAAGAGTAAAAACCATTCACTGAAAGCTGATTGATTAATTGCTGTACTCCATCCACCAAGGTAGCATCATAAGTAATAGCGATTCTGGTCAGGTCATAGTATTTATTCAAAACCTTCTCATTCCAACCATCTACAATTTCAGGAACCGGTATAGTAATTGTATCCACAACCGCCCCTGTTTCCAAATCAGTAATCTTAATTACGAACGAAGTACCGATGGTTGTTTTGTCAACTATGTAGAAAGAAAGAGATTCCACATAAATCAACTGCAGGTTGGATGATGTGAAATTACTGTTTCGGTATTTTAATTCAACCGAAAAACCTCTTTGTATTGCGGATGCAGGTGTTGTAGTATCCGCATCAATTTTTCTTAATAAATCCGTTGAGGTACGAATTTGCTTTAGTTTAAACTCCGAAGAAAACTTTTGTGTAACTTCTATTTTAAACTTGGCAAGTGCACGTTCCTGAACGTTTTTCCAAACGCCAAGAAAATTCTTTTGTTCATCATTGGCAAGTTTTTCAATACTCTCTAACGAAATGCCTGGCAGAGTATTCAAGTATTTACCGGATGCAGGCACAGGAGCACCGCAACCTAAAACACCAATATAATCTTTCAGACATTCCATTAGAATAGCATTGAACTAACAACAATTAAACAAACAAAAAACTAAGCATTGGTTGCAACGTAACGCAATGTTCCGTTGTTTCCGGTTAAGCGGTCAGCTGCATCATAAGCATCAGCAGGAATGTTGAACGAGTCAAACGATTTGCTGATAATTAATGCCCATCCGCGATTTACTCTTTGAGGATCGCCAGATCCATCGATTACAAGTTCGGTAGGACATTTGATGTATGTCAACTGAATGTCGAAAGTGAAAGATGTCAAGTTACCCTGAGCATCCAATACAGGAACGGTTAATGTTCCGAAGAAATCACCGCCTTTGTTACCAGCTTTGAAACCAACGTAACGATTGATGTCAATTAACTGAACAGCGTTTTTCTCGAAGATACCAAACTGGTTAGCTCCCCAAGCGCCTGCGCAATCAAAGTCATTGTAATAAGTCGGCAAAGCCATTTTGCTTGGGTCAAATCCGCTTTGTCCCATTCCGATAGCTTTTTGAACTTGCTGAATGTAGTAAGCATCAACTAATCCTGACCCAACAATCATTGCATTTGCAATGTTCATTTCGTTCAAACGAGCATCGCTCATTACCATTGTCATTCCACTTGACAAGTTGTTTGTGGTGGTTGATAATGGGAAGTTCACAGTTTTGGCAGCTGCCGAACCGGTAGTTTGGTTTTTTCCGAAATTAGCAACCTGCTTGGTTACTAAATCGTCATTAATGTCCTGCATCAAACCATTAATGGTTTCCATAATCACGTCCCATTGTTCCTGCATCAATGGAGAAACTCCTGTCAATGCGCTACCTTTAGGATTCATTAATTTGGAAGCATCTGTTTCGTATTTTGCAATGGTATCGTCTTCTAACAATACTGCATATTTACGGAACATGGTTGCTGCAATGGTCGCTTCGGAATATGCCGGACGCGCTTCAATGTCGCAATTATCAGTCGTAGCTGATTTCCCTTTCGGCAATCGTGTACGATATTTAATTGTTACATTTTTGATGTGGCCGGAGCCATCATCAATTCCTTTTGAAACAATGTTTGCTTTTGAATTATCCATAAGCATACGTGTGTATCCTACAGGAGTAATTTTTGTAGATGGAGCAATACCATCGAATACAGCTTTCGATTGAAAGAGTAAGTAAGGTGCAAATCCTAACATAATAATAATGTATTTGAATTGTAATTTTTTTAGGTTGTGATACCAATATCTGCCAATGCCTGGTTCGCTGATGCGACTGCTGAAGGTTTGACAGTTAGAGTTTCTTTGCCTGGTATTGGAGGAACTGGCGGCACTGGAGGTGTCGGGTCATTCACTGCCAATAATTTGTTTTGGGATAATACCCCATCAATGAAGTTTGTTATGACTATTTTGTTATGCTTGTCATCGAAGGCATCGGTACCGTCAGCTTTTTTAATTACTGTTGCACCACTTTCATTTACTATTTGTAATCCTTTTGCAGCCAATTCAGTTTTGATGGCTGCCATTGCAATTGAATTTTTTGTCTCCGCAGGCATATCTTCCGGTAATGAAAGTTTTTTCTGCGCGATTAAAGTTTTCAATTCTTTATCATTTAAAGAAGCCATAAATTCGGTTTCTTTTGCGGTTAATGTTTCCTGATGTTTTTTGATAAGGTCCTTTTGAGCTAAATGCAAATCGTCAATTTGTTTCTGAAGGGCTTTCTTATCAGCACCGTCAGTTGACTTGTTTTTCTTTTCGGTCAACTCCGCTGTTTTCTTAATCATCTTTTCAATTTTTGAAAAGGTATTTTTGTCAGCGACAATATCAGCAACGTCTTCAGTTGCAAAATTTAATTCTTCAATCAATTTTGCAACCACAGCATCAGCTCCATTGAGAGCTTCGCCTTTTACTTTTTTAATGACTTCGGGGTGAGCTTTAGCGGCATCAACATTCATCAATGCAGTGTCAATTGCATTTGCCAGTTCATCAGGAATCTCCTGGTTTGACAGTTCTGCTTTTGACAACAAATCAACAAGAGCTTTGTTAGCCATGTCGATTCCGCTTTTTTTGGATAGCTTATTAATTAAGTCCCCGAATTTCATAATAAATAGTTTTAAGTTTTTAACTTCGTTTAAAATTTGTTGCGAGAACCGGGTTCGAACCGATGACCTTCGGATTATGAGTCCAACGAGCTGACCACTGCTCCACCTCGCGATATATTTTTAAAGACCGGTCTTTCCCAGTTCTTCTTTCTTTTTGTTTGCAGCTTTCATCACCGACACCCTGGTATCGTCTCCGATTATTTCATCCACCTCTCCAGGAGTTTCTGCATCCTGAATCATTGCAATCACATTAGATGCGTTTACTTGGGCAGAACCAGTTCCGTTAGCTTTCAACTGCTCTTCCATTTCCTCAATCTTCTTTTTCAACTCTGTATTTTCTCCACTGGAGCTTTCAAGTTGCTTTTTCAATACTGTTAATTCAGCATTATTGGCAGGAGTTTTTACAGGAGAATACGATTCATCGTACCCAGGATGATTGGCAACCTCTTTTTCGGTCATTTCCACTAATTCCAATTTATAACGCTCTTCAGGTTTTCGTAAAGTGTTTTGAAATTCCAGTTTTCTTTTTGAGGAAGATTCTCCGAAATGCACTGTTTTATCGTGCTTCGTGATTTTCAGGTATTGCTTTGTTGTTACCATTTTAATTTCGTTTAAAATTTGTTGGGACAAAATTATTTAATTTCTTTATCCATATATATTCAATTTGTATATATTTGCACCAAATTAGCACAGAAAAAAAATGGCGAACAAAAAAGCATCTCCAATTCGATTAGCTAATATTCCTACGGATATTAAAGAATACATCCTGCATATTCAGGGTGTTGAGCAATCACAATGTCTGTGTAAAAAATCTCAGGAAAGAATAGTTTACCAACTTATCCGCGAGCACAAGGAAATGACGGACTTAGATAAAACCACTAAAAAATGAAATTATGAATGACCGGGAACAGCAAATAATAAAAAGCCATGAATCAAACCTTGATAATAAATATGGCAAACAACCTGATAAGAAATCTCAAGAGCTAATGCTGGAAGCCAACATAAAACTACATTCATTATTGAAAGAATTTTATTCCGGCATTACAGAAGACAATGAAGCAAATGAAGGGCTGTATAACGATTATAATATGCAATGGAAACAATGGGCTAACTTTAAAAATCGTCTTCAGAAAAAAATAAAAGTTCAACCATTTGCTTTTGAAAACAAAATAAAAGAATACTCTTTGAAAGCTCTTGAAGATGCAAAAGCTAATCTTTCACAAGAGACACCTCCACCGCCTCCATCACCGGAGGATTAGCCCAATCATTATAAGCTGTTTTTTTATCAAGAAATTTATACACCCATTGCCGGTATTCGCTTCCGTGCCTTGTTTCCTTTTTTTGAGTTAAGCTGTTCGCATGCAGTCTTCGCAAACAAAGTACATTTTCATTATCGAATGTTTGAATTTTATTTGCCTCGCATCTCAAACGAAATTCTGTATCCATTCCACAACGGAATTCACAGCAAAATCCATTCATTAAAATAAATAAATCTTTATCAATACAAAATATCCCTTCACTGATATGTTCATGTTTAATTGCAAGATGTTTATTCGGATGATTAAAGTTTGAATAATGATAACGGATTATCGGCTCTTGGTTCTTATCCATTTCCTCAAAGAAATTATCAGTCATTAAATCGTCAGCACCAAAGAAGCACAGACGATTGCCGGTTGCATATTTCACAAGTGAATTAAACATTACAAATACTCCACAATTAGTTTTCGAGTAAAAAACTTTCACTGGATAATTTAATGCAACATTAAGGGACTCCTGACAGCCATCCGAAACTACCAGCACCTCCACATCGTTTCTCCCTTGATTCAAGATGCTTTCAAGACATTCTCCTATAAACTCCTGTGCGTTATAAGCAGATATTATTACTGAATACTTTATCATCACATCAAATTTTTTTGTAATTTTGCAACGGGTTTTCCGAATACAGCAATTTATTGCTTGACGACTTGAGGCGGTGCTACGGTGCCGCCTCGCCCATTTCTAAGGTGCAATATATCCCTTATTAATGGCAGCTCCAGCAACTCCCGATTCATAATCGTTTCTTGTAATTCTGCTTCCAGATTTATTTTTGAAGATTATTGTTATTTCTTCAATTTGTTTTCCATCAACGCTCAAATTGAATGCAGCATTAATCCCATTTAAAATACTTTCTTTATCATATTTGGTTTCCAAATGAAATACAACTGACTCACAACCCTGCTCCAATGCCGACCTCGTTCTATTAAAAATTGGACTCCAGATATTTTTATACTCATCAGGATTAGGAGTTTTTCTATCAGCAATTTTTCCATTTATTTCCAACTCCGGATTGTTTTCTCCGGAAGTATGTTTTCTAATTATTGCTTTATCGCCAAAGAAGTCACGAAGGAAGGAAACAGTTTCTTTGTTTAATACTAAATCTCTTTTATCTGCATTTTTATGGATCGCTGAAATACCTCCGGATGCTTTATTTATTTGCTTGTCTGTAAAGTCAGAAGAAAGATTATTGAGTTCTTTATTTCTTTCATTGTAATTTGCTGCGGGCTCTTTGCCAAAAATATCTTTAACATTTGCAGGGACCAACTCCGAAGAAATAGGATACATTGAATGTTCACAAGTATAACCTCCGCAATTAATCTGTAAATTATTTTCATCAGTCCCGGGGATACCACCCGACCAAGTATTAGTATTCGGATTTATTTTTATCTGCACACCATCAATAATACCATTAACAATATCAGCGAACTCGGAGCGATGGATATATTTTTTCTTTGTCAGTAAAATGCAAAATTCGCGGGACGTTCTTCGGTTGCTACCAACATACATAAACCACTCCATATCCAAATCATTTGCCAGCACCTGTCCATATTGGCGACTGAACTGTTGCAAACTATCTGTAGTAATTTGTTTGGTATATTTCTCCAAAGCTCCGGTACCGGAATTATTTGTCAGAATATAATTCCGCATTTGGTCGAGCAAATCATTGTAAGAAGCTCCACCAGTGATATTTCGTTTTAGAATATCACGAATGCCATTTGTAATACCGGCACCAATACCACCTTCGGTTAATGAAGTAACTGTTTGCTCAATGGATTGTTGTTTGATTGCAAGTAATAAGTTCTTAGGTCCTGCTGTTGTAGAAATTTGTTTGAAGTAGGAATCCTGCAAACTGGAAACAGCATTGAAAGCATCCACATAGGATTTTACCGAATCAATGTAATCCGGATTGAGAATTATTTTTTCAATTTTGGCTTTTATAGCTCCTATTGCTTTTACATTATTTACTGTATTATCAATCTTGCCGTTCGTAATATCCAAGTCCTTTATAAGCAAAGAAACATCGTCATAAATGCCCTTTTGCAACCCATCCATTTGGGAATTAAAAGAATCGGAAGCATTGCCAATTGCTTCCGATAAATCATTTATTATTTTTTCTAAACCCGTCATTATTTAGCAGGCGGAACAGGTGGCAGAGGTGTTGGTATTGGAGGAACTGGCGGCACAGGAGGAGCAGGCTTTTGAATAGTCACTCCTTTCAACTGCGCTTTTGCCTGGTCGGTCGTAATTCCGAATTTCTCTGATGCTAATAGAATAGCACCATCCATTGATAAAACACCTTCGGAAACAGCAGTTGCAATTTCAATCATTCCTGTTATTCCTTTCATTGCTTCCATTAAATTAGGAGCACCATTAGTAATCTTAACTCCATTGATAATCTGCTGTGATGTGCTGTTGAAGATTAATGTGGCATCAATATACTTCTGTAAAAATTCACGCTTCCCGATGTGGTTAAGCGATAAGAAATCTTTGTTCTCTTCGATTGCCTTTTTCACGAACGAATTGATATTGGCACTCAAAACATAATCGTCACGTATGATTCCATCGTTTTGTAATCGTAACAGTTTTTCATCATCAGTCAATCCTGGCAATGGGTCAAGTTCCAATACGCATTTTAATTCATCCCGAACGGCAGGGTCGTTGTTAAACTTCTTATTAGCAAATTCAACCTCCAGTGCTATTTGAGAGACAATATTTATTTTCGCAGTTTTTGCAGCTTGCAATTCCTGAAGCAAATAGTTTGCGGAAAGTAAATCATAGTTTTGCGGTACAGCAATTTTCGGCAACATTTCCTTTCTCACATTCTTATCGTGTACCAGTGTAAAATAGCGGTATTCGTTAATGAAATAATAAATCTTATCCATTATTGAAATTAAATCTTCGGCAATGGAATTGACAAATGTATTAAGCTCATCCCTATCCACTTCCTTTGCAACTCCGCTCTGATTCAATGGAGTCTCGGCCAAGAACTCCATGTTAATAGCAGCGAGTGCTTGGTATTTATGTTTGTCAACTCGCGCATCCTGAATCTCAATAATCTTTGTATCCATTGCAATATATCCTGCTGGAGGCATTGAAACAGGTTGCATTCCAGGTTCAGGCAGAGGGATTTTAATGTTATCGTAAGGAGAAGTAGTTGCGTAACCGGAGCCTTTGCATTTATCACAAGTGATTGTTTTGCCTTCTACAATCAGTTTGCCCGTGGAGCCACAACTGCTGCATTTTTGAGATTGATAAAACCACTTTTGAAGGTGAAGACTTTGAACTACGCCCGCTTGTAAATCGGAATATTCGCGGACAGCTTCTTTCAAATGCGGAATTATTGCGTTGATACGACTTTTGAAAATATTAACATTATCGAGCGATTTATAAAACAAACCTTTTAATTTAAACGCAGGCATTTTACTTTGATTGTGAGCATACTCCCATTTCAAAGTCATTGTTTTTTTTGCATCCGTTTGTTCCCAGCGCTGAACCCTTGTGGCATCAATATAATAATACACATCCCCGTCATACGCTGTTGAATTATCAGCAAGCTTATATTCACATTTGTCTGTGGAATAAAGAACAGTAAATTTATTTTCAACAAAATCATACACATTTTCGCTGTTGAAAATAATTGCAATCGGCTCTTTGTAAGTTGTAATATCACTTACCGGTTCGTGAATTACAGCAAGAACAGAGTTGGGGTCAACTAAATAATTCTTCAGCAAAACATCAAATGTCCATTTTGTAATACTTTCGTACCCGGGATAATTTTCTTCGCAATAATCCTGAAGCGTTTCACCATCAATAATAGTTTTTGAGAACTTTGAAACATCATATTTTATGCTCCAATCGGAAGACCTGCGAATTTTTGAAAGCGAAGTAATTATTCTCGACACCACAGGTTCTGTGATTGCAACAAATATCTTTGCACGATACTTTTTTATCTCTTCGCTTTCTGATGGTCTGCGTTCAGAAACTAAGTCTCCGGCATTTTCTCCATCAGAATGAATGCGTAAATCCTGTGCAATTTTGCAGGTTTCGCTATACGCCTTGTGGCGTTTGTTATCCTGCATATATGGTTTCAGGATAGTGTCTGTTGATATTGGTGTTGACTCAAGCATCGATTAATAATTTTGACGTTCAGGTAAAAAAGTAATTTTTGAAGCTGCTTTAAAAACAAATCTGCTTCCGATTTTATTCATATAATATTGCACAAAGTCATTATAGGTTTGAATTTGAAATTGCGTAATGCGATTGCCGCCAATGCTGAAACCATAATAATTATCAAGTAACTCTGTCCGTTCAATTGGCTTTTCTCTATGCAACCAAAACACTGGCAGGAATGGTGTTTTGTGCGGATATCTCTCGTGAATAATAGTAGCAATGGCAAGAGGGAGCTCGTCAGGAATTCCGTTTGCAAATTCGGTGTGCTGCACTTTCAATTTGTCATACTGGCGAATCCACTCTTCAAAAAACTTTTTATTCTCCTTTGATTTTTTGAAATAAATAAATTCGGAATGAAGAGAATAATATTTCCCTTCATCAAATCCATACTTCTCTTTCACTTCATTAACATTTGCCCATTGGCTGTATTTTTCGTTAATTTCTCCTGCCAAGTCCATGAAGTGTTCGTTCTGGCATGTATAATCAAGCTCTTTCAGTTCATCGAATAATCCATCAATGGATTTGCGTGTCAACCAAATCATATCCACGTCCAGGAATATTGTAGTATCAAAGGGAGTGAAGCGATACATCCATGTTTTGGCTTTGATAAACTCTAAATTATCTTTTCTGAAATAGGATTCTTTCGGTGCTTCCTGCATAGTTGAAAAGACTTGTATTTGCGCTTCATTCAAATGAGCAATTGCGCTTTTATTAAAAACCAGGTGAATCTTTAAATCCGGTGATGTATTCAGAAGCGAAACGGCTAAATTGTAAGCCATTCTTCCGTAATTAGCATGTCCAAGAGCAATTAATACAACTCCTCTTTTTTCTGTTTTAGTGGTTTCTGTTTCGTTTTCCATTTTTATTTACAATTTGAATTAACATTAAAATAAGGTGTTAACATTAGCTCACCATTTGCTGGAGCTGTAGGGTAACCAAGGAACGCATTCCAGTTTACCTTGTAATCTTTTTCCTGTGTGAATTGTGAATCAGGCGGCAATCCTGAATTGATATTGTCAATTATTACAACATCACTTTCAAGAGCAACAATTAATTTCTCGTGCCAATCACGAGGCATATAGTCGGTCTCTAATATCCACGAGTTTTGCATTCGCGCAGATAATTTATACCTACTTCCATCAGATTTGGTGAATACGCTCCTTGTAACAGGGTATTGTGGTTTTGAAAGATAAAACGGCAAGCGGATGGAATTGTAATATTTAACAGCCGCAGAAATGTTTTGTGAATAAATAAAATCGAATGAGTTCTCATCGCATCGGTAGGTTATTTTTGATGTGTAACACTTATCACAAATGCGTTCAAAGCAAACGGTTTCAAATAATAAATTTTTATCTTTGTCTAAATTCTCAGTCCAATAATATTTTATTGTGAAACATTTTCCGCAAGGTATTTCTGCCCAATCTGAGGCTACAATTCCTGTATGCAAAATCAATATACCTCCTCCGTAAGCATATACGTGTGGTGCAGAAATGAATGGACTTTCGAAAGAATCGTAATTCAGCGTATATAAAAAATAAGTATATCGCTGCGAATTAAAGAACTGGAACGAAAGGTCATCAGGTTCATAAATTGGTAAACAAAGTTGAATTTTCTCGTTACAAGTATCATTCACCAATGCAGTTTGTATTTGAACAAATGAATTTCTTGGTATTATAATAACGTTTGCTTCAGTTGCCATTATATTTTTTCATATTTAGGTAATAAAATAAATGTTGCTTTGCCATCATTCGGTTTATAGCTTATACTGCTTATAAATCCATAGCTCCAACTATCAGAATCTCTTTTGCGGTATTGCACCAACCCTCTCGGATTAGCCCTGATTGCCGCCAATTCATTTACAGATAAAGGGTAATCAAACTCATCGTGCTCATATTTGAATAAAGGGTATGCCTTGGTAGCATCTGCAAATGATGAAATATTAATATCATCACTTTCTTTTATTTCGGCTGTTTCCAAAATGCACCCTGTGGTCAGTTTTCCTTTTTCAATATAATTTCCTTCGCCTTTAGTAAAAATATATTTTGAATTTACTCCGCCAACATTATAAAAATAATCCCCCATATACCCTTTTACCCATCGCAAAAAGTTCCTAACAGGAGAAATTCGATAATTATAAATTGTCGTTGGTTCAATGATGTTTGTGATGGTTCCCATATCTGCACAATCCTGACCCTGCTCAACTTGCAATTGTCCGAAAGCATCACGCAAAACACAGATTATAAAAATATCATTGTCAAGCCTCCAATCGGTGGTTGAATCTTTGACAAATTCCTTGTTTCTGGTAACTTCAATGGAATATCCTGACGCAATGAAGCTACTTATTTGAGTTACTTTTTTCGTTAACTCTGAAAGTGTACTTCTGTAAAAACGCTTAGTACAAACTTCATCGAGGCCCATTGTATTTTCAGTTTCCCACTTCGCGTATCCAAATTCAAATTCGGTAGCGTACATATCAGGCATTACAGTTTTTTTAATTTCAGGGACATTATCAGCAATAAAAATTATTGAGGAGTCATAAAAGTATTCCATTGGCTCTACACGTATCCAGTCATAATCACCAGTTCTTTTTGTATCCGGCTCTAATCCTATTCCAATGTTATGAATGGCATTTAGCGCATCGAATATATCCTGAAACGAAACCGGCATATTGGTTTTAAATTGTCGGATGAGTAATCCTTTCGTTAAAACCTCCAACGAACCACACCCATCAGAATCTACTGAATAAGGTTTTGAATCGGTTCTTCCAAAATAATCACTATATACTCTCATGCAGTCATTTGTCACCGCCTCCGCTGTTCGGCTCAATGCCTC
>JANYDQ010000335.1 GCA_025363555.1 Bacteroidota bacterium | reverse complement strand
GAGGAAAAAACAATCCTAACGCTTCTTTATCCATTGCCATTTTTGTGGCAAAAATAAGGCTTTTTCCTTTTTACTCCCTTTAAAATGTCGTTGACCCGAGACAATCAAACTCTCTTCCGTTTTTTTTTAGCAAAAATCATCAATTAAACCCCCATTATTGTAAATAAACCAACAATGAAAGAAAAGATCAATGGAAGTGGAGAGGTTGAGTAATCCATAATATTTTTATCGAATTGTATAACGGCTAAAAGTTTAATATAAGCGAACTTTGCAGGAAATAAAGTTTTAATTTAAAAAATTACTACAATGAAAAAGTTAATTATACTATTACTTATGTTACCCTTTCCTTTGCTTCGTGTGTCTGGGCAAACGAGTCCTTTACTTATCGGGGAGTGGAAATCGGTATCATCGGTAAATACAAAATATAGTTCCGGAAATTGTTTAAAACGAAATTCAGAACAAACCATCAGTTTTTCGCCCGATGGAAAGTACACCAACAAACATGCATTTGATGGTCCGCAGGAAATAAGCAAAGGCAAATATGTATTTATACCCGATTCTATGATGATAGAAATTTACGGGCAAAAATGGCTGCCTTACAATGAAAACCTGCCCGATTTGAAATTCAAAATTATTTCTGTTGGTAAAAAATATTTGGAAACGAATGAATGCTTTTGTGTAACCACCGAAGGAGAAGGCGAAATAAACGACAGGTGCAGAACAAAATATAAAAGAACATCTGAATAAGTTTGCGGTGGTTTTTATTTTTCAGCAAAGTTGAATACGGAAAACATTTCCTGTTTATCTTTATACCCTTATAAATTTTAAGGAAAAAAAATATGCTATTAATAAAAACCATAATAAAAGAATCGCCAATAGCCGGCTTAGGTTTGTTTGCTGACGAATTTATTCCCAAAGGAACTGTTATCTGGAAATTAAATCCGTTGATAGATAAAATTATTCCTGTGTCTGAAACCGCCAGTTTCACAGCCCTTGAGCGGGAGTTCCTGGAAAAGTACGCATACCGCGAAGGCGACAATTTAATTTTATGTTCGGATAACGGAAGGTATTTTAATCATTCCTCCCACCCCAATACGTTAGATTTAATAGATGAACGAGGGTCGGTATCTGTTGCCAAAAAAGATATTGAAGCAGGTGAAGAACTTGTTTCTGATTATGCTTCTTTTGATGCCGATTTTAAAACCTATAGTCATCATTTTAAATAAAAAAAACCTTCTGCTTGCATTTTAATTCAATTTCTTAAATGGATTTTTCTCCTGTCTGTTACATAATTTCAGCTAACTATTGTATAATATAACTCATTTTAATATTTTTTTTAAATGTTGGTTTTCTTTTTAATACATTTGCTTCCGTAATTTTATTATTGGTAATTAAAATGAAAAAAAATGAAGCTGCAATTTAAATTTGACATCAATGTTACAAGTAAAAAAATACTTCAGGAACACCTGGATAAACTAGATCTTAAATATGATATTATAGGTTTGGGGGAAGTAGAATTAAAAAAAGAAATCCGGGATGACCAACTGAATGAGTTAAGTGATTCACTAAAAACGTATGGTGCAGAAATAGTAAAGGACCCAAAAAATGCTTTTGTTCAGAAAATAAAAGACCTTATTGTAGAAATGGTTTATGTAGATGACCTTCCGACAGAAAAAAATTCAGCTTATTTAGTAGAAAGATTAAATCACCGGTATGGATATATTGCCAACATTTTTTCGGAAGTTACCTATACTTCCATCGAAAGTTTTATTATTCTTCAAAAAATAGAACGGGCAAAACATTTAATAGTAAATGATGGCTTAACACTTACCGAAGTGGCGTATCGGCTTAATTACAGCAGTGTTGCGCATTTGTCGGCACAATTCAAAAAAATTACCGGTTTAACTCCTACCCTGTTTCAGCGGATATTGAATAAAAGACGAAACTTAACGGAAGATTAGCCGTTAGTTTTCACATCCTCATTTTTTGAAACCGTTATATTTTTTGCTCCCCTCTTAAAATTCAGGATTTAAAAATATTCGCGCTCATAAAAGGATTTGTTTTAATATTTTATTTTGCTGAAATGAACGCTACCAAAGCAAAATAAATGTACTTTCGTTGTCCGAAATTTAAAACAAAATCAATGAAAAAAATAATTATTTCAGTTTCTTTATTATTAGCGGTAACAGTAGTGTTCGCGCAAAAAGAAAAACCGCAGCCAAAACCGAAACCGGAACCTAAAGAAAAACCGGCACCTAAAGAAAAACCCGCTGCCAAAGTTAAAATACCAAAAGGTGAAGAGCCTGTGCAAATGAGTAAACCATTTGCCGAACCCGAATTTTGGACCAAATTGTTACAAATGCAAAGTGGCTACACGCTAATGTTTGAAGTAACCGACAAAGACGGCATGAAAGTAAGCGTGTACAACGAAAAACATGCCGCTGTGCCTGTCAAACCACTTGTACTGACCACGGTTATAAAAAAAATGCAATACACCGATGTGTTGGGTATTTATGAAATAAATAAACAAGCGGTTGTATTTATACAGCAGTTCGAAAAGCCCAATCCGCAATTGATTCGGGTTATCATAGACCCTAAAACCGGCAAACTGGTGAGTGAAGAGGTAATTGCTAATCTTCCGGAACTAAGCACAGCAAGTGGTTTTGCAATAGGTTTTGGCGGGGTGGATGTTCCATGCTTTGATGTGGTGAAAGATAATTCGAGCGACAATTATACCGTAGTTACTTACAATAGTTTTGCTGAAGAATCTAATAAACGGATTGAGGTAGTGGCGTATGACGGAACTAATAAAGAAACTGCCCGTGCGTTTTATAACTGCCCCGTTGAATTTAAAAAGTTACGTTATCTCAATGCTTATAATTACGGTGGAGCATTTACTTACATAGTTGTGTATGGTTTTAACGGTAAAGAAGCAGACGGAGATTCGCGTATTTACCTTGCCCGTTTAAAAAATGGTAACCCAGGTTTTAAAAGTATTGAATTGGGTTATACCGATAGTTTTGATGAAACAGGTTGCGAAATTTATTTCAATAAAAAATCCGGATTGCTTAATTTTATTTTATGTACTTCTATAAAAGACAAGAAAAAAAACATAGTCTATCGTGTCATTTTTCAGCCTGTTCATCCCGAGGGCTTCAAACTGGACACAGCATTTGATTTGCCTTCGAGCAAAGTAAATGATTATGCAAAAAGCAAATTGGGTTATAAAAAAGATTACACCGGAGTGCCCATGGATGTGTATTTGGATGATGATGGAAATTATCACATGTTGCTTCAAAAGGAGACCATCGTTACCTCTTACCCGCTAAACACACCGGTGTATAGTGTAAAACTGGACGACTGGGGGTATGATGTATTTGATAACACAGGAACCGAAATTTCGGGAACAGCATTTAATATTCATTATGATTTGGATGGTTCAAATGCGCGGGAAGGTGGCGATTTTTACCGTTATAAACAGGCCAAGGCAGGTTATAAACCGGCAGACCGCACACTTGCAGTAGGCAAATCGAAACACTGGTACAAAACAATTGACATGCTGTATTCTTCAAAAAGTAATCTTGTTTTTTTAAATGATAAAATGGATAATATGGATTTGCCCGAAGGTAAAAAAGGCGATGCTGTCAAAAATATGAATGGCGTAACTTCTTTTGTTTATAGGATAAACAGTGATGGTACTTTTAAAAGAGAATTTTTATTTGGGAAACCAAAAGATGGCAATGATGCAAAGTTTTGTAATTTTTATGCCTCCAGTTACGACCCAACTAAAAATATTTATACCACCATTATGACGGATGAAGGACAGGGTAAAAAAACTTATATTGTCTGGCTAAAATTATAGTGGATTACATCGCTTGCAAATAGATTTAGTAATGAACTGATGAAAAGTATTTTTCAATTTATAAAAAGTAAAACATTTTTAAAACACGTGGTGGCTTACATTGTGTGTTTTTTAATTGTTTGCTGGCTCATTACTTTTTGGTTAAGTAGTTATACCAGCCATGGAGAAACCATTAAGGTTCCCGATTTTAAAGGAACGAAACTAAAAGAACTCGATAATTTTATTGCCGGCAAAAAAGTTCGATACCTGGTTATCGATTCGCTGTACGATACCAAAGCCCCTGCTGGCACTGTAATAAAGCAGGAACCATTGGCTAAGGAAGAAGTGAAAGACGGACGAATAATTTATTTGTATGTCAATTCTGTAATGCCTCCATCGGTGTTAATGCCTAAATTAATTGATCGTTCGCTCCGCCAGGCACAAGCCATGCTTACTACTTACGGCTTGAAATTAGGCATGGTAAAATTTGTTCCCGACCAATGTGCCAACTGTGTGTTGGACCAGTTAATAAAAGGAAAAAAAATTGCTCCGGGAGAAACCATTGCAAAAGGAACAATAATTAATTTAATAGTTGGAAAAGGATTAAGCGATGAAGAAGTAGGAATACCTTGCCTTTACGGGTTGTCAAGGAAGGATGCGTTATCAAAACTGGCTGATGAATCGTTGAGTGCAGGATTGATAAAATACGATGAAAAAAAAGATACTGCCAATGCAAAAGTGTATAGACAGAGTCCGAAATGCGGAAAAGAAAAAACGTTAAAAATGGGAACTTCCATAGATTTATATTTCACAACTGATAAAAATAAAATACCTTTGATACCTACCGACTCTTCAACTGTAAAACCAACTGACGATGAAACTAATTTTGATAAATAAAAAAAGTGCAATTGCATTCTTCTTACTGCTTTCCAACTTTGTGTTTTCACAGGGGTTAATAGAAGTGCCTTTGCATACCAACCAGGTGCTGATAAGTAAATGGGAAGAAATAAAAAATAATAAAGCGTATTTTTTTCCACCTTCCATTACTGATACCATTAGCATTCCTTTAGGAGGAATACTTGATGATTTTTCAAATCCCGGTCCTTTTCCTGACCCAAAATTATGGTTGGATTGTTCTGTTTTTGTAAATCGAAACTACCCTGTAGCACCTCCAACCATAGGAGTTGCTACTTTCGATGGAGTAAATCGTTACGGGTATCCATATAATTTCCAGGTATTGCAAACTTCTTCAGCCATTGCAGATACACTTACTTCCAAACGAATTCGAATGGATAGCATAGGAAATGCAGCTTTATCACCTGCCGATTCCGTTTATTTGAGTTTTTATTACCAGCCCCAGGGCAGAGGAAATGCGCCAGAGCCGCATGATTCGTTGGTAGTAGAATTTAATGAAAAACGATGGGACACCATCCATATCGACAGCACAACCATTGTTCATAATACGGTTCAAATTCATGATTCAGTGTCTGGGTTGTACTATTATACTATTGTGGATTCAACAGTTCATCACAAAAGAGATTCTGCATTTATTAAAGAAGTATGGCAGGAAATGTGGGCGAAGGGAGGTTCTCCGCTACCTGCCGACAGCAGTTGGAAACTGGTAATGATACCAATTGTAGATACTTCTTTCTTTAAACCCGGCTTCCAATTTCGATTTAAAAATTATGCAACCATTAGCGGTAATGGCGACCAGTGGAGTATTGATAATGTGTATTTAAATAAGGGTAGATTTTGGAGTGATACTATCCTTAATGATGTAGCATTTGTTTATGATGCACCTTCTCTATTAAAAAATTATTATGCAATGCCCTGGAGGCATTATATTGATACCAACCAATGCAGGTCATCTTTTACTATGTTGCTTCGGAACAATAGCCTTAGTATTATTAATGCATCAAATGGTGCTGATAGTATATATGATATTAATAATTCGATTTATATATACCAATATGTACAAGGTCAGCTCAACGTTACCCCTTATGCTACTACAGGATATTTTCCATGTCCTTCAGGTCCACTTCTTGCTATTCCTGCTGGTTTATCGGGTCCTTCTGATTACCGTTTTGAATCTCATTTACAAACTGGTGATGTAAATCATAGGAACGATACCATATTACACACCCAAACATTCTCCAATTATTTTGCTTACGATGACGGCTCTGCCGAATCTGCCTTTTCTTTAAATGCTTCACAGCTTGGCGAACTGGCAGTTCAATACACCACCACAGTGCACGATACATTACAGGCAATTGATATTTATTTTAATCCTTTGTGGCACGATGCCAGTTTATATATTGGTGCGCTGGATTTGAAAGTATGGAGCGATGCAGGCGGACATCCATGGGCAGAAATTGATACTATAAATTCAGTGACACCCTGGTATAATCAGATTGAATATGCACCTAACCATTTCAAAAGGTACCATTTTCGGTATCCTTATTATATGAGTCAGCCAACAACTTTTTATATCGGTTATTTGCAACACACCAGCCAGGAAATGAGTGTAGGGGTGGATAAAAATACAAACTCACAGGATAAAATATTTTATAATACCACTGGTGCGTGGTACCAATCGCCTTATCCCGGTTCGTTAATGATGCGCCCTGTGTTTGGCACTGCTGCCGAAACTTCTGGCATTAATAATCTTTCGTCCACTTCTGTTTCGTTTTCTGTTTATCCAAATCCCGCACACGATGAGTTGTTTGTAAAATATTATCCTAAAAATCCATCTGATAAAATTTTGTATTCCATTTTAGATATTTACGGACGAACCATTTTAGAAAACAAATTGAATGTGTCTGAAGCCATTGATATTTCTTCTCTTTCAGATGGAATTTATTTTATCACAATTAAAGATGGTGCAAACACCTCTTCAAATAAATTTATAAAAATCAAATAATACCACAATAATTTGCCAATGAATGAAGAAGAAAACGAACACGAAGAACACGAAGAACAGGAAGATGGCGAATTATTTGAGCACATACGGGTAGTAGTTGACCCCGGGCAGTCGTTGCTCCGCATCGATAAATTTTTGATAAACCATACCAAAAATGCAACCCGTTCAAAAGTACAGCAATCCATAGAAAATGGAAATGTACTGGTAAACAACAAATCAATCAAATCAAATTACAAAGTAAAACCACACGATGTTATCACCGTTGTTTTTGCTCACCCTCCGCGGGTTTTGGAACTCATTCCCGAAAACATTCCTATCACCATTGTTTATGAAGATGACGATTTGGTAATAGTAAACAAGCAGGCAGGCATAGTAGTTCATCCGGGCTATGGAAACTATACCGGTACTTTGGTGAATGCACTCGTTTATCATTTTCAGCATTTACCAAATCAAAAATCACCAGTAACTAACCAACAATCTACGCTTCGCCCCGGATTAGTTCATCGCCTCGACAAAAACACAACAGGCATCATGGTCATAGCAAAATCGGAAACCGCAATGGTGAAACTGGCAAAAGATTTTTTTGACAGAAACCTCGATAGGAAATACAATGCCCTTGTATGGGGCGATTTTCAGGATAACGAAGGAACAGTAATTGGAAATGTGGGCAGACATTTACGTGACAGAAAAAAAATGGCTGTATTTCCGCCCGACAGCGAATTCGGAAAACATGCAGTAACCCATTATAAAGTCCTGGAAAGATTTGGCTACGTTACCTTAATCGAATGCAAACTCGAAACTGGTCGTACCCATCAAATTCGCGCACACATGCAACACATTGGTCACTCCCTTTTTAATGATGATACTTACGGAGGCGACCGCATTTTGAAAGGCACCACCTTTCAAAAATACAAACAATTTGTCGAAAACTGTTTCACCCTCCTGCCCCGGCATGCCCTCCACGCAAAATCCTTGGGCTTCAATCATCCCATCACCGGAAAATACATTCACTTCGATTCTCAACTACCACAGGACATGGAAAACGTACTTGCCAAATGGCGAGGCTACGCCACCAATAATTCCTTAGAAGAATAAGGAAGCGTATTGCATTTTATAAAGTTGAAGAGGTTATTAAACCTGACAGATTTTTAAAACCTGTCAGGTTTACTGAAAAAAGGATTTAGGAGCCAACTTCAGGAAACGAAGCGTGAGGGATTGTAGCGAAAATCCTTTTTTGATGCGTTGTAATGTGCGGGGGGGGCAAAAAAGATTGTAGCGAAAAGCCCGACCCCCGATTCTTCATCGGGGGGCACGCCCAAATTTTTTGAATGGTTTGATTAATAATTAAACCTGACAGATTTTAAAAACCTATCAGGTTTAATTAAACCAATAGTTTATACATATATATAAGGTATATCCCATAATATTCTTTTTTACAAATGCACACCAATAGTCTGAAGTTTCGTTATTTTATTCCACCCGCTTTTCGTTTTTAAAATGAAGTGTGGTAAAAACAATGTTTTTGTTTGAACCAACCAAAGACTTGTTACTCCAAACCAAGACTTTGTTTTTCAAAACAAGTTTTTGGTTACTCCTAACCAAAGTCTGGTTACTCCAAACCAAAGCCTGGTTACTCCTAACCAAAGCCTGGTTACTCCAAACCAAAGTCTTGTTTTGGGTCAACGTAATTTTGTAGGGAGTAAAAAAATTAAGCGAAGAGCTTTTCTAACCTAAAGAGAAAAAATTTCACATCCTTCCCCCCTCTTAAATTAGCCCTAAACAATTTTAGTTTTGCGTTGTAAGATTCAGCGTG
>JANYDQ010000330.1 GCA_025363555.1 Bacteroidota bacterium | reverse complement strand
CCGCCTTGCACACTCTTTAAAATTAGCATTAATATTTCTGGCGGCATTTTTTTTTCTTTTGCAAATATAATAACAATTTGGTATAAGGCGGGACGCCTTGTTAAACCGAACGTAGCCAGAGGCTACGCTCAACAGGGGTAGCAGGGCAGCCTACTCGATTATAGGCAGTGCTTTCTTTTCGTGTCAAGTGTTTCAAGTACTATCGTATAATTATTTTGTTGTTCGTTAATTTCTTCTTCTCGTCTAATGTCTGCACGAAATAAATGCCTGCTTTCATATCGCCCTTGTCTATTATAAGTTGTTTACCTGTGAAGTTTATTATTTTAATTTCTTTTCCAAGCACGTCAGTTATTCTTATTGTTGTGTTCTTTTGTTCTTCTGCAAAGTTAATTGTTGTCTGTAAAGTAAAAGGGTTCGGATAAATTAAAATAGTTTCTTGGGATATGTGTTCGTTTATTCCATCGTGAGAGGTTGGACAATAATATTTAGAAACAAAACCAGTTTCACCTGGATGAGTTTGAGTTAAAGTGTCAGCACCAATTATGAAAGAACCAATAAAATCACCTGCGACATAGGCATAGCCAAATAGGTCTGTACTTACTCCGCTTTGGTCATCGCCTCCACTTCCAAGAACATCAGAACATAAAATATTTCCATCTGAATCAAACTTAATAATGAACATAGGGTCTGTAAATATAGTTGGCTGTGTTAGCGTATCGGAGTTAAATGTTATTGTCGAACTTGCAAAACCACCTGTCAAATAAATATTTCCGTTTCCATCAGGGCTAATAGAATAACCATAATCATCTGCGACACCACCTGCCGACTTCGCCCAGAGAATATTCCCTGATGAACTATACTTAACAAAAAAAACATCCAATCCACCAGCACAATTTAATGTTGAACTATTAAAAGTTAAAGAGGTGCTATTATAACCGCCTGTAATAAAAATGTCTCCATTAACATCTGTGCAAACTGCTTGTACATAATCACCATTATTTCCATTACCTGATTTCGCCCAAACCACATTGCCTGTTGAATCATATTTAACAATGTAAATATCTCCTGTTCCACTTGCATTGTTTAAAGTGAAACTTCCAAAAGCAATAGATGGGCTAAAATAAATTCCAACCATAATAATATTCCCTGAACCATCAACATTTACAGCATAACTTTCATCAGCTCCTGTTCCTCCTTCTGTTTTTCCCCACATTAAATTTCCATTTGTGTCATATTTGAGAAGAAAAGCATCAAAGCCACCCGAACTTATTAATGTTGTGGTTCCTACATTCATAGTGTCGTTGTAAGTGCCAGTAAGAATTACATTTCCTGCTCCGTTCGTTGAAACCCCATAAGCACCCGTATAGTTTAAACCACTTGCATTTCTTCCCCACATTTCATTTCCATTGGAATCATATTTAAAAACAAACATATTTAAACTTGAACCATTAACTAAATTAACACTTCCGAAAGTACAAATAGGACTTTCTGTATTTCCTGCCATAAAAACATTTCCATTAGAATCAGTGCATATTGAAATTGGAGAATCATTATTAATCCCTCCAGCTGTTTTCAACCACAAGGCATTCCCCGAAGAATTAAATTTTGCAATATAAATGTCTGAATGATTTGGTTGGCTATTAAATACTGTAAAGCTACCGAAGGTTATACTAGTGTCAGCATACGAACCTGCTATAATAACATTACCATTTGCATCGGTGCAGATAGGAGCACCTTCGCTTATATGGCTTCCAATTGCACCTTTCGCCCATAACCAATTTCCTGTTTGTCCAAAACTAAACTGTTGAACAAAACCCATCAGAATACTAAGTAAGATAATTTTTTTCATTGCTTTGTTTTTAATTCTTCAGTCTGTTTTATTCGATGCGTCCAAATTGCGATGCGCGTTCTCACAATTGCAACTAACGGTTTGCGGCTTGGCGAAGGTGGCGATTTTCAGCACTAAACTTGATGCGGAGAACCAATGTTTGATTAACCACAAATGTGTCTGCGGAGCACTGAAC
>JANYDQ010000295.1 GCA_025363555.1 Bacteroidota bacterium | reverse complement strand
GACTGCTACTAATTTACGTTGGTTGGTTTTGTGCTTTTTGGATGTTATAAATGTATTGAGCTCGCCTTTTGATAAACTTACTTCGTCTATAGCTAATTGTTCTGTGATGTTTTCTGGGTAGATGAGATAGTCCTCACAGTGAGGATTTTGCTCCCACTGCTTAAAATCACTAAGTTTCTTTTTATAGCTCCGCCTGAGTTTTTCGGGTGATACTTTATGATAACGGGCTATGGTACTTATGGGGTCAAGTTTGGTCTCTACCAATTTCTTTTAAAAAAGCTGCCATTTCTGTTGTGAATTTTGGTGCCTTCTGCTATAAATGTAAAATCATTACTGATAGTTTCCTTGGTTTGTTTATGACGCCATATCCTACGCCTTATCTTTAAAAATACTGCTCTTCCACGTATTGGAAAATCCTGTATTGCTACTCCTTCTTATTCAATAAAAAATCAGGTGGAAGCGATGCAGTTATTAATTGATAAACTCGATGTCAAAACTTTTAATTTATGTGGCGTTTCGTATGGTGGAGTAGTATCTGCTGAGTTGGCTTTAGCCAATCAGGATAAAATAAAAAAATTAATTCTTGTTGATAGTCCGGTTAAATATTTTAATGATAAAGATATTAAATCAATTAATGAAAAATTCAAGGTAAAAGGTTTGGTTGAGTTGCTGGTCCCCGATAACTATAAAGGTTTAAAACCTTTATTGGAAATAGCTTTCGTAAAGCCACCATTGGCTCCCGCATTTATCCTTAAGGACATGTATAATAATATGTATAACAAACAGGTGGAGGAAAAGAAGGGGTTATTGAATTCAGTAGAAAAAGAAAAAGAGTATTATGCCAATCAAAATTATCCTTTTCGATTTCCTGTATTGCTTGTTTGGGGCGAGCAGGATAAATTAATTCCTTTGCACATTGGTAAACAATTAAAAGAACATATTAGAGAAAATGCCCGATTGATAATTATTCCCAAAGCAGCTCACATGCCAGTATTGGAACAGGCAAAACAATTCAATAAAATAATTATGGAATTTCTTAATAAGGGAAATTAATAACAAGCAAGTCTGTAAGCCGGGTTCTGTACTCTTTTCAGAGCTTCTATCATTTATCTAGGTTCGCTGTCGCCAACGAACTCAAGCAACCTACCCTCCGAAATTGAGCGAGCAACTCTTAAAGCTTCGGTTTATTTGGTCTTTCAACTCCCAAGGTTTACCCGAGATAATTGTTACCAACTATCTCTGTGAGCCCTTACCTCACATTTTCACCATCACTAAACATTTCTGCAAAGCTGTAATTTTCTGTGGCACTTGCTGTCTTCATATTGCTATGAATCCTTCCTGTTAGGAAGTGGGATGCTCTGTGTTGCCCGGACTTTCCTCCCCCTTCCTATAAATCAGAAAGGCAGCGATAGAACGACTTGCGATGCAAAGGTAGTAATTTAACTGATAATGATTTCTGTGGCTCCAAAGCCGTACTTAGCATAAGAAGCATCGTACACCTGAACATTGTCGTAAGCTGAAAGAAGATTACGAACCTCCTGTTTTAATCTTAATTTTCCTACTCCATGAATAACGATTAACTTTCTATAATGTTCTGCAATGGCAGTATCCAAAGCATTTTGAAAATATTTTAACTGTACTTTAATTATTTCCGAATTGCTTAAATGGTTATAGTCTTCCAATAGTTCTTCTATATGAATGTCTATTTCCATTTCATTTCCGGAATTGTGTGGTTTTGATTTTTTAGGTATTTCAGCAATTGTTTTTTTCTGAAACAAAAGTTTAGATAAGTCCATGGTTGGGAAGGAAAGATTTTTTTCTTTTTCAAAATCCATAAGATGAGAAAGGATAATTATATATGCATCTTCAGAAATAAAATCATTTTCTTCAAAAGCATTCTCTTTGTATAATTTTACAATTTTTAGTTTCTTTATCTCACTAACGGGGTATTGATAAGGATGCTCTTTCTCATCAAAAAACAATACATCAATTTTAAAATTGGATAAACTTTCGATTTGCTTTTTATTAATTGTTTCAATTAAAATAGATTCGTATGCCTTAGTACTTCCTGCTTCCAGTGTTGTTGATTGTTGATTTTTTAATAAGGAAAAGGTAAATAAAGTTTGATAAGCTGTATGATTAATAAACCAAACATTGATATTTGAATTTTCAATATCGTTTATTTTTTCCGGTGATAAAGCGATGTATATTCCTTCTTTGGTTTTATTTTCAGAATTAATTATTGGTTTGAAAATAGTTTGAATTACGGGTTGCTCCTCCTGTTTGGAAGGTATTTCTTGAGATGTTTCATCCCGAATTAATATTAATTCAGAAATCAAACAAGGAATTTCAAAATCATCAATAGTTACTTCAACAGAAGAAGAATTAATTATTTGGTTCACTATTCCCTCACCTTTTTCATTAAGGAATTTTACTTTATCGCCCAGTTTAAATTTCATGCTGCAAAGTTAAGATTCTGTTTCATCTATTTTCTATTACTATAAATCCACAACCAGTGCACCTGATTCAGAAACTGAATAATAAGGCTGATTTAGCTTCACACATTCTTCTTTCCATTTATTAATATAATAGAGCGAGTTGGATGAATCAAATACAATTTCTTTTGCTTTATATAATTTAATCAGCTCTTCGATTTTAATTTTAGGATTTCCTGAAACAATTAAATAATCAATGTTTAAAGGTGTTATCATAAGTTGATTTATATATTTCGATTCATTTCCTTTATTTACGATTGCTATTCTTTTATCATAAAATTGAATATGATTATTTTTAATAAACAATGTATTGGTTACAGTATCTTTTGAAATCACCTTAGATTCCTTCATTCCTAAATCCCACCAATTGTGTTTTACATGAAATAGTAATTTACTTTCGTCTTTTGCAAAAGCAGTATCCGTAAACAGCACGTTCGCTTTAGCAGAAACAAAATCAATTGCAGATGTCTTTGGAATATTATAAACGATTAATTTTTTTTGCCTGTATTCAATAAACTGCTGAATGGATAAAGACATTAGTAATACGACACAGGTAGTGAGCGCATAAACGAGGTATTTATATTTTCTGGATGTAAAATAATAAACAAACAGAAAAATTATTCCATAAATCAACCATGTTTCTAAAACTGAAATAGAAATACCTTGTAATAAGGCATGAGGTAATTTTTCAATCAATCGGATGGATGAATTTAAAAGCCAGATAGAACAATTAAATAAAAGTGCTATAAATTTTATAAGAAAAGGAACTTTACAAAACACAAAAACCGCGATACCAATAAACATGATACCAAATGAGATGGGAATGACTAAATAATTGGACAATAAAAAATAATTTGGAAACTGATGAAAGTAATGGAGTCCTAATGGAAATGTGGCAAGTTGGGCTGCAATGGAAACAGCTGTGAGTTCCCACCATTTCCTAACCAGCCAATTGTAATTTTCAAAATTATACCATACGTGTATTTTAGGCTGAAGATATACAATACCAATAACTGCTATATATGAAAGTTGAAACCCCACATCCATTATTAAATATGGATTACAGAGCAGTAATAAAAATATGGAGGCGGCTAATGTATTGTAAATATTACTATTTCGCCTTGTTGCTTTGGCAATAATTACAAAACTTAGCATAGCAGCCGACCGTAATACTGCCGGAGAAAGACCTGTGAGCATTGCATAAAACCAAATAAACAGAAGTAACATAATTGCTTTTGCAATATGACCGAATTTTATTTTATCCAAAAAAAACAGAAACCACGTCAATGCAATAAATATAATAGTAAGGTGCAATCCCGATACAGACAATACATGCAAAGCGCCTGTACTGGCATACGCCTGAATAATATCAGCATCTAATTTATCTACATAGCCGAGTAACAATGCCGCACCTACTGCATATTCATCTCCTTGCAAGTGGTTTTTTACAAGAACTTTTAAAAAGGTGTGTTGTAAATTATTTGCAAAGACATAAATTATACTTCCACTATTTTTTTCGGTGTTTATCCAATTTCCGCTTTTAACAAATGCCTGCTGAAACACATTATGAAAAGCTAAAAATCTTTTGTAATTGAACTCACCGGGGTTTTGCGGAGATGGAATTTCTTTAAAGTTTACTTTCATTATCACTTCATCTCCACATTTTATTTGTTTGGAAAGGGTATCTTTACTTAATGTTATCATTGCTTTACCACTAGTCTTTTTCCATTCATTACCGTGTTTTATAGCGAGTATTTCCATTACCACTTTCATTGATTTTGGTTTTTCAATTGGTGGGTCGATGAGTCGTGCATATACACATTGAACGCTGTCTTTTGTATAATTTGAGAAATGTAAAGGCGAAAATCTTTCAGTTTTTAAAATGGTAAATTGATAGCCACAAAGAAATAGCATAGAAGTTAGCATTACACCATACCACCACGTTCGTTTATAAGAAAAATTATATTTTGGAACCAGTGTAACTAATCCAACAATACTTGCAATTAAAAGAATAATATAAATACTATAGTCCCATTGAAAGGGCAGATAGATAGCAAAAATAATTCCTGCTATGAATGGAAGCAGCAAACGCACCAGCGGAAAGGAAGACCAGTTGTACATTGAAATTTGTTGTAAAAGTGTAGTGTAAAAATAATTGTTTAATTTAAATAATTTAACCATTTCTGTAATTATTTCTACTTTTATTGCAAATAAATTTTGACAAATAAGAATGAAATTAACTATGACTGAACTAAAAGAATTTCTAGAAGAGAAGCACGACCTTTATAATCGTGCGGAATTTATTGATACCGACCCCATTTCAATTCCTCATCAATTTGATAAAAAAGAAGATATTGAAATAGCAGGATTTATTACTGCAACCATAGCCTGGGGACAAAGGGTAACTATTATTAATAATGCCAACAAACTAATGAAGTTAATGGATAACACTCCTCACGATTTTATTCTGAATGCGAAAGCAAGGGACTTATATCAATTCGATAATTTTGTTCATCGCACTTTTAATACCATGGATGCAGTGTTTTTTATTAAGTCGTTGCAAAATATTTATTTACATCATGGAGGATTACAAAATGTTTTTCACCCCAATAACCTTGCTAATGAAGAAATGAACAATGTCTGTTTGTCCGCTATAACGAATTTTCGTAATGTTTTTTTTTCTATTGCTCATCCTGCCCGCACTACTAAACATATTTCTAATCCTGCGGAAAACTCTTCTGCCAAAAGGATTTGTATGTTTCTCCGTTGGATGATAAGAAATGATAAAAGAGGTGTTGATTTTGGAGTATGGAAAAACAAAGATTTTAATTCTTCCCATTTAATGTGCCCACTGGACGTACATTCGGGTAATGTTGCTCGCAAGTTAGGTTTGCTAACCAGAACACAAAACGATTGGAAAGCAGTTACTGAACTTACCTATAATCTTAAATCATTTTCTGATACCGACCCTGTAAAATATGACTTTGCTCTTTTTGGTTTAGGAGTGTTTGAAGGGTTTTAATTCTTAAGAAACCCTCCTCCTATTTCATATAGAAATCAGAATTAATTAAATTATTTCCAACCTCATTATATACAGCAAAATTGAATCCACTTTGCACACAATACGCACCGTATTGACCGTTTTGATTAATGGCGATAAATCCAACCTGTATGTCTTTTAAATTCTTTCCCCTGTTTTTTGTTATTCTTACTATTCTTGCTACCGCTTCTTCACAGGCTTGTTGAGGAGTTCTTCCCTGGCGCATTAATTCTACAACGGAATGACAGCCTGCGATGCGAATAACTTCTTCACCGTGTCCGGTAGCAGTAGCGGCACCTACTTCATTATCTACATACAAGCCTGCACCGATGATTGGTGAATCGCCAACACGCCCGTGCATTTTATATGCTAAACCGCTGGTGGTACAAGCTCCCGAAAAATTACCGTTTGAATCCATTGCAATCATTCCGATAGTATCATGGTTTTCAATATTTGCCTGGGGTTTGTAATTACTGGTTTTTAACCACTCTTTCCAATCTTTTTGTGTTTCTTCAACCACTCCTTTTTCTTTTGTGAATCCCTGTGAGATTGCAAATTGCAAGGCACCATCTCCAACTAACATTACATGAGGAGTTTTTTCCATTACCGCACGAGCAACAGAAATAGGGTGTTTGATATGCTCCAGACAAGCTACAGAGCCAATGTTTGCAAACTCATCCATAATACACGCATCTAACGTAACGTGCCCATCTCTATCCGGACGACCACCCAAACCAACACTCCGTTCGTTCATATTACCTTCAATAACTTTTACTCCGGTTTCCACAGCGTCCAATGCTTTGCCATTGTTTGCCAATATTTTCCAAGCTTCTTCATTTGCTCCTATTCCAAATTTCCATGTAGAAATAACAATAGGTTTTACAGTAGCAGGTTTAATTTGTTGTTGTTTTTCTTCCGCTTTTGTTTTGGGAATATTTGTAAGTACCGCAGCAGCAGCCAATGCAGATGTCTTAATAAAATTTCTTCTGTTTTCCATTTGAGTTATTTATTTTTTGTTTATAAAGTGTTTCGCATAATTTACATTCATCTTATCCAATGTTCTTGAATGAATTTTTAATCGTTCAATAAAATTTTTATAATTCTTTTTATCTAACGGAGTCCATAAAGCTTCCGACAATGCAGCCATTCTAGGCATGGACATATATTGAACACTTGAAAAATTGGTTATGTATTCAGTCCATACATTTCCCTGTGCACCCAAAATAAATTTAGCTTCCTCTTCAGAAAGTGACTTAGGAGTGGGATTATAAGCATACACTGAATCGAGAGGATTGAATCCGCCAATGGCAAGAGGTTCTGTTTTTTTATCTTTGGACTGATAATGGTCGAAGTAACAAGGCTTACCGGGAGTCATTACTACCATGTGCTTTTGTTTTGCTGCAGCTATTCCTCCTGCGGTACCTCTCCAACTCATTACAGTGGCATTTGGTGCAAGTCCGCCATCCAGTATTTCATCCCATCCAATTATTTGTTTTCCTTTTGAATTTACATATTTTTCGATTCGGGTTATGAAATAACTCTGTAACTCATTTTCATCCTTTAGTTTTTCATCGGCAATTCTTTTCTGACATTTAGGACAAGCTTTCCAACGCCCTTTCAAACATTCGTCACCACCAATGTGAATATATTTTCCGGGAAATAAATCAATTACTTCCGAAAGAATATTTTGTAAAAATAAAAAGGTGGAATCATTACCGGCACAATACACATCATCCGAAACACCCCATTTGGTGTAGGTTTCAAATGGTCCCCCTGTACATGAATATTGAGGATAAGCAGCAAGAGCAGCCAATGAATGTCCGGGCATTTCTATTTCAGGAACAACAGTGATGTGTCTTGTTTGAGCATACGTTACCACTTCTTTTATATCCTCCTGAGTATAAAAGCCGCCATAAGGATTTCCATCGTATTTATCATCTTTAGAAGGCTTTCCGTCCTTATCCCATGCGGGTTTACCAACAATAGTTTCTTTGCGTTGTGAACCAATGGAAGTAAGTAAGGGATATTTTTTTATCTCTATTCGCCAACCCTGGTCATCTACCAGATGCCAATGAAACACATTGAATTTATACATCGCTAAATAATTAATGTATTTTTTTACTTCTTCCTTTGAAAAGAAATGACGACTGCAATCCAGGTGCATGCCACGCCACTGATAATGGGGAGCATCTTTTATATCCTCACATTGAATTTTTAATTGAGATTCCCCTAATACACCATCCACTATCTTTTCCAAAGGCATTAATTGAATCAAAGTTTCTATTCCATAAAACAAACCGGCATTACCCTCGGCAATAAAAATCAGTTGATTTTGATTCATTGTTAAATCATAATTCTCTAAAAATCCGGCTTCAAAATCAGGCTGAGTAATGATGATGTAATTTCCTTCTTTAGGTAAATCGGAAACTATTTTTAAATCGAAACCATAATTTATTTTCAAATAATTGTTCAAGTAATCTACTTCCGGTTTGAATATATCATTAACTAAAACTATTTTAGTTTTCGGGGTCAAATTAAATATATCGTCCAGATATTTTACTTCCTTGGGTAATGGAATTAATGGTAATAATTTTTGAGAAGGTTGCGCAAGTATTGAAAATGCACAGAGAACTAACAATAAGGTAACAGTTTTTTTCATACTAACTTATTTTATTTCGTTCCAGATTAAAGAAGCTGCACCAAGAATAGCTGCATCGTTTTCCTTTAATTCAGAAGGAAGAATTTTTATTTTGTTTTTATATATGTTTAATAAATTCTTTTCAAAACTCTCTATTGTAGGTTTGAAAATAAAATCGCCTGACAAAGCCAAACCACCAAATAAAAAAATTGCTTCCGGACTTGTATATGCCACACTGTTTGCCAACGCCAATCCTAATATATCACCTGTGTAATTAAAAGCATCTAATGCATCCACGTCTCCAGCTAAAGCCTTTTCGTAAATGTATTTTGAAGTAATAGTCTTGAGTCCTGAGTATTGAGTATTGAGTTTATAAGTAGTTATTATTCCAGTAGCTGAACAATAGGTTTCCAGGCATCCTTTTCTTCCGCATCCGCATTGCCTTCCATCAGAGAACATAATTACATGACCCAATTCCCCGGCAAAACCATCGTGACCATATACCATTTCACCATTCACAAAAATACCGCTTCCCAAGCCGGTTCCAAGTGTTATGAAAATAAAATCTTTCATTCCTTTTGCTCCGCCAAAAATCATTTCACCCATGGCTGCTGCATTTGCATCGTTTGTAAGAACTGCTTTTACTTTTAATTTGTCTTCAAACATTTTTGCAATCGGAACAATCCCTTTCCATTTTAAATTGGGAGCAAACACAATGCAGCCATTAAAATAGTTGCCGTTAGGTGCGCCTATTCCTACTCCGGCTAATTCATATTTATCGGCATAACCGGTAATAGACTTTTGAATATGTTCCACTACCACTGCTACTAAATTTTCAGGCAAAGTGTAATGCTCGGTGACAATAGTCTCTTTATAAATAATTGTTCCTTTCGAATCTACCAAACCAAATGTGGTGTTGGTGCCTCCAATATCAATGCCCGCTACCAGTTTTTGTTTCATAATTCTGTTGGCCCTCACCCCCTGCCCCTCTTCTTGAAGAAAGGAGAGGGGTGATGGAGCCTGGAGTGCTATGTATTATTGCAATGTTTTATTAATGTGTTGTCATTGTAGATTTATTAAAATCTATTCCCTGCTGCTTTAATATTGAACTTACCTTCCATGCATAGAAAGCTAAATAAGCAAAGCACGCAACGCCTACTAAATAGCTCCATTGAATTCCTAATAAAGAATTGGATGACAATGCGCCTTGTAACCAACTGATTAATCCGCCTCCCATAATCATCATGATTAAAAAACTTGAGCCTTCGTTGGTATGTTTTCCCAAACCAGCAATGGCTAAGGTAAATATACAGGGCCATAAGGTAGAACAAAATAATCCTACGCTGATGAAGGCATAAACACTTATCATTCCCGAAGAAAACATGCCGATAAATAATGCTGTGATTCCACACCCGGAATAAATTAAAAGTTGTCTTGCAGGGTTTCCTTTGCTTAACATATCTGCAATAATTAATGCGACAATTACAAATGCGTAAATGTAAAAAGGAGTTAAATCGTGGCTCGCAATTTTGTTTACTAAAAGAAAAACACCAAAGGCAATATAAGGCATTAGTAAATTTAATATTGTTTTTATTCCGCCTTTTAAATTAAATGCGCCAACGGATGATGTCCATCTTCCAATCATTAAACTTGCCCAAAACAAAGAAACATAAGGTGATACCTGGTTGGTACTGATGCCGGCATGTTGTTTCATAAATTCGGGAAGATTACTGGCTGTGCTTACTTCCACACCTACGTAAACAAATATTCCTATCATTCCTAAAACCAATTGAGGATATTTTAATGCACTATTTCTCTCGGCAGCAACAGGAATTTCTGATGGAGCATCATCATTAACAGAATGTATTTTATTGGGAATGGATGAAAATTTAAAAATAACAGCAACAATAAGAAATGCAGCTCCAAGAATTAAATAGGGAGTTTTTATACTTGCTATACTTGCTACTGATGTACTTCCTGCGGCAATGGTTCCGAAGATGGCGAAACTGATAAGGATTGGTCCGATGGTGGTTCCCACATTGTTTACCCCACCTGCCAAACTCAACCTTTGTGAACCTTTTCGGGGGTCACCCATAACGATGGCAAGAGGATTAGCTGCAGTTTGCTGTAAGGAAAAACCCAATCCTACAATAAATAAACCTGAAATCATCAAGGGGAAAGAAGCGGTTTGTGCAGCGGGATAAAATAATAAAGTACCTATAGCAGAAATAATTAAACCTAATGCAATGCCGTTTTTATACCCCATTCTATTGAGAATATCGCCCCCGGAAGTTTTTGAAATTAAATAATAGATGATGGAACCAACGGTGTAAGCTACATAAAAAGCAACTGAAATTAACTGCGCCTGCCACTGTTCCAAACCAAGTTTTTCTTTAAAAACAGGAATTAAAATATCGTTGCTCGCTGCAACAAAGCCCCAAAAAAAGAACACGGAGATTAATGTAAATAGTGAGGATTGTTTTGTTTGATTTAAGTTGTCCATAAATAAGGTACCGTTTTTTGATTCACCGAAAATAGGTAAAATAATTGGATCTACGTGAAATGGTTTATCAGCCTTAGATTGTTAATTAGTCCTCCCTCAAAAACAATGAACCCATTGATATTATTAACAGGTGTTGAAAAAAGAGTTAAAAAAATCTGCAAGAAAAAGGTTTTTGGATTATAAAAACTTGCAGATTTTTTTAACTCTTTTTTCAACACCTGTTAATAATATCAATGGGTTCATTGTTTTTGAGGGAGGACTAAATACTTACTCCTTCATCTTTTCCCATTTCATCTATACCCACATTACATGCCACTATACTCACATCATCTATATAATAATACGACCTTGCCTCCAACATGGTTCCATTTGCAAAAA
>JANYDQ010000243.1 GCA_025363555.1 Bacteroidota bacterium | reverse complement strand
GCACACAGAACTTCTTAAATTAAATCCTGCACAGCAAGAGTTCATGGTGCATTATGGAAAATGGATGGATGAATTTATTGAAGCAATCCGTATTAAGAAATCAAATCCGGAAAATGTAGAAAATCAAAAGAAGATGTTTTCCTTATCAATGGAAGCTGAAAAATTTAAACCTGAACTTACTGAATTTATGAAAGACGAAACATTCTCATTGATTTATAAAGCATCAATCGAAAGGGTGACAAAGGAAATTTAAGGTACTAATAGTTTAGACATAATAATTCATTCACAATATAAAATAAAACAAAATGAGTCACGTAAAATTTAAAGTATGTATTGATGCCTGCAATCAGTGTGCGGCAGAATGTGAACATTGTGCAACCGGATGTTCAAACGAACAAGATGCTGCAAAGCAGGCAGAGTGTATTGAGCTTGACCGCTACTGTGCTGACATGTGCCGGATGGCTGCTGCTTTTATGGCAAGGTCAGATAAGCATACCATAAACTTTGTAAATAAGTTTTGCAACTTATGTGCAGAGATTTGTAACGACTGCGCAGATGAATGTGAAAAGCATTCACATTTGGAGCATTGTAAAAAATGCGCAGAAGCCTGTCGCAAATGTGCTGTTGAGTGCAGTAACATGAGCAAAATGGAAGCAGTAGTTAATTGATTTATTTTCGTAAAGTTTCAATATAATGCCACGTACCCCAACCTCCTCAACTTATAGGAGGATTTGGGGAGAAGGTAACAGCCTGTAAATACGGACAATAAATTTGGCAAACCTTCTTGTATTCAATTGATGGCATGAATATTTAGCGGTGTCTTTTAATAATAATTCACAAGAATAAAATTGAGATTATGAAAATAAAAAACGGATTAATAGCAGGTATCTCAATATTGTTAGCTTCATTTAGTATTTCTTATTCTGCCAATAAAAATACATTCCCCGAAAGTGCGCTTATGAAAATCATGAATACCATGATGTCGGATATGAAATTTATGAATATGGGCGGGAATCCTGACCATGATTTCGCCATGATGATGATAAGGCATCACAAGGCAGCAATTGAAATGGCGCATTATGAGTTGCAAAGTGGAAAGGATGAGAAAATGAAAATGAAGGCGGAAGAAATCATTAATAAACAAACTAAAGAAATTGGGGCGTTGAATGAGCGAAATGGGTAAACCCAACCCCAAGTTTAAACAAGAGATAATGCAGAATGTGGAAGAAGCGGCTGCTAAAATGAAATCACAAAAGAGGACAGGAGATGAAGACAAAGATTGAGGAAGAAATTTAAACATAACATAAGTCATCTCCTACTATGTCATAAATCATATTTCTAAAAACTGGTTCATTGTAATTTTGGCATTTCAAAGTATGAAAAAATATCTATTTATAAAGCGAATAATAGTAATGCTCCTCCTGAGCCTTTACTTATTTGCATCGAATGGATTTGCTATTGAAAAACAATTTTGCTGTGGGAAACTAACTAAAACTAATATTTCATTGGGGGGCGAAAGTGATTGTCCTGTATGTTCAAAGAATAAAAATTGTAAAAAGGGATGTTGTAATTCAAAATTTGTTTTTCAAAAAATTAGTGATTCTCAAAAGACAAGTAAACAACTTAAAATAAACCAACCAAGATTTGATATTTTAGTTTTTTTACTCCCTGAACATATTCAGAGTACAATAGAAAATACTTCGGTTAAAAATATTCCACCTTTACGCATCCACGAGCCGGTTTTTATTGTCAACCGGTCAATCCGTATTTGATTTATTAGTTTCCTTTTTGTGTCGTTCGTTTTATAAATCAACGGCATGTTTTGTTGTGCATCAATGTATCTGATTGCGCAACCAATAATTCATTCACAATATAAAATAAAAAGAAAATGGAAACTTTAGAAACACCAATAAAAAAAGAAAATAAAAATGGAAATCCTGCTGAAAATAATAACAGCAGCACAACCATGAAAGCATTAGTATATCACCCAGGAAAAAAAGCATGGGAAGATAAACCGAAACCTATTATAAAGGAACCAACAGATGCCGTTGTAAAAATTCTTAAAACTACTATATGCGGAACTGATTTGCATATTATGAAAGGTGATGTTCCTACTGTAACAGATGGCAGAATTATCGGTCATGAAGGAGTTGGAATTATTGATGAAGTTGGAAACGCTGTAACCAATTTTAAAAAAGGCGACCATGTTTTAATTTCCTGTATAACCTCTTGTGGCAAATGTGAGTACTGCAAGAAAGCAATGTATTCACACTGTGTAAAAGGCGGATGGATATTGGGAAATTTAATTGATGGATGTCAGGCTGAATTTGTAAGGATACCTTTTGCAGACAATAGTTTATATCCGATTCCTGAAGGCGCTGATGAAGAAGCATTAGTAATGTTAAGTGATATTTTACCAACGGGTTTTGAATGTGGTGTTCTTAATGGACAAGTAAAGCCCGGTGATACAATTGCCATTGTGGGTGCTGGTCCTATTGGTTTAGCTGTACTGTTAACCTCTCAATTTTATTCTCCTGCTGTAATTATTATGATTGACCAGGATGATAACCGGTTGAATGTTGCAAAAACTTTTGGCGCAACGCATACATTAAACAGTACTAATGAAAATGCAACCGAAAAAATTATGAAGCTCACTAACGACAAGGGAGTTGACACAGCTATTGAAGCCGTTGGTGTACCTGCAACATTTGAATTATGTGAAGCAATTATTGGTGCAGGTGGTCATATAGCCAACATAGGCGTACACGGAAAAAGTGTCAACCTTCACATGGAAACTTTATGGTCGCGTAACATCTCCATTACTACCCGTCTTGTTGATACTGTATCTACGCCTATGCTTTTTAAAACTGTTCAATCAGGTAAGCTGGAACCGAAAAAACTTATCACGCACCGTTTTAAATTAGAACAGGTAGTTGAAGCGTATGAAACATTTGGAAATGCTGCAAAGGAAAAAGCATTGAAAGTAATATTGACTAACGAATAACTAAATTTTATTCTCATGCTTGAGCAAGAAGAAGAAAACTGCCGAAGGTCATTTCTCAAAACAGGTTTAATTACCGGAGCAGTAGCCATAGCCGCAGGTGTTATCGGCTGTAACAGCGATACTAAACCTCCAGGTTCGTTAACAGGAAAAAAAGTTCCGTTGCTTGACTCTGCAGGAAATTTAATTTATGTGGATGAAGCACAAATACCGGTGCATACAAATTTCAAAGGCATCACAGACGAAGAGTCGCGCAAAGGAATTCCCGGAAAAAAATTCGTGATGGTGATTGACCTTGCAAAATGCGATGGCTGCGGCAAATGCACCGAAGCCTGTAACAAGATGCACTTTTTACCAAAAGAAAAAGAATGGATTCAGGTGCTTGAAATGCAGGACGCGCCTAAAGAAGCTCCTTACTTTTTTCCGAAACCCTGCTTTCATTGTGATGACCCTCCATGTACAAAAGTTTGTCCTGTTGATGCAACATTTAAACGTGAAGATGGAATTGTAGCTATTGATATTGACCGCTGCATCGGTTGCAGGTTTTGCATGGCTGCCTGTCCGTATTCGGTCAGAGTGTTTAACTGGACGGAGCCAGTTAAACCTGATATAATTGAAGAAACACCATCAATGGAAAGAGCTTTCCAGAGTAAAAAAGGTTGCGTGGAGAAATGTGATTTCTGTTCACACATGGCACGCGTAGATGAGCTGCCGGCTTGTGTTACGGGCTGTCCTATGAACGCAATTTATTATGGTGATGAAAATGAAAATGCAGTAACCAACCAGGCAGGTGAAACTGAAAATTTATCACAAATGTTGGAAGACCGCGCTGCATATCGCTTTATGGAAGAGTTGGGAACAAAGCCTCGCGTGTATTATCTCCCTCCCAATAACAGGTTGTATCCAAAACCTGATATGAATAATGCAGAAGAAAACAAAACCAACAGTAATGGATAAGGAAAATAGACAGATGTAAAATCAATCTGATTATTTTAAAATGCAGAAGTATGGCAGAGGAAAAATATAATCTGAAAAAAGAAATTGAAACCGTGCGCGAAACCTGCTTGCGCCCGTCAAATCATTGGGGGCGCAGCACCCGTATCTGGATTGGATGTTTGCTGATAGTGATTAGCTGGGGACTCTATTGCTATATCCATCAGTTGAGGTATGGATTGGGAGTAACCGCTTTGCGCAATTATGTTTCGTGGGGATTATACATTTCAATATTTGTATTTTTTATCGGCATCAGTCACTCTGGAACACTCGTGTCTGCAATCCTCCGCATCACTAAACAGGAATGGCGCAGACCCATTACCCGTTCTGCCGAATTACTCACATTCGTTTCACTTCTCTTTGGCGGAATCATGCCCATTATTGATTTAGGTCGTCCTGACCGTATCGCCAACTTAGTAATTTTCGGAAGAATACAATCTCCTCTTATGTGGGACATCATTTCAATCTTCACTTATCTGGCGGGAAGCACTTTGTTTTTATATCTGCCCATGATTCCTGACATGGCGCTTTGCAGAGACCGTTTAACCGTTTGTGATTCACGATTCAAAAAATTCAGAAAATGGTTATATACAAAAATGTCATTGGGTTGGAAAGGCACCAAAGAACAATGGCGTCTTCTTGACAAAAGCATGAGCATCATGACAATTATTATTATTCCCATAGCTGTATCAGTACACACCGTAGTTAGCTACATATTCGCAATGACACTGCGCCCCGGATGGAACAGTACCGTATTCGGTCCCTACTTTGTTGCAGGTGCGCTGTACTCCGGTTCTGCAGGTGTCGTGCTGGGAATGGCTGTCTTTCGGAAATTTTATCATCTCGAAAAATATATCACTCCCAGACATTTTGATTTGATGGGACGACTCGTACTTACGCTGACAATTATTTATGCTTATATGAACCTGAATGAATACGCGATTCCTGCTTACATGATGGCTGCAGGTGAAGGTCATTTACTTAAAGAATTATTTTATGGTGATTTCTCTAAAGTATTCTGGACGTTGCAGGTGGGTACAGTGTTGCTGCCTATCATCATCATGGCATTTCCCAAAGGGCGTTCACCACTGATTCTTTTCATCACATGCATATTCATTGTAGCGGGAGCATGTGTTAAGAGATACATCATTGTGGTTCCTACACTGCTCCATCCTCTATTGCCTATTCAGCATGTGCCGGAGAGTTGGTCTTCCTATTTTCCAAACTATGTGGAACTTTCTGTTACCGCAGCATGTCTTGCCGGAATTTTTCTGGTGATAACACTTTTCGCAAAACTCTTTCCGATGATGTCGGTGTGGGAAGTAGAAGAAGGATTAGTAATTCAACAAGACAAACAAGCAGTAATGGACTTGAGGAATGTACGGGAATTAGAAGAGGAAAAAACGGGCGGGAGAGAAGTAAGTTCGGGAACAGTATCAATAAAACCGGCAGTTGTTCAAATTAATAAAACACCAGGATGAAAAGAGAAATCAGTTGTAAATATTTACTAAGCAAAATGGCTCTTGCTCTTTTACTATTATGCCTGGTCTGTGGCATCACTTTAATTTACGCACAAGTAGAAAAACGTAATGCAATTATTACTGTTACTTATGAAAAAACAGATTCAAGCCATGTAATAAATTTTGATGTAACGGATATAAAAAAATTTCCGGTAAAAGACGTTACCATAAATGTATTTGTAAAAAGAATGTTTGGTATGATGAAAATGGAAGATGTTTTTACCGACAGCGTTGGTAAAGCTTCTCTTTCATTCAGCAATAAACTTCCGGGTAGCGATTCGCTTGCAAACATTTTTGTAATTGCAAAAATTGAAGATGATAAACTGCTCAA
>JANYDQ010000220.1 GCA_025363555.1 Bacteroidota bacterium | reverse complement strand
CCGACAATAAAAATGTGGAAACTGCCTGGCATAATATCTATGGCATTTACACAGCCGATTACACTACTTCTTCGCTGCTGCAATTCAAAAAAGATTTTCCCGATTACCCGTTTGCCGAAAAGGTAAATGTGGAAATAGAATTGTCGCAGCGCAAATTATTAATTGCCCGCGAAGGTGGCAAATGGGGCTTTGTGGATACGGCAGGAAAAACAGCAACCCCTTTTATTTATGAATGGGTGGAAGATTTTTCGGAAGGACTGGCTCAATGCGGGCTGAATGGAAAGGCAGGGTTTATTGATAAAACAGGCAACTTAATTATTCCGTTTATTTACGAAGAGGTGAACGAATTTAAAAACGGGATAGCTATTGTAAAACAAAATAAAAAGTACGGCATCATTAATAAAACCGGGAAAGTGGTATTGCCTTTTGAATACGATGAAATAGGTGAATTTAAAGGAGGCATGGCTTCGGTGTCCAGGGGAGATAAGTATGGTTATATTGATGAAGCGCTGAACCTGGTTATCCCGGTTAACTATTCAAAAGCAGGAGATTTTTATGAAGGGCTGGCTTCTGTGGAACTGGGCGGACAAAACGGGTTTATTAATAAATCGGGAACCATTGTTATTCCCTGCAAATACGATTGGGTGGATAATTTTAAAAACGGGATGGCAAAAGTAAAATCGCTGAAAAAGTTAGGCATAATAAATACCAAAGGCGAATATATATTAAAGTGCGAATATGATTTGTTGGCTGAGTTTTCGGAGGGGGTAATAATGGTGGTAAAAAATAACCTGTATGGGTTTGCAGATAAAAACGATTCGTTGGTAATTCCTATGGATTATGATTTTACAGGCACACCGGTAGAATTTAAAAACGGGTTTGCCATTGCCGAAAAAAACAAAAAGCATGGATTGATTGATAAAACCAATAAGTTTTATTCGGCAAAAGACATTGATAAAATGCTTCCTTTTTCGGAAAACCTTGCAGCAGTGGCGCATAAAAACAAATGGGGATATGTGGACATGAAAATGAAACTGGTTATTCCTTATTCTTTTCAATCGGCAGGATATTTTACAAACGGAACGGCAAAGGTTAAAAAGAATGATAAGGTGGGGTTTATTAATAAAACAGGAAAAGTAACGGGCGACTACCGCTACGATGAAATAGAAGAGTTGAAAAACCAGTGGAGTTTGGTTACCTTAAACGACAAGGTAGGTTTGCTGGATACTAACGGGGAAGAAATTCTTCCGTGCGACTATGATGAAATAACACTGGTAAATAAAAATATAGTGAAGATGGAAAGGAATAAAAAGTTTGCTTATTATTCAAAAGAGAGTGAAGTATTTATCTGGAAAGAAGAAGGTTTTTAAAGATGTTAAATCTTTATTTTCTGTCCTAATCGCAAAACGGTGGTAGTTCTTATCCCGTTTTTTTTGCAAAGCAAATCAATGGTGGTTCCGTAACGGTGTGCAATGGCAGATAACGAATCGCCCTGCTTAATTACATATACATTTCCCGCCAGCAATTTCCCACAATTCTCGGTATTGGTTACCGGTTTTCCTTTTGCGTAATATTTAAACGTTTGTTTATTTATCACGAGGGTATCTGTTATTAATTTATCTTCTGTAAAAGAAATAATATCAAATGGGTTAATCGGTTGACCCAGGTAGCGCACTTCAAAATGCAAATGACTTCCGCGGGAATACCCGGTGTTGCCTCCCAAACCAATAATATCACCTGCAAAAACATCCTGCCCTGCCACCACTTTTAATTTTGAAAGGTGAGCATAATAAGTTTCCAGTCCGTTACTATGGCGAATAACTACTACATTACCATACGAAGAACTTTTTTTCGCAATGCGAACTTTGCCGTCAAATGCAGCAGCTACTGCATCACCGGTTTCCAAATCTATATCTACTCCAAAATGATAATACCTCCGGTGAGGACCAAACGGACAAGTTACTTTTCCTAAAAACGGGTGAACATACCCGCAACTGTTATTGTCGCAAAGGG
>JANYDQ010000213.1 GCA_025363555.1 Bacteroidota bacterium | reverse complement strand
CGAAAATCAGTTGGATAAGGATGTGCAGATTGTTACGGATAAGATGAGAGTGGGTGCTGGCACTGCAAGGGAGATGCTTGAAAAAGTGAATGGAGTTACTTATGACAGGTATAGTAATGCAGTGAAAGTGGATAATAGTGCAAAGATAATTATACTGGTGGATGGGGGTGGAAAGGGACCAGGAGTACATTAAAAACCTGACACCTGATAGGTTAAAAAAAGATTGAAGTGATTCGTGATCCTGGTGGTAGGTATGGGTTAGAAGGATATACGGCTGTTATAAATATTATATTGAAAAAGGATTATAGGGGTATAATGGTGTTATGCAAGCTAATTATTATTCTAAAAGCACTAATACAAGCAGCAGTATGAATGCTGCAAATTCCTTATTTTATGTGGGTAAGCCTGATGAGAATAACCTGATTAATGCTAACTTCAGTTATACTTTGCAATATGATAGTTATATCATGATAGGCAGAAGAAAGGGATATTTTAGGTTTTGAGTTCCTTTTAACAAGACTATTTTACCAGTGTTTTCCTTTTGTTATGCAAGTAAAACTTAGCGAATTATAATACTTCTACAAACCAAAAAATTTGAGTTTCTTGACAATCGTTTATCTCCTTTTTTTAATTAATAGTTTCAGTACTATTCCATCCTTGATATTAATTAAGTTAATCTGGAATTATGAAATTTATGTTTTATCTTTTTAATTCCTAATAGACAATTTCTGTGTGTTAATAGTGTTTCCAGCAATTACTTTTACAGAATAAATACCTGTTGGGATTGCAGGTAGGTTTATATTTTGAAGTGTATTACCTGTTGTAATAAAATCCTGCGAAAATACGGTTTGCCCAATTGTATTATAGATTTCTATACGATTTGTTTGATTCTCCAGCCCATTAAAATGGATAGTAAAAGTACCATTATTAGGATTAGGATAGATAAAAAACAAATTGACATTGTTATTATTCTTAACGGAAGTTACTGTAGGGATAGGGTACGCGCTTTTAAAGACACTTCCACCTGCAGTTCCGGCATAAATATAGTTATCAACAGGGTTTACCTTCATTACTTCGGCATGAAAAGTATTTAAACCAGCGTTTCGTCCTGTCCATGTAGCTCCGTTATCCGAACTAATCATTACACCGTTCATCGTTCCAGCATAAATAGTATCTCCTGTGGTTACCATCAGCGAAAACCCGCCTATAGTAATACCTGTAGTCTGCCAGGTGTTACCATCATCTGGAGACATCATTACTCCAGATGTATTGCTGATAATAAAAAGATTTCCGGTAGAGGTAAAAGCCATATCTAAAATGTATTGACCACTATCGGGTAGAACTTGGGTAAAGTTAACACCATTATCACTGGAACGCAACACACCCATATTCTGTGTGCCCACAAATAAATTGCCTGTACTGGCATGATATTTCATAGATAGCACATTAGTTGTGGTTGTTACTGGATTAAAATTAGCCACAACAGGAAAATCAGCGTTTTCGGGCACAGTCCAGATGTTACCGCCACTTGCAGCAGAGGAAGTATAAAGAGGACGCAAGGAAAGACCAGTACCTGCAAAGATATCTCCCACAGAATTATACTCAAAACTAGCGGTATAACTAACAGCAGATAGACCAGTTGAGCTACTTGCCCAGTTAACTCCGTTGTTGATAGATTTATATATCTGTCCGATACCTGTTCCGGCAGTATTGGTAACGAAAGTACCCATAAACATAGCACCAGTAGGGGCAGTTGACAGCGAATAAACGTCTGTATCATTTAACATCACTTGGTTATAGGTTGTACCACCGTTTCCGCTGTGATAAAGCCCGTTCTGGATAGCACCTACCAGCATTTCTCCACCAGTATTAAAAGCTAATGCCTCGTTTGTATAAGCTAAGATATTGACATTTCTCGCTGCCCATGTTAAACCTGGGGAATCTGCACGAAAAACACCTCCATTAGTACCTATATATAACTTATTAGAACTATTCATAATAATAGTGCGGATGCGAAATGTGGTAAGTGTAGTATTTAAAGACACCCAACCCGTATTAGTAAGCTTATATAACCCATACTTATTAGAACCTACCAGTAATTCGTTGTTAGCGTTACCTGCCATAGCGGTTATATTATCCATATAAGGAATGGCAGGAGTTAGCGTCCAGCCTGTACCTGGATTAACATAGATATGTGGCGTAGTAGGAGCAGCTGCGTTCACTCTGCTTGCGCAAAATATACTATTTCCATTAGCACTGAAACCTACCGCATTCATTCCCTGGGTACCAGTTCCGGTACTTGCCACCCAGGTATGCGCATTTCGGTCGTATAGATAGATTCCACCACTACCTAAAGTGGCACTATCCACTGCTAAAGCTATTCTTCCGGTACTACTGATAGCAAGAGCACGTGTAGTTAAGCTGTTTAAGCCTGCGTTCATCTGTGTCCAGGTGCCAGCTACGTTTACAAATACGCCTGCATTGCCAGCACATACGTAAATTGAATCTCCGGTAGCATTTATTACCATACCTCTTACGTTTAAATTGGTTAAACCGGTATTCATTTGCGTAAATCCTGGTGAAACCAGTACGCCTGCATTAGTAGTACTTGCATAAATGATACCACTTACTGGATTTACAGTTAAATGATTAATGGTGTAATTATCAGTAGCGAATAATATAGACCAAGTATTGCCACTATTAGTACTTTGATAGATAGTACTGCCTGTATTTCCAGCTCTACTAAGAGTATAATTAGCTACGGCATACATTGTTGCGTTATTAGAAGGTAATAAAGCAATAGAAACAATGTTTCCACCAACTGGTCCTCCTGTTTGTTGCCAGAAGTTTTGTGAAAATGTGTTTACAGTAAATAACAGGATAGAAACCGTAACGGTAATTAATTTTTTCATTTTTATATATTAAATAGTTTATTATTAATTTAGATTATCAGATGTAAACAGTAATACTCTAATTATGTAAAAAGGTTTAATTAGATTAGTTTTTATTTTCAAGGATAATGTTTGCTATACTTTTTATTATTCCTACCTCACCACCGTAAATTCATTAATCCAAAGACCATCTTGGGTTTTTAGTTTGATGTAATACATATCATTATTTAGTAAATG
>JANYDQ010000175.1 GCA_025363555.1 Bacteroidota bacterium | reverse complement strand
CTCAATATACTATCACTGGGATAATATCCTCAACTTTTTTGACAACCGAAGCACTAATGCTCACGCTGAATCTTACAACGCAAAACTAAAATTGTTTAGGGCTAATTTAAGAGGGGGGAAGGATGTGAAATTTTTTCTCTTCAGATTAGAAAAACTCTTCGCTTAATTTTTTTACTCCCTACAAAATTACGTTGACCCGCTAAGGTTCTCAAGTTGAGAACTAACGCTCTCAACTTGAGAGCTAACGCTCTTAACTTGAGAACTAACGCTATCAACTTGAGAACTAACGCTTTTTTACAATTAGAATTACCTATAACATCTTACAAGTCAATAATATAACAGTTAAAAATCATCTTTTTGACTAATCATCCCAATTTAGGATACCATTCATTAGAAAAAGAATGGACTATACTCGTTGGAATAGTAGTGTTACTCATTTACCATTGACTTAATAAAAATGACCGCAAAAAGGGCAAAAAAAGGTCAATTGCCCGGAAACTATAAAAGTGAGGCATTAGATTCCAAAAATGCATAAAGACAAAATAATATAACTTTATTTAATAGTTATATAATTATTTATTTAGCCAACATACCCACCTTTGCAATCCATTTTAAACTCAACCACAATGACCACAAAAAGCATTTTACTTATTGAGGATAACGAAGAGGATCGTTTTTTATTTATCGAATCTCTCGCCAATATTAAAAAAGCAAAACTATACGACATTGCCAGTAGCGAAAAAGAAGCACTTCACATGCTTAACACTTCCCACATCTTTCCCGATATTATATTTATGGATATTCAAATGCCCGAAAATAACGGGATAGACTATTTATCCGAACTAGCAAAGATTCTTCACCTGAAAAAAATACCTGTGATTGTATTTTCCAGCAAAATGAAAGAATCCTTACCTGTTCGTTCTATAGGTGCAAACTCATTTATTGTAAAAACAGGTCGTGGAAAAATACTCCCCGTAAGAATTGAACAAATGATGAATCTCGATTTTACCGAAGACAATGTATTATCCTACGAAATAACTGATGTAAAAAACCCGGCAATAACGGAGGAACTAACCAACTTAAATTTTTATAATTATAACTAAAAACCATCATCATCATCATGAAAACAAAACTACTCCTTACGTTATGCATTATTAACCTTACCGCCTTTGCACAGCAGTGGCAATGGGCATATCCCATCGTTTCAAACACAGTAACCTCCATAATATCGGTTCAGACCGATTCTACTGGTAACCCCTACTTTATGGGGATCTGCGACAACTCCGTTACCTTTAACGCTAAAAATGGTTCCTTCCCCGTTTCGGGGCTCTCTTCTTTTGTTGCAAAATACGATGCCGCCGGAAACAAAATCTGGGTAAGCGGCTCTTCGGGACCCACCTACAGTACTGAAACCCGAAGCATGAGTTTGGACAAACATTTCAATTGTTACCTCACGGGAGATTATAGTGGTACCGTTTCCTTCGGAATAGGGACGGATACTCTGACGAGAAATTCATTTCAAGGTTCTGCCGATTATTTCCTGGTAAAACTCGATAAAAATGGGAAAGCATTATTTTTTAATACTGCCGGAGGTTCCTGTTCCGATGTAGGATATACTGTTACCGCCTTTCCTAACGATGAAATTGTTGTTTTCTGGCAGGACCAAACCTTTTGCAACATGGCAGGCACTTATATCAGTTATATGGACAAATTGAATTCGAACGGAACTCAACTCTGGTCGTTGCTTCAGCCCAACCCAGCTTATTTGGAACTGGAACCTAATGAAATAACGCCCACCACAGACGGTGGCTTTCTCGAAAGCGATTATTGGTTTATTGATACCATTTGTTTCAACGGCATATTGGGTAATCTATGCCTCAACCCTCCGGCTCAACCTAACTTGTCTGATGTGTTTTTAACAAAATACACATTAAACGGAGACCTGCAATGGGTAAAAGCGATAAGAGGAAACGGCTACCAGTTTGAAAGAGCCATTACCACAGATAGCGCCAACAATCTCATTATAGTCATACAAGGCTACGACACCATTTATTTTGGAAGCAGCATGATGTTGCCACATGACACTACCAACACCTATCTGGTAAAAGCAGATGCCCAGGGCAATTTAATCCAGTACATTTCCTTTCCTACCTTAGCCGTAGGACATTTTCAAATTAAAGATTTGAAAAGCGACCGCCTTGGGAACATCTATTTACTAGGCACTCCGGACACTACTATTATCATTGGCAGCACCACTCTTACCTTCAACCCCAATTCCCTCGCGGTCATTAAACTTGACCCGAATATGAATTACCTCTGGTCGCAGTATGCCTATAATATAAACGAAAGCAACTCCGGCAAAATGGCAATCACCGATTCGCTGGTATATGTTTCCGTGAATTATAACGCCTCCACCGTATCCTTGCATGGAAGCACCTACCAGTTTCCTGCACCTGTCGACCCGACTTCTCATAACTGTTTTTTTGCCGCCATCAAAAACGATAACCCAGCCGTTTCCACCAACACCACTTCCCCAATTGCACATCTTAAACCAGAAATCTCTATCTCCCCAAACCCCTCCACCGGCATTTTTACCGTTCATTCCTATTACAAAGAAACGAACACAAAAATTTGCATTTACGATTTGCTTGGCAACTGTGTTTTCGATAAATCTATTTCCAAAAACACCAATGAACAAATTGATTTATCCTCTATTACAAAAGGAATTTATTTTGTGAAACTACAAACGCCAACCGGCATGGAAACAAGGAAAATTATTATTCAATAAAACCACACAAACCAATGAACCAATAAAATAATTTTCCCTGTATAAAGTCAAATTACATTATATTTAATAGAAGTAACGGATTGTTTATTGCGAAAGGCAGCGTTGTTTTCCTTCCAAATGGATAATTTATGTTGTAATTTATTTGTTAAATACGGTAATGCACTTCTCAAAAACACTTGGCATAAATCCATAACCAACAAAATTCTGCAAATAGCTTGGCACAAAATGACATTTAATAAATGTGTTTGTTTAAAGAAAAATAAAACTTTTATTGCCAATTCAATAAATAATACGATATTTGCACTCCAAAATTTAAAAAAAGTACATAATTAATACAAAAATAAGATGTCAAGAGTTTGTGAAATAACAGGAAAAAAGGCAATTGTAGGAAACAAAGTTTCTCACTCTAACGCCAAAACCAAACGTAAATTCAATGTAAACCTAAAGGTAAAAAAATTTTTTATACCTGAAGAAAACAAATGGATTACCTTACGTTTATCCACTTCCGCATTGCGTACCATCAATAAAAATGGTATATCTGCAGTATTAAAAGAAGCAAAGGAAAAAGGACATTTAAAAAAGTAAAATAAGTGGAGAAATAGAGATTTGAAGAATTTTAATTCTCCAAATGAACAAATCACTAAATCAATAAATTAATAACAATGGCAAAAAAAGGAAATAGAATACAGGTGATCATGGAGTGTACGGAGCATAAAGACAGCGGGAAGCCGGGAACGTCTCGTTATGTTACAACCAAAAACAAAAAAAATACCACCGAAAGATTGGAGTTAAAAAAATACAACTCGATTTTGAAAAAAGTAACTGTACACAAAGAAATTAAATAATTGTTGATTTAAAGATTGGAGAATTTCAATTCTCTAAATCAAGAAATCACTAAATCACTAAATTAAAAAACAATGGCAAAGAAAGTAGTCGCATCGCTAAAAACAGGTAAAGGAAATAACTTTACGAAAGTAATTAAAATGGTAAAATCGCCTAAAACAGGTGCTTATTGCTTTAAAGAAGAAATTGTGCATAACGACCACATCAAAGATTTTTTAAGTAAATAATAATACTATTTATTAGTCTCTTCATATAAAGGCTTCCTCCAAAAAGGGAGCTTTTATTATTTAATCACATTTCAAAGTAAATTCAAAGATTCTAAAGTGCTTCGTACGAATTAGAATTTAAAGATTAGTATTTCCACCATGGGTATCTTCAGTATTTTTAGTAAAGAAAAAAAAGAAAGCTTAAATAAAGGGCTATTTGTTACCAAGCAAAGTTTTTTCAGCAAGCTTGCCAATGCCATACTTGGCAAAGCGATAGTGGATGACGAAGTATTGGAAAACCTGGAAGAAATACTTTTAACTTCTGATGTAGGTGTGGACACTTCCATGAAGATTATAGAACGAATAAAAAAAAGGGTGGCGCAGGAACGGAAAATGGAAACATCGAAGCTGAATGAAATATTAAGAGAAGAAATTACCGATTTGTTGGTATCGAACGGCATGGAAGACAAAGCCGATTTTTATTTACCTACCGACAAAAAACCGTATGTGATTATGGTGGTGGGAGTGAACGGAGTAGGAAAAACCACTACCATTGGCAAACTTGCCTATCAATTTAAAAAATCAGGAAAAAGTGTAATGATTGGTGCTGCCGATACCTTCAGAGCCGCTGCCGTGGACCAGATAAAAATTTGGGGAGAAAGAACAGGGGTGTCGGTGGTTTCGCAGGGAATGAATGCCGACCCTGCATCGGTTGCTTTCGATACATTGAAATCGGCAGTTGCAAAAGATGTGGATATTGTAATAATAGATACTGCAGGTAGATTGCACAATAAAATAAACCTGATGAACGAACTTACCAAGATTAAAAATGTGATGCGTAAAATTATTTCGGATGCGCCTCACGAAATACTGTTGGTGCTCGATGCCTCTACGGGACAAAACGCAATTGAACAATGCAAACAATTTAAAGCAGCTACAGATGTAAATGCATTGGCGTTAACAAAACTGGACGGGACAGCCAAAGGTGGTGTAGCAATTGGGATTTCGGACTCGTTTCAAATTCCTGTAAAATACATTGGAGTAGGAGAAAAAATGGAAGATTTACAAGTGTTCAATAAAAATGAATTTGTAGATAGCTTGTTCAAACAGTAGTTATTTCTTTCGCACATTATTAAAAAGCCGAACAATGATTACTTCCGTAATTTTTATTAAAATACCCGAAACTTTATTTTTTCCGTTGAAATCAAACCCTAAAAATTTTTCGAATATGAATTTATTAGCTACATCCATTATATTACTTATCTTTATATTGGTATCCGCTTCGTAAGGCAGAAACTGTTCTGCTATTAATTGGTTAGTATTTTGTTTTATATAGGTAATTTTATTTTTAAGAAGTTCTTCCTGGTAAGAAGCATACATTTTCATTCGCTGCTTTTCGCGTTGAAGGCTTTCTAAACTAGTTATTTTAATAGGTTCATTAATCATTCTCTTCCTTCTCAAATAATTGTTCAATTACTTTATCTGTAATGTATTTTTCCAATAATTTTTTTCTGTAAATAACAATAAAGATAAATAAAATAAGAAAAATACCAAAAATAATAAGGAAGCCAAGGGTGTTGCTGTTGAATAATGTTCCAAAGAAAAAACCACCGCTGATACTTAGAAAAAAAAGAAGGAAAAAGCCAAGCAAGGCAACCACCATGGAAGAAAATAACACGGCAGTTACTTTTGCAACTTTCTCGTAAGCACCAATTTTATATAATTGAACTTTAGACTCCAAATAAGAAATGATAATTAATTTAAGTTCTTCGAAAAAAGAAGGTTGTTCGCTCATTTTTGCTTATGTGTTTTTAAAATGTTCTTCTGCCGAATTTTTTAAATCATCAAACTTTTCTGTCAAATCATCTTTAAGTTTGGATGCACCTTCTTTAAAGTCATTCAGGATTTCATCTTTTTTATCCGAATTTAAAAAATATCCGATGGCTACTCCTATTGCTGCACCTGCTAATGCTGCTAATAATATTTTGGAATTGTTGTTGTCTTTCATCCGGGTATATAATAAAATTTCAGGATAAAGTTACACTTAATTTATCTTACTTAAATTTAAAACTTATATCTTACTTTTGTAAAAAAATAAATCTTAATTGAATTGAAAACAAAAACATTAAAAAAAAATAAAGTAAATGTAATAACGCTAGGTTGTTCAAAAAATATTGTTGACAGTGAAGTGCTGATGGGACAGCTGAAAGCAAACAACTTTGAAGTGGAACACGAAAGCAAACAAGACGATTCGAGTATTGTAATTATTAATACGTGCGGATTTATTGATAATGCAAAACAGGAAAGTATTGATACCATTATAAGATACGCTGATGCTAAAAAAGCAGGATTGGTGGATAAAGTATATGTTACAGGCTGTTTGAGCGAACGATACCGCCCTGAACTGGAAAAAGAAATTCCAACAATTGATGGTTATTTCGGGACACGAGAATTGCCGCGCCTTTTAAAAACATTAAAAGCAGATTACAAGCACGAGTTAGTTGGAGAAAGGCTTTTAACCACTCCTCATCATTATTCTTATTTTAAAATTTCCGAAGGATGCGACCGCCCCTGCTCTTTTTGTGCCATTCCATTGATGCGTGGCACGCATATTTCAAAAACAATAGAAGATTTGGTGAAAGAAGCCAAACACCTGGCAAAAAACGGAACAAAAGAACTGATGCTGATAGCACAAGATTTGACTTATTACGGTTTGGATATTTACAAGAAAAGAAATTTATCGGAACTGTTAAAACACCTTTCTGATGTTGAAGGCATTGAATGGATAAGGTTACACTATGCTTTTCCAAGTGGGTTCCCGATGGATGTTTTAGATGTGATGAACGAAAGAAAAAACATTTGCAACTATTTAGATATGCCTTTGCAACACATAACTGACAATATGTTGAAAAGTATGCGAAGAGGTACCACCAAACAAAAAACAATTGACTTGGTAAAAGAAATAAGAAATAAAGTTCCCGACATTGCTATCAGAACTACTTTAATTGCAGGTTATCCGGGCGAGACAGAAAAAGACCACCAGGAAATGTTGGAATGGGTGCAACAAACCCGTTTCGACAGATTAGGAATTTTTGATTATTCTCATGAAGAAAACACTCACGCCTATTTATTAAAAGATAATGTTCCTTTAAAAACAAAACAGGAAAGAGCAGAAGCAGTAATGGCGATACAAAATGGAATTTCATTTGATTTGAACCAGCAAAAACAAGGAAAAATTTTTAAAGTTTTATTTGACAAAAAAGAAGGCGAATATTTTATTGGCAGAACAGAATTCGATTCTCCGGAAGTAGATAATGAAGTGCTGGTAAAAGCCTCCAAAGACTTTGTCAGAGTTGGAGATTTTTCGAATGTAAAAATTACTTCAGCCGAAGATTATGATTTATATGGTGAACTAGTTGAATAAATGCAATTTATTTCTTGGTAGTATTGAAAATAAAACTACTTTTGCACTCCAATTCTAACAAAAACAATTTTGGATCGGTAGTTCAGCTGGTTAGAATGCTGCCCTGTCACGGCAGAGGTCGCGGGTTCGAGTCCCGTCCGGTCCGCAAAGCATAAAAACTAAGCCGAGGTTAACTAAACGTTAATCTCGGCTTTTCTAATAAATATAGGCTGTTCGGGCTTTTATCCTTAAATTAGTAAAAAGGTAATTTCAGTAGTTTCAGGCAAATTGTTACACATTTGTTTAACATTTTTCTGATATGAATAATTACGTTAAAACCATTATCCGCACTGACTTTCAGAAGAAAGACGGCACTTTTCCTATATGCTTGCGTTTAACAATTTCTAGGAAAATAAAAATTATCACTTTAAAAAAAGCTACAACCATTGATAATTGGGACGAAGCAGAGGGCTTATTGCGACCAAATGCTCCTGATTCGGAAAACACTAACCTGCTGTTACGCACCTATTTAAAGCGAGCAAATGACATCGTTCTAAAGTATGATTTAAAGAATATTCTCCTAACATCTGAGGAATTTGAAAGAGAATTTTTTAATGATTACAACAAAGAATGCTATTATTCATTTGTTGCGAAACACTTAGAGAATAACAAAAAAACAAATGAGTATTCTGCTCAATCCATGAAATCATATAGTACTGAACTTTCAAAATTGAAAAAATTCAAAAAGACACTTCGTTTTGATGAAATCACCGTTTCATTTTTGGAATCGTATGAATACCATATGAGAAACAAATTGGGGAATAAAATAAACACGGTTCACAAGTCCCTTAAAACTATCAGAACCTTTATTAATAAAGCAATAAAAATTGATTTAATTACTGATAATGTTTTTAGAAAATACAAATTAAAAACTGAGAAATCAAAAAGAGAATTTCTTGACCAATATGAATTAGCAGAAATCGAATCCTTGTTGGAAAAGGACATTCCCAACTACTATAAAAATGCAGTTTCTATTTTCCTCTTTTGTTGTTATACAGGTTTGCGGTTTCAGGATGTTAAGCTCCTCTCCTACTCTAACATAAGTAATGATTTAATGACTATTATAATGCACAAGACTAAAGATATTGTCTCTATACCTCTAACAAAGAAACCAAAAAACATAATTGCATTACAAGAAAAAAATTCTGAAATCGTTTTTCGAGTACCATCAAATCAAACTATAAACAGATTTTTAAAAGACGCAATCGAACTAACGTCCATTAAAAAGACTATTAGCTTTCACTGCTCACGACATACCTTCGCCACACATGGTATCACTTTAGGTATCCCTATTGAGGTCATTTCAAAGCTTCTAGGACACACTAATATCAAAACGACACTTATATACGCCAAAGTGGTAGATGTCGTTAAAATACGCGAAATGCAGAAATGGGATATGTAGAATAGGAAAAGTCTTCCTACTTCTTCAAAATGGCATTAATTTGCTCTAGTAAATCTGGTTTTATCTGCTTTTTTATTGATGGTGTTTGAACTAATTTGCCAATTAAACCTTTTGCAGTAGCCAAATCATCAATAAGATATTCATTAAGCAATTTAGTTGTTTCATTACTATTTTTCAATTCAGCTATAATTGCCTCATTTTTCCTGTCTAGCTTTTGATGAAACTCGATAGCCTGTTGTTTATCATCGGGTAAATTAACCTCCCACGAATTTTTAGCAATTAAAGATTTTAAATCCTTATTTCTTTCAATAAGCTCATCTACTAATTCCTTTACATTTTTATCAATGAAATAAGTAATTGGCACTTCAAAAAATTCAGAAATCTGTTTCAGTCGCTGAATTGTTAATTCAGTGTTCCCTGCCTCTAAATTTGAGTATCCTGCTTGTTGCATCCCCAAGTAATCACATATCACCTTTTGTGTGATTTTGCGCTTATCGCGCAACTCTCTAATAGCATCATAAACGTATTGCATAATTTTAATTTATAACTTCGGCTGCAAAGATATAATTTTAATGAATATAATAATTGTTTATCTTATATAATATTGATAATTATTATATTTACTTTTGCCCTCAGTATTAACCAAAAGCGATTTGTCTTAAATTATTGAATTCGCCCGAACAGACCAATACAATGTTTATAGAAGAAAAAATGGAATTATTAGAAAACAAAGTCTTAATCTTATCTCAAGAGGTAGTTAAGCTTCGTGAAGCAGTAAAAGTAAAAGAAGTAGTAACCTTTTACACAACTAATGAAGCAGCAAAATTATTAAACAAAAGTAGAAGCGCATTATTAGACCAAATTAGATTGGGTAAAATAAAAGCAGTCAAGACTTCTCCTGAAAGCAAGTTTAGCAGATATAAGGTTAGTGAAGCAGAGGTAAACAGAGTGTTAGAAAAGATGAAGTAAGGAATTAATGTCAAGTTTTTACAAGTATAAACTTGACATTAAGATAAAAATAACTATCTTTGTACTTCAAATTAGGAGAACATGAATACATCTGCATTAATTACAAAGCAAGTGGAGAAAATTCCATCAGGAATTATTTTTTCTTCCAGAGATTTTTTTTTAAAACCTAATAGTATGGAAGCTGTTTCTGCAACCTTTAGCAGATTGGCTTCAAAAGGTATTATTAAAAGATTCAGTAAAGGAAAATATTTTAAACCAACAGAAGGTATGTTTGGGGAGGTTCCTTTGCAAGAAAATGAAATTTTAAATTCCATTTTAAAAGAGAATGGAAAAATACTCGGCTATCTTAGCGGAACAGTTGCATACAATAAAATGGGATTGACTACACAAATTTCAAATGAATACACTATTGCAACTTATGAATTTCGGAAACCTATTCAGAAAGGACGAATAAGGGCAAAGTTTGTAAAAGCTTACGCTGATATTGAAGAAAATAATATCCCTTTGCTTCAACTCCTGGATTCAATTAAAGATATTAATAATATTCCCGGAATAGATGCAAATGCAGCCTTAGAACTAATTAAAATTAAAGTAAAAGCATTAGCATTAAAAGAAGTAAAAGCACTTACTCAACTTGCTTTAAAGTATCCTCCTGCAACAAGAGCTTTAACAGGTGCTTTACTCGAACTATTAGAATACCCTACCCTATCAAAAAAACTTTTGATGTCGTTAAATTTTTTATCAAAATATAAATTAGGTTTAATTGAAAAAACACTTCCGAATAGGAACAACTGGAAAATAGAATGAAGCTACATCAAAATAAAGAAGCGTTTACCCAGGCGATATTAGCAACGGCAGAATATTTTAAAATAAGGGAAGTCTTTGTTGAAAAGGATTATTGGGTGACTTACGTTCTCAAGAATTTATCACAATCAAAGTTTAAAGATAAAATCGTTTTTAAAGGCGGTACTTCCTTATCAAAAGCATACAGGTTAATTAATCGTTTTTCGGAAGATATTGACCTTGCCATTGTTCAAAGTGATGAAACAACAGGAAATGCAATAAAAAACTTAATTAAGGAGGTTGAAAAGGAAATAACCAAGGGACTTACTGAATTACATATAGAAGGAATTACAAGCAAAGGTTCTAAATTTAGAAAAACTGTTTTTGAGTATCCTATAATTATTGATGGCGGTGATTTTGGTCAAGCCCAGGATAAGTTATTAGTAGAGATTAATTCCTTTGCTACTCCCCACCCATACAGTGAAATGGATGTTCAAAGTATGATTGCTGACTTTCTTTTACAAAATAATAGAAAAGACGCGATTGAATCTAACGAATTACACTCCTTTTCTGTGAATGTTCTTGGACTTGAGCGAACAATGACTGAAAAGATTTTATCCTTGGTTAGAGCAAGTTATGCAGAAAACCCAATGAATGAATTAGAGGCAAGAGTTCGCCATTTTTACGATTTGCACTTTATTTTAACTAAATCAAATATGCGTAAATTCATTGCAGGTAAAGAATTTATACAAATGATTAAAGATGTTTTAGCTGACGATGAGAGTAATAGTCAGTTTCAAGGTGAATGGACAAAAAAATCTTTAAACGAATCCTATTTATTTTCTGATTGGGACACTATTTGGAAACAACTTCAAATAATTTATGGAAATCAATTTAATTCTTTGGTATTTGCAGAATTGCCAAGTACTATAGAAATTGATAAATCTATAAAGTTAATTATAAAATCTTTGGAATATTAAAATTACTGCAACATGTCCATTTAAATTGCTATAGTTACTTACTTTCATTCTTTGATTGAATATTCATAAACGACCTTTCACGGTAATCCTCGACCTTTTCACCTGATTCTAATTGAAACTCTTATTAAAGTGAAATATTAATCAGTCACCTAATTCTTTTGTTTAGCATTTAAGTTAATTGGCCAAATAGTTTGTAGAAAGTACGCTTTCCCAGTCACTTCGGGAAATTGAATTAGATAGATTGAAAACAGACTCATTGTTCTTGGAATCTGATTTCAAAGTTCCGATAAATAGCTTTGAATTTTCTGTTTGAGAAAAAATCTTGTCCGTCCTCAAGCATAAATATATTTCCCAAATCTCGGATTCTTCTTTGAGAATTATTCAATGTATGGGTAACAAAAAATATTTTGTAATTATCTTTTGCCTGATAAGCTTTTTCAATTTCAGGTTTTGTGATTTCAAAACTGTCGTAGCCGTAAACATTACTCTTTACCTCAACCAATATTTTATTTCCATCGTTGTCAATATACTCTATATCGTAACCTAACCCGTCTTGTCCTTCTGGGTTGTATCCTTGATGTGTCTTGTAAATCTTGCTTGCATATTTTGAAACCCAAGTAACATTATCGTAAATGGTTTTCAGTTTCTCATAAACTATCATCTCTGCAACTAAACCTAATCGCTTTTTTAATTGGTCATTCGCTGCTCCGTCAAATCGTTTTCCGCTTCCACCTCCTGATGCTGTGCCGTTTGAAGATGGAGCATCAACTTCTTGTGTCGTAACTTCTTCAATGTCGGTTTCGGTTTGGTCGCTGAACTCACTCAGGAAATCTTCTAAGTCAGATTCATCGTCTGTTGGTTTATTTCTCTCTTTAAAATCCGCAAGCCATTCTTTGAAACTTTCCGCTAACGAATCAGTTTCGTTGAAGTAAAGTAAACTCCGTCTTTTGTTGTCTGCAAGGAAGCTGTAAAGGTTTTCAGTTGTAAATTCTTCTCCTTTTAGTTTGCTCTTGAATAGATTTAAGTTTTCAGAATAAATTGTAACAGAGTTGAAGGAACTGAAATCTTTTTGCAAATCTGCTCTTGTGATTTTCAGAAAAGAAAATTCTTCTGACAAAGATTCTAAGAAGAAACCCTCAACACTTAGTTCAATAGTATTTAACGGAATTTGAAAGTGGAAATATCTTTTGTAGTTGTCAAGATGGTCTTGGTAAAGACATTTCTCATCACTCGCTTGATTTGATAAATGAGTGTGCAATATTGCTTCAAAACCTTTTTCAAACTTGTTCTTCAAGTGTGTCAGTTTCTTTTCATAAAAATCTCTGAAATCAATCTTTGGAAAAATAATTGCGTTTACATCTTCCAGCGTAAGTGAAAGTGAATTTAGAAGTTCAATTAGCAAATTGAGATTTCCTGAAATGCTTGTCTGATGAAAATTTAATTTGTCCTGAATTTTTTGGATTAATTTTTCTTCTACTCCTAAGATTTCTGCCAGTGGGCTAACATTAACTTCCTTATCAATGAAAACATTTTCTCTGTTGCTAATTTCCTTGGCAGAAAGCAATGTTTCCCAGAATTTCTGATTAGCGGTTAAATCAGAAGTATTCAACTTGTCTCTGATTTCATTTACTCGTTCTTCAAGAATGTCGTAATTTCTCAAATACTCTTTTTTATCTGTTGAGTTAAGGAATAGAAGTAAATCGGAATTAAACAAACGCAAATCTCTTCCAAGTAGGTTGATGAATAACTCACTCATTGATTCTGCAAGCTGCTTGTTTTTATTCGGATTGTTTGCCCTTGAAAAATGAAAGTCATAATCATTATCACTATCAACAAAGTGATTTACGGGAATTACCAATTCATCTGAATCACCAACGGAAATTTTCACTTCTAATATTTCATGCTCAAAAACACGAAGGGCTTTCAAAGTTTCAAAGTGTTCGTTTAGAACCGTGTCAATTTTTGATTCTAAGATAGCAATCGATTCAGGTAAATAGCCAAAGAATGAAAGTAGGGTTGAAGTTTGGACTGCCTCTGATTCAATCAACTCTTTTTGAATTGAGTTTGAAAACTTCTTTCCAATTTTTGCGGCAATTTTTCCAAAAGTGTTTTTATCTCTATTCGTGAAATGTGGCTGAACTCTTTCTTTGATTGAAATTGGAAGCAAATCATAATTTGGTTTATCATCAATGTAAAATATCTGACTTGCTTTTGCCCAAACATTTTTTTTTGAAATATCATCAATTGCTAAAAAGAATTCGTTCCGCAACTGTGTGATAATTTCAGTTTGATTGTTGTTGTAGAAAAAGTCAACCAACTTACTTAGGATTCGGTTGTAGAAGTCAGTGAAATCTTTTCCAACTGGAATTTTGTTTTCAAACTTTTTATGAATTCGGTTTAGAAGTTTAGTGAAGTTTTGGATTGTATCTCCGTCAAGATGAACCATGCCAACTGCATCAATCAAATCTTGTTTGGTTTCGTATTGTATCGGTAGAAGTTTTATATATCTGCCAATAACTTGATTGTGTGATTGACTAAAATCCAAATACTTTATTCCGACAACCTCACTCACTGAATATGCTTCTTCTTCGCCTCTGAAAACAATCCACTCTTGAGTTGATAAAGTTTCTATGAATTCGTTTAGTTGAATTGTCAAACTATCGCTTGCGTTCCTGGCGTAGGTGCTTTGAATACTGTAATACTGTAAAGTGGGAAGCAACTTGGAAGTAATGAATGATTCATAATAGCCCCAATTGTCAATGATAACAGTAGTGAACAAGTGATTGTATTTCTCTGGCTTGTCTAACACTCGGTCATAGCGAATTAAATATGGTCTTGAAACCAATCCTGAAAAACTTCCAATGATTTTATCTCTGTTGTCTTTCACTAATATCCTTACTGGTTTATCAGCGATATAGATTGCAGGGATTTCCCAAACGCCAAAAGTTTTCAGAAATTCTTTTGGTGAAACTGGAATCATTTCTTCACTCGTCCATTTCAACAAACTTTCATCAACAAAATTTCCATTGGGATAAAGTTCTTTCAGATTCTCTGTTTCAAAGTAAATGGGATTGGTGAGTGGCGATAGCCACTTACCATTTCCTTTTATTGGTAAAAGGATTTTTTCTTTAATGTCCAATTCGGATTTCGTATCAAGTGGTTGCAAATTGAAAATTGCATTCAGCAAATCACCATTTGGGACAGAATCTTTATCAAACAACTTTAAGAGTCGTCTAACAAGTTCGTAAGTATTAAACTCTGTTATACCTGTCCTGCTTTTACCTTCTCTGAAATCTGATTTTTTAAACTTGATGCCTTTGTGAATGAAGTGTATTTGCTTTCTAATACTTGCGGCTAAACTGATGTTCTTTCTTTCACCACCATAAAAAACATCTTCT
>JANYDQ010000232.1 GCA_025363555.1 Bacteroidota bacterium | reverse complement strand
AATTTTTAATGATGAACCAGAAATCAGGCAAGCCGTCATTTCGTCAATAAAGTTTTTGAATTCATCCGATTTCGTGTCTATTTCTTTTTTGTTGTATTTAAAATTTAATTGAAAAGATGCGTTTTGCAAATCACATTTTTTGTCTGAAAAAGGAACCTTATCCTTTGATTTTTGCCTATCCGTTGCAGCGGTTTGATTAACCGCACTGCTGTTAGTGTTTTTAATAGAATCTGATAACGGTACACTGTTATTATTTGGCGGTGCTATATCAACCACCTGGCTGGTGTCGAGAACAAACGAATGGTCGGCTTTTTGAGTATGGTCAACCATTTTTATGGTGTCTGCCGGGTGAGGCGGATTAACAGTCTTAACGGTATCGAAGGTATTCATGCCGTTATATGGCACGTTTCGCTTCAACGCTTGGTAACCTTTGTTTTTCGGAGAGTCTAATACTTCACTGAAAAATTGTTTTCCATTCATATAATAATTTGTTCTGTACGAATCGCCTACCGGCAGGTTGGCTCCAAATTTTCCGGTAGCACTATTGGCAATAAGCACCTGCATAGTATCTCCTTTGCTGGTATTTAAAATATATATTCTGTTATCAGTAATATCCTCTTTGGTATTGTTATGTATTAAGCCACATAAAATTGTAATGTCTCGCGGTTCATAATTAGGAAACTGAATCATATAAATATCTTTTTCACCAAAGCCGCCTTCCTTATCAGACGAAAAGAAAGCTCTTCTGCCATCGGGCGAGGTGATTAAAAAAATATCATCATCAGTAGTGTTTACGGGATATCCATAATTAACAGGAGTGGACCAGAAACCATTTTCATTATCAATAATGGAAGTAAATATATCGAAGCCTCCCATTGAATTATGTCCTTTTGAAGAAAAGAAAATTTGTTTTCCATCGGGGTGTATAAATACTCCATCTTCATCGTATTTTGTATTGATGGTATCTCCTAAATTTTGGGCAGGTCCCCATTTCCCGTTTGGTAATTTCAAACATTTGTAAATATCCCGCCCTCCGTAGCCACCTGGTCTGTCGCTTACAAAATATAGAACCCGGTTATCAGAACTGTAGCAGGCATGAGTTTCCCACGAAGGAGAATTAATGGGTGAAATTTCGTATTTTGGAATTCCCCAATCATTGCCTTTTAGTTCACTTTCATAAATATTTCCATCTCCGTTATCATCTTTATAAATTAATAATTTTGCACCATCTGCCGACAGGTTAATGCTGGCTTCGTGGTCGTTTGTATTAATTTTAGAACCTATAGAAACTGCTTTTTCCCATTTGTCGTTCACATAATTGGAGATATAAATATCTTCGTAATATTTTCCGTCCGGCAATAGTTCATCAGTAGTTCCTCCTTTTCTGCGGGAAGTAAATATTAATGTTTCTTCATCTAAGGAAACCACAGGGGAGTATTCCGGGTATTTAGTATTTACTCCAGCACCCAGGTTGGTTACTATTACATTCTTTTTTGTTTTTACCAGTTCTTTGCCATTGTTACATGTTTCTATTTCATGATTCATTTCTTCCACATCTGCTGCATTCTTTTTATCAGTCCCTAATATTGTTCTGTATTTTTCGTACATCGCAATGGCTTTATCAAATTCATAATTTAAGTGATACGCTTTTCCCAGGTAATAAAAAGCAGATAACGGGGCATGTGTTTCTTTAATGGTAAGTTCTTTAAAATTTTCAGATACATCTTTTATTGCTGCTTCAAGGTATGGAATTGCTTTTGTTTTAATAGTTGCCGAACCCAGGCAGCACATCCCGATTTTAAAATTTATATTGGCGTTTGCTTTTTGAATAGAATCTAACCGAAGGTACAAAACAAGGGCGGCAGGGTAATTTTCATTCACAAAATATTCTTCTGCTTTATTAAATATAGTTTTGTAGTTTTTATCAACTTGAGCAAAGCCGGAATAAAAAGGAAGGCATAGGAAAGAAATTAATAGGGTGCAAAGGATATTTCTTTTCATAACTGAATTATTTTCTGATAAAAATACGGACAAATATACAGGTAATTTTTTAGAGTATATATTATTTTCGTATTACCAATTATTTATTTGCTGTGCCTAAGTTTTATCATGTTAACCTTAGTTGTTTTTTATATGTTTTGGAAAGCCCCGGTGGTTCGGGGCTTTTTTTGGGGATTACTTCGCTATTTTTATTTGCAGTTCAAAAAAAGAAAACCCCTGCTCCACGGGTATAAAGTGGAAAATAAGTTTTTCTCCTGTTTTACGGATAATATCTATCAACCCCAAACCCCCTCCTCCTTTTTGGGAGTGCCCTCCTTCTGCCATGGTAGAAATATAATGTTCCCGCAATTCCTCTTTACTCATCGAATTGATGTCGTTCAATCGTTTTTGTAATGCGGGCACATTGGTGTTTTTAATATAATTTCCCGTCATTATGGTATATTTATTATTGATTTTTCCAATCATAAATATGGCGGTGCGCAGCTTTTTGTTTTCTTTGTTTTCTACCGACACATCTTCCAGGTGATGATACAGGTTTTGCAAACATTCAACCAGCACATTATATACTTTCTTTTTTACCCTCACCTCCTCTGCTGCATTCTCCAGGTTGGCTTCTACAATGGCTAAAATGGAAGACACCAGTTCGGAAGAAATTTCTCCATGAAAAGAAAACAGGATGTTGTTTTCCTCCATGCGTTCAAAAAAGCTATAAATGCTATTTATTTTTTCTATCATCATTTTATATTTAAATCATCCATAATGGCTAACACATCACCTTCTATTAATACGTCACCATATAATTTAGTCTGCAAAAAATGTTCACTCATTATCGTTGCTTTTTTGTTCAGGCAAACTGGTTGTGATGCTATTGCCTGGTTGAACCAGAATTTCAATAAATTAAATTTTCCGTTTTTTACTACCGCTATTCCTGTGTTTACATCTTCTGTTATACCCAGCACTTGCTTTATTTCTTTTAAACTAAATCCTCTACTATAATCAGGATACACCATTTTGATTTCTCCCGTTTGTTTTATCAATACTGCCATTTTAACTTTATCTTAAATATTCTATTCCTATTATTAAAATAATAAAAGAAGCACAGCAAAAAATTAAAAACAGTAAAACGATTAATAAAATTTTCGTAAATATAGACAATTCTTTATATATCTCTTTGAAATCCACCCAGTGAATTATAAATCTTCTTCCTTTCATTTGCTTTGATAATGCTCTTTTATTCATTTTATAATTGTTTGATATACGCAAATTAATTAAGTATAGATTTTTTGTTCGTGCTTTACATTATCGGCTTTTAACCTGCTGTTGCAGCCAGGTAAGTGCTTCCTGCTGGTCAGTAAATATTTTTAAAGGATAAGGTTGCGATTCCAGTTGTATAAAAATATTGCCTATCAATTGTCCCAGCGGAGTTTCGGATACTATCGCCATGGCGCTATAAAGTTCAGGAAGATGAATGGCTGAATATGCCCTGGTTTCTTTATCCATGGGGGTGGCAGCGGACATATCGGTGAGAATGAATACTTTTTTATTGCCGGTAATTTTTTTTATAAAAGAAATATAATCTTCCATAATTGCTATGGTCCGGGCTCCCGGTTTGGAGTTGGAATACATAATGCCGTCTATCATCCACAAAGTAGCAATAGGGTGTTCGTAAAGTGGAACATTATCCGGTATAAGCATTTACAGGTTGAGCAAAAACGTTTGTTTGTCCAAAGCCGAAGTTTGATATTGCCAGTTAATACTTACCACACGCGACAATACTTCTTTCAGTTTATCAAAACTTGCTGGTTTGGTAATGTAAACGTTTGCGCCTTTCACAAAGGTATCTTCAATGTCTTTTTCGGAAGATGAAGTAGAATAAATAACAACAATTAACTCTTTTAAATTAGCCGACTTTCTTATTTCTTTCAGGCATTCCATCCCGTTTTTTCTTGGCATATTAAGGTCAAGAAAAAGAACGTCAGGCAATTTTGCATTCTCTTTGTTCAAATGCTCCATCAGTTGCAAACCGTCATTCACGGTTTCTACAACGTTATTCATTTTTAATTCTGAAAACGCATCGGTAAACATCATCCTGTCGTCTGCATCATCATCCGCAAGCAGGATATTGATAAATTTATTATTATTCATTTGTAATTATTAATTATGATTGACTACCGCATACAGAGCTTTCCTTTTTCAGTTTTAATAACTTGTAAAGCGCCTATTACAAATTCTGCATTTTGTTTATCTATAATTTTTTTGCCCCGAGCCAGCAGGTGCACTATGGTGTGGTCTTTACGAATAATGCGATATTCGCAGGAGGAAAAAGTGTGGTTAAACACTGCTTCGCCAGAAGCCAGCACTATTTTAAAATCATCGGGGTGTACAAAACTTTGAAACTCGGCAGAGGTAGAAAACGTTTCGGGTTTGCAACCCATAATGCGGTACAGGTTATCCGAAAATATATATTGTCTTGTTTGCAGGTTAAACCGATAGCTGCAAAAGTTGCCTACTTCTTCTGCATAATTATGTATCTCCAGAGCATTTTGCAGTTCTTCAGTGGTTTCCATCTGCTGATAGGTGCGTTTCAAAATTGCTTTTTCCATCTGTGTCTCTTTTTCAAGAACATGATTTTTTTTATTTTAAATCATTTTTAAATAACTGTAAATTTCAGCGGCAGGCTTTTTACCGATGCTTCGCCAGTTGGGCTGATGTACCAGGTTACCAGGTAGGCTTCTTTATTCACATTTTCTAAAGCAGAAACTATATCGTACTGAACGGCACCGATGCTGTCCAAAGCCTTATATCTATCAGCGGGAGGAGCCGGGTCGCCTATGTTCACATAAGCTATTTCTCTTCCTATTTTTGCTACATGTTCAGGTTTATGTTTATCCGACTGGTGCCCTTCGGTTGGATTAAGTGTAAATATGCGGGTTACTAAATGGGTTTGTTTGGTAACCACATTGCTTGGCGAAAAATTAACTGCCGGAATTACGTGTCCGTGCGGTAGGTCAACATGAAGATATAATGCTGATATATCAGCAGCAAGCAAGTTGATACCTACATTATTTTTCAACATTTGTTGTACCCCCGAAAATATCGGATGTGCCACATCGTACTTCATTTTCATATTTAAAGTGGAAGTTTCGGTGTGGCGAAGAGGGTCTTTATAAATATCATAGGCAGCGTCAACAAAACCTTTTTGGTCGTTCAGCGAACCAAGTATGGTGGTGCTCACTTCCAACCTGGGTGCAATGCCGGTTGTGTTTAGATAATCCACTGCGCCATCTAATTCTTCGTGGAAGTCGGAGTATTTTTGATTTAATTTCATTTTTGTGTAGAGTTTTAAGTTTATTTTGGCTACAAAATTATATTTTTTTGTGATATTCCCCAAAAAAAAATCGTTTTTTATAAAAAAAGTCTGTTTTTGTAAAAAAAACCTCCTTTTTTATTGTAATTATCTTGTTTTTAACTTTTTATATTAATAAAAATAGCGCTTTTTTACAAAAAAATACCTTGTTTTTTGAAAATTCTTTAATGAATTTCCGAAATTTATTAAAGACTACTGAAAAGTTTTTACAAACCTTTGAAAGGTTTTTAAAGACTACTGAAAAGTTTTTACAAACCTTTGAAAGGTTTTTAAAGAGTAACAAAAAGTTTTTACAAACCTTTGAAAGGTTTTTAAAGAGTAACAAAAAGTTTTTACAAACCTTTCAGAGTAGTTTAATAAAAATTCCTGTTATTATAGTATCACCTGCCCATAAAATGATTATA
>JANYDQ010000171.1 GCA_025363555.1 Bacteroidota bacterium | reverse complement strand
TTTTTGCCTGTCATTCTAGGCATAGCGAAGAATCTCTTTCTTTTGATAGAGGAATTTCCTTTCTTAATGTAACTTGGTCCCTATTAAGCTAATAAACTCCTTCCGGGTAGTATCTTTCAGAAATTCTCCTGTAAAAGCGGAAGTAGTGGTAACAGAGTTCTGTTTTTGAATACCTCTCATCTGCATACACAAGTGAGAACATTCTATAACTACAGCCACACCAAGTGGTTTCAGCGTTTCTTCAATGCAATCTCTTATTTCTACCGTTAATCTTTCCTGCACTTGCAGTCTTCTTGCAAAAGCATCTACCACGCGGGGTATTTTACTTAAACCAACTATGCAACCATTAGGAATATAAGCTACATGGGCTTTGCCAAAGAAAGGAAGCAGATGGTGTTCGCACATGGAATATACTTCTATGTCTTTTACAATCACCATTTGCTTGTAATCTTCTTTAAACATGGCATCTTTCAAAATCTTTTCAGGGTCTAAATCATAGCCATGGGTAAGAAATTGAAGCGACTTTGCCACTCTTTCCGGGGTTTTTAATAATCCTTCGCGGGACGAATCTTCACCCATTTCTTTTAAAATAGTTTTATAATTAGAGGCAATGGTATCAATAGATTTAAGGTTATACCTGTCTATCTTTTTGTACCCTTCCACATCATCAAATTCATCGTGGCTCATAATTTTTAGTTAATAGTTATTAGTTAATAGCAAATAGCGAACAGGCAGTAGGCAATAGATGCTAATGCCTATTGCCTGTTCGCTATTGCCTAAATTGAATCTCCATAGTATTCCACATAATTATTCTCGGTTTCAAAAAGCTTTACGCAATGCAATTTGCAATCCAGTTTATTTACATGAGGCAATAATTCTTTCCAGATGGCAATTGCTACATTCTCGGTAGATGGCATTAATCCTTTCATAAAATCCACGTCCAGGTTAAGGTTTTTATGGTCTAATTTATCAGTAATATAAATGCGGATAATCGAACTCAATTCTTTTAAATTAACGGAATAACCTGTTTCGGGATTCACTCCTCCTTTCACTGTAACATATAAATTATAATTATGTCCATGCCAGTTGGGGTTGGCGCATTTACCAAAAACTGCGTTGTTCTTTTCTTCGCTCCAGTCGGGATTAAACAATTTATGGGCAGCATTAAAATGTTCTCTTCGGGTTATGTAAATCATCGTGAAATTAAATTGGCTGCAAAGATAAGAGGTTTTAATATGTAATACTTAAAATTTATAACTTTGCCGCCCGATGAAAATATTAATTATAGCAGCAACATTAGAAGAGATTGAGCCCTTAATTCAAATCATGGATTCTTGCGAAGAGAATAAATATGATGGGTTAACAGGCAAGTATAAAGATCTGGAAATTTCTTTTGTTATAACAGGGGTTGGAATGGTAGTTACTGCCATCAAAACTTTTTACGCTTTATATAAGTTCGATTGCAAGGCAGTTTTTAATATTGGATTATGTGGCAGTTTTAATAAAAATCTGGAGATTGGAACAGTTGTTAATATTGTTGAAGATTGCTTTTCAGAGCTGGGTGCGGAAGATGGAGATGAATTTCTCACGCTTGATGAATTAAAATTAGACGGTGTTACTAAAATTTCTATGACAGATTCAAAAGAACAAATAGGTAATTATGTTCTTGAATTATTACCTAAAGTAAATGGCATTACAGTGAATACTGTTCATGGCAATGAAAAGAGCATCAATGATGTTATTAAGCGTTATCATCCAATGGTTGAAAGTATGGAAGGGGCTGCTTTTATGCTGGTTTGCCAAAAGCATGAAATTCTTTATGCCCAGATAAGAGCGGTTTCCAATTATGTAGAAAGAAGGAATAAAGATGCCTGGAATATTCCCCTGGCAATAGAAAATTTGAATAAGAAAGTTATAGAAATTTTAGATGCGTTTTAAAAGTATATGAGTTTGCAACAACCCACCACATTGAATATAGGTATTAGTCCATGCCCCAACGATTGTTTTATTTTTGATGCCATGGTAAATGGCAGAATAGATACCGAAGGGCTGGAGTTTGATGTATATATGGATGATGTAGAATCGCTCAATCAAAAAGCGTTTGAGAACAAACTGGATATTACCAAACTCTCTTATCATGCCTATGCGTATATCACTAAATCATATCAGTTGTTGAATTCAGGTAGTGCATTGGGTAATGGTTGCGGTCCTTTATTAGTCAGTATGAGCAATGATGCAAATTATATTATTACCAATCTGCAATCTAAGATGTCAAACCTCACCATTGCTATTCCCGGAACGTTTACTACTGCTAGTTTTCTTCTGGCTCTTGCTTTTCCTTTTGCCATTAATACGGTGGAAATGAAATTCAACGATATTGAAGATGCGGTGGTAAGAGGTGATGTGGATGCAGGTATCATCATTCATGAAAATCGTTTTACGTATGAGAAAAAAGGATTAAATAAAATTATTGATTTAGGAGAATACTGGGAAACATTAGCTATTGCACCTATTCCTTTAGGAGGCATTGTTATGAAGAGAAGTTTCCCTGAAGAACTAAAACAAAAAGTAAATAGAATAATAAGGAGAAGTGTGGAATATGCTTTTGCAAATCCGGATGCAAGCAAAGTGTTTGTAAAACTTCATTCTCAAACCATGCACGATGATGTAATTAAAAAGCACATTGATTTATATGTTAATCAATATTCAATTGATTTGGGAGAAAAGGGAAAACGGGCAGTAAAACTTTTATTTGACAAAGCAATGGAGTTGGGAGTGATAGATAAGATAGAAGATAATATTTTTTTAAATTAAATTGCGTTCGTCATTGCGAGTCCCGCACGTGTGGGTTTCGCACCGAAGCAATCTCAAAAGAAACATTAGTACACAAATTTGTAAATTTGTATTGATTCGTAATTCGTAAACTATGATAGTAGTAACAGGTGCAGCAGGCTTTATTGGAAGCTGTTTGGTAAGTAAGTTAAACCAGGAAGGGTTTTTAGACATTGTTATTGTGGATGATTTTTCGGATGAATCAAAGATGAAAAACCTGGAAGGAAAAACTTATTCTAAACAAGTTGACAGAAATCATTTTGTTCAATGGCTAAAGGATAATCAACGATTTGTACAATTTGTTTTTCATATTGGTGCCAGGACAGATACAACAGAATTCAATAAAGAAATATTTGATAAACTGAATTTGAATTACACAAAAGATGTATGGAATGTTTGTGTTGAATTTGGTTTGCCACTTGTGTATGCTTCTTCAGCTGCAACTTATGGTTTAGGCGAATTTGGTTATGAGGATAATCACGAAGTAATCGAAAAGTTAAAGCCTCTTAATCCTTACGGAGATTCTAAAAATGAGTTTGACAAATGGGCAATCAAACAGGAACGTAAACCTTATTTCTGGGTGGGATTAAAATTCTTTAATGTGTATGGTCCTAATGAATATCATAAAGGCAGAATGGCTTCAGTAATCATGCATGCATACAATCAAATTCAGGAAAAGGGAGAAGTAAAACTGTTTCGTTCTCACAATCCAAAGTATAAAGATGGAGAACAGTTGCGCGATTTTGTATATGTAAAAGATGTAGTGGAAGTATGTTATTTTCTTTTACACCATCGGAAAGATTCAGGTATTTATAATCTTGGTTCAGGCAAAGCAAGAACTTTTCTTGATTTGGTAAACAATACATTTGTGGGGGTAAACAAACAACCCAAGATTAATTTTATTGATACTCCAATTGACATCCGCGATAAGTATCAATATTTCACAGAAGCTAATATGACGAAATTAAAATCTATCGGATACGATAAACCTTTTCATTCGTTGGAAGAGGGAGTGGAAGATTATGTAAAGAATTACCTGGTGGGAAACAAATATTATTAGAAGATTATTAAAGCTTTTCTTTCAAATCCATCAACTCTTTTTTAATCTTCTTTAATTTATTTTCTATTTCAGCGAATTGAGTTTCGGTTGATTTTATTTCGTGCTTTACTTCTTTTTTATTTTCTTTAAGGTATTTCTTAGCACCGTCTAATGTTAATCCTTGTACTCTAATCAGGTTAAAAATTATTTTATAAGATTCTATATCCCCGGGAGTAAAAAGACGATTTCCTTTTTTATTTAGTTTAGGTTGGATAATATCAAACTCATTTTCCCAATACCTGATAAGGGAAGCTTTTACCTTGAACATTTCGGCTACTTCGCCAATGGTATAAAATAGTTTAACAGTATCTTTTTCTTTGTAAGGCATTTTCAGAATAAGTATTATCTAATTAAATTCAGGTACTAAAAAAATCATTTTTAATCAGAATAATCTGCGTCATTAGCGTTCCATTTATTATCGGAGTTTAAAAGTACTCAAATTCGGCAAATAATCTTTTTTTTTTTTAAATTCGTAATCATAAAATATTTTTCCGAGTTCATCCAAAAACGGAAAACCTATTGTTTTGTATTCATATTTCCCGTCATTTAATATTCCGTCTTCGTTTACATATATCACTGCCGAAAGCATAAACTCTATCTTCCTGTCAATGTTTATAATATAAGCCACGTCAGCCAGGTTGCCATACGATTGTCCAACAATATTAAATATACGAACCGAATCGACTTCAATCTTTTTATGGAAGTTGGCATACATAAAATATTTTTTATAGCTGTCTTCAAAATCTTTCACATTGTATTTCGGATAGTCCGATTCCCTTGGATACATGGACATATACTTATATAAAAAAGTATAATCCTCCTTTGTTAAATCAAATCGTTTTTCTTTTTCCACACTGTTGGGAAACATAATAGATTTCAAAATATCAGATATGTCTTGAAGGCTCAAATAGTTCATATACGTATAATCTTTCGGTTCATGAACCATCCTGCCTTTCCCATCTATATACCCAGTTCCTTTTTTAATAACACCAATGGGATTTTTCAATTCAGTAGTATTCATAATCATTGGCTGATTATAAATACTCTTTCCTCCGGAATCTAAAAATGTAATTTGATTCGTACATTTATTTTGTTTGGTGTCGCAATCTGCATCAAACCGATGTGTTATCCTAATGTTAGGGTAACCTTTTTTGTTTAGTTCTTCGTTTATATATTGTTGTCCCAGGAATTCATATATACGGCTGTAAGCATCGTTATCACTTACCAGTAACATCCTCCTGATATAATTAGCAACAGTAGGAACATAATTTAATGCTGTTGTGTCTTTGGTTATTTTTCTCTGGCAGACATAAGCACTGTCTGTTTGCATACAGGTGTTTTTATCAAGAGCCGGAATTTTTAAATGATTTAATTTTTCAAGTGCCAAAGCCGAACAAGGCAATTTTACAAGACTTGCAGGATAAAAATAGTTTGTTGGGTCGAGATGATAACTATATTGTTTGAAAGAGGGGACATTATTTTTATCACGGTTTATTTGAGTATAAATAATTTGCACCTCATACTTTTTAGGATTGGAAAGTATATTCTGAAACTCTTTAGGATGGCTCTTTAAAAGACTTTCAATAAAATCAGCATCAGTATTTTTAGTTTCCCTTTGTTTTACCTGCTGACTATAAACAGAAAAAGGAAAAGTGAAAAAAAGACTACCTGAAAGAAGCAACGGAAGAAATATATAAGGGGCAGTTTTCATATTCTTACTTCACGCTTCGGCTCCCCTCTCCTTTGGAGAGGGGCAGGGGGTGAGGTGCATTATTTTTTCTTAAAGTACATCAGGTTCGATTCACCAACCACATACTTGTAACCAATTCCAAATTTAAGAGGCTTCACTCCGGTCTTCGCTTTATATGCCGCACTCAAGTCATCCTGGAACACACCGGTGAACAATGGAATAGAACCTGTGTAAGTGCCATAAAGTGTAGGACTCCAAACATCCTGCTTAAAATATTTGTAAGGGATACCCGAATCATCCTGCAACACATAAGAACTGTTTTCAATTATTAAATTTCTGATGGTAGAAAAATATTCTTTGTGCATCAGGTACGAAGCCGATTTAACGTAAGTAGTTGTATTGCCTTTATTATTAGCAATCATTTTTGTAAAGTTTGTATTCTTTGCCAAATGAGGATTGTCAAGGTTAACAGAAAAGTAATACGCTTTTTTCAAAACATGGTCTGCATTGATAAAATCAATTTCAGTTCCTCTGCTCATGTCTCCCGAATTGTTTTGTTCCTTAAATGATTTATAATTAAATATTTTTCCTTCTTTATCCACACCTGCTGGTTTTACATCTACTATTGAGTTTCCTGTGCGTTCAATAAACAATACAATCAGGTGAATAGTCCCGTTCAAATCTTTATAATTAAAGTCAACGGACATGTTATGTGTTTTGAAAAAACTGAAATTCAATATTTCAAACAATGATTTATGAACCTTTTGGAAATAGGAAGAAAGAGAATCTTTAGCCATTCCTTTACGAAAGTGTGGCAAAGTTCCTACTGGCTCTAAACCAACCATGATATAACTTTCTGCCTTTGGGAAAAGTGTATAAACATTAAAGAAATCGGCTCCTGAGAATGGATAGAAAATCGTTTTGGTGTTTGCATCTTTTAATTCAACTCCTCTCCAGTCTTTCATTTTCTGAATCTTTGAAGTATCCAGTTTCTCCCAGCTTTTATCAAAATTAGAAGCATATTCTTTCCAGTTGCTGTTATTTGTTAATGATGAATCAATTGATTTGGAAGCAGTAATTTGCATCCCGGCAATAAATCTAGCTTCATCGTTGTATACAGGATGAACAGGAAGACTTGACTTAACTTCCATTGCCGAGGAGTCCACGGCTTCTTTTTTAATACTGTCTTTTTTCTCTGCTGCAACAACTTCCTTTTTCTCACTTGCATTTCCGCAGGAAGTATTTATCATCATAAATGATGTTCCGAATAATAAGGCAATAAAAATGTTTCTTTTTTTCATTTTGTATTTAGTAAAAATTAATTATCAATTGTTTCTTTATAAGACAGTTCTAAAAATGAAGGGTGCAAATATAGATTTAATACTTATCCGTCCGTTTTTTTTCTTCCAACAAAATATACCAGCAATCCAAGTAATACTGTTGCCACCCCGATTAAAGATTCAAAAGGTTTCTGTGTAAATCCGAAATAAAGCAGCCATGTATTAAATACAAGGAAAAGTATGGGAGTAAGCGGATATAGCGGTGTTTTAAAGGCTCCGGGAATACTCATTTTTTTTATCCTGATTACAAATAAACCAAACACAGTAAGGAATGTAAACAGCATTAAGATAAATCCGATATAAGTAATCACCTGGCTGAAAGTAGCGGTAAATATAAAAAACAGGGAGATAATACATTGAAAAAAGGTGGCATTAAGCGGTGTATTGTTTTTAGTTGTTTTACCCAAAAACGAAAGAAACTTCATATCCATTCCCATTGTCTGGCTCACTCTTGGTCCTGCCAGCACCATGGAACTAACAGATGAAACAAGCAATATGGAAATAATGATGGAAATTATTTTTCCTCCTGTTGCTCCGAAAATAAAATTAGCCGAAACAAACCCAACATCTGCTTTACCTGCCAACTCTCCGATAGGAGCAGAATATAGGAAAACATAATTCAGCAAAACATAAAGCACCGTTACTATGGCAGTTCCGTAAAGCAATGATTTCGGCAGGTTCTTTTGGGGGTTTTCTATTTCCCCTGCAATGTAGGAAGCCGCATTCCAGCCCGAATAAGAATACGAAACAAAGAACAATGAAATGGCAAATCCTGCTGTTGTAAGGTCTCCCAATGTATTTGAATTGATTGCAAAACTGACATCTCCGGTATGTTCTGAACACAAACCAAAGCCAATAAAAAGAACAATCAATACTACTTTAATTCCTGTAAACACTGTTTGAATTTTACTTCCCCAGTTCAATGTAAGGGCATGAAGTAAAGATAGCAGCAGCACTACAATACTTGCCGTAATTTTGGGGTTAACTGCAAATACGTTATTGAAATAAGTTCCCAACGCCAATGCTGCAGCAGCTACAGGAGCCGCAAAAGCTACAGTAGAGGAAACAAATCCTGAGATAAACCCCACAGCAGGATGATATATTTTGGAAAGATAATTATACTCTCCTCCCGAACGCGGAAAAGTAGTTCCAATCTCCGCGTAACATAAGGCACCCAGCAATGAAACTACTCCGCCAATTATCCAGAGTAATAAAATACTGCTTCCGTTTTTTATGTCAAGCACTTGGTATCCCAGGCTGGTAAATACTCCCGTGCCCACCATATTGGCTATAACTATGGAGGTGGCGGTGTAAAAGCCAATCGCTTTTTTATTCATAAATAAATGTATTACTCTTCATTAATCGAACGATTGTGAAGGTTGTGAAGAAAGGTTGATTAACTGCTGGTAAGCGGCAGGGGAAAGGTCGTTAAAGAAAAAGTTAATGGGGTTGACTTTTTCCCCGTTTTTAATTACTTCATAATGGACGTGTGGTCCCGTGGAACGGCCGGTGGTGCCTACATATCCAATCAACTCCCCGCGCTTTACTTTCTGTCCGGCTCTGACTGCCATCTTGCTCATGTGCCCGTACAGGGTTTGGTATCCAAACCCGTGATTAATCACCACGTGGTTGCCATATCCCTGCATTACCGCATCAGCGGTAACAACGGTGCCATCGCCTGTCGCATATATTTCTGTACCTACATTGGCAGTAAAATCAAGCCCGGGATGAAATTCCTGTGTTTTATAAATGGGGTCAGTTCTCCAGCCATATCCTGATGGAATGTGTTTCAAATCTTTGTTTGCAATAGGTTGAATGGCAGGGATGGAAGCTAGAAGTTGTTCTTTGTTTTTTACCAGTTTGGCTACTTCGTCAAACGATTTCGATTGAATGTACAATTGTTTACTAATTCTGTCAAGACGTTGGGTGCTTTCTATCATCAAATCTGAATTATTATAACCTTGTAATTCCTTGTACCTTTCTACTCCTCCAAACCCTGCTTTACGAATGCTTTCAGGAATTGCTTCTGTTTCAAAAATGGTTCTGTATACATTGTTATCTCTGTCCTGTATATCTGCCAGCACTTGGGAAACCTGACCCATGCGGTTGTTCAGCAATTCGTACTGAAGGGTGAGTTCACTTATTTCGCGTTGGAGTTGTTTTTCTTTTGGCGAATCGAGGTATTTATAAGCAAGCATAATGGTGATGGTTGCAAAAAACAAACCTGTGGTGAGGTAAGACAATATCTGCCACAGCCTTTTGCGGATGGATATGGTTTCTTTTTCGTAGGTTAGGTTTTTGGTATTGAACCTGTATTTAATTTTGCTCATTATATTTTTTTGGGAAGTGATGCGAAATTACATAAATAAACTAAATATAGAAATGAGTTGGGAAATTTTGGGAAAGGGGAAGAAATGAAAAAGCCTTTTTGGGGTGAACTTTGTATTGTCTTGTAAATGTTGTTTGTGTTGTTCTGAATTTGATTACGATAGGGTGGCAGATTTCTTTTATTTTAAATCACTACTAAACGACTAATAAATGACTTATGGGCTAAAGCCCTTATCTGGTGAGGTTTCATTAACCCCCCAGCCTTAAGGCTGGGGTTACAAAACAGAACTACTTGTATTTAGGGACTTTAGTCTCATTAGTCGGTTTGTAGTGATTTTAAATATTTGAAAATAAAGGGAAGAAAATATATTGATGAATTATTTTTAAAGTGAGTTTTCGGACGTGCAAACTTGGTTAAGGGAGACCTAAATTTTTTGTTCGGGAATATATGAAGTTTGTTCGGGAGCATAAAACTTTTGTTCGGGAGCATAAATTTTGGGTTGGGGAGCATAAACTTTGTGTTGTAGGGCATGAAACTTTGGTTGGGGAGCATAAAGTTTGTGTTCTGGAGTATAAATTTTGCTTTCCAGAGAGGAAAGGTGACTAACGGAGATGTTAAAGGTGAGTTTTTTGAGTTTTTTGTGAGTGTGGTTTCTTGTTTTTTGGATATAAAAGTGAATTATTTAGTTGTAAATGTTGGGTTTTTGGGGTGTTTTTTGCTGTTTGGGGTGTTGTTTTTGAAATTAGGGTGTTTGGGGGTAATATTCTATTAGATAGAAATGGGATTTTATTGTGTATGATGACAAATGAAGTGTTGAAAAATGTCCAAACTTGCAAAGGAGCAAGTTGGGGGGTGTACTTAAAGGTTCGGAAAAGTGATAGGGGGTCAAACTGCGCCCGACTCGCGCGAAGTATCCTTTTTTTATCTATAGCCCCGCAGGGAAAAAAAATAAATTCTAAAAAAGATACCGCGTGAAGGCGGGAGGACATGTTAGAAGATGCAGAAAGCTGCCCCGCACAAATTAGTAAATAGGTAAATGGGGTAATTGGGGTAATTGGTAATTAGGAATTGGGTTTGAGAAATCTCCAAACTGGCAAAGGCGCTGGTTTGAAGGAGAGGGGGGGGGCAATGTTAATTAAAGTAAAAAAACAAATTTTATGAAAAAGCGGGACATTGTATTTTATTACTTTTACCAACATCATTAATTTTATAAGTAATGTCTGGCCCGAAAATTTTTATGTTTCTTTTTTGTTTTTTGGTAACTACTTTGTGTTTTGGGCAGCAACGGATAAGTAATTTGGAGATGGGTAAATTTGAGTTGAGCCGGGGGCGGTACACGAGTGCGATTGAATATTTGAATGTGGGGCTGCTGCAACAGGCGGATTTGTATTATGGTTTTTATTTTAGGGGAATTGCGAAGGAGGCGCTGGAAGATTTTGTGGGGGCGGAACAGGATTATTCGAAGGCAATTTTGATTTATCCGGAGAGGGCGGATGTTTTTGACGAAAGGGCGGTGGTGAGGTATAGGTTGTTTAATTTTACGGGGGCGTTTGAGGATTTTGGAAGGGCGGTGGTGCTGGATTCTACGGATGCGAACATTTATTATAACCGGGCGGTGTCTCTGCTTTCGCTGAACCAGTTTGAGGCGGCTATTGAGGATTGTAACCGGGCGGAGGGATTGAAATATAAGAATGAAAACTTGTACATTATACGGGGTGCGGCTAAGGCGGGTTTGACGAGGTTGAGGGAGGCGATTTCGGATTATAATAAAGTGATTAATAAAAATGCAAAAAACACGTATGCGCTGAATGAGCGAGGTAATGCGTTGTGGGAGTTGTCTCAAAAAGATTCTGCACTGATGGATTTTAATACTATTTTGAAAATTGATTCGAGTAATGTGGAGGCATTGTTTAACCGTTCGACTGTGTATATGAAGGATGGGCAAACGGATGCTGCGCTGAAGGATTTGAATAATGCTATTGGTTTGTCGCCTGATTATGGTTCTGCATATTTTAACCGGGCGATTATTTATGGAAATTCGAAACGGTATAAGGAATCGCTGTTGGATTATGATAAGGTGCTGGAGTTGAACGGGGAGAATGTGCTGGCGTATTTTAACCGGGCAATTGTGAAATCGGAGAATAAAGATTTGAAAGGTGCGCTGAAAGATTATGACAAGGTGATTGAGTTATATCCTGATTTTGCGGATGCGTATTATAATCGTTCGCTGTTGAAAAAGGATTTGAATAATGTTTGGGGCTCCACTGGGGATTACAAAAAAGCAATGGAAATTAAACAGCGAAATAATTTGCTGAGCGATAGTGTGAAGTTTACGAAGGGAGTTCAGTTGATGAAACTGCTGAGGGAGAATTCGCCTGACGAAAAGAAAAATGATGCGAACGAAAAGATTCAAAACAGTATGGCAGATATTCAGCTACGGAGTGTGTATTGGATTACGCTGCTTCCTGTTTCTAAAAATTTCAGGGTGTTTAAATCGAGGGACAAACAACATTATAAAAACAATGAGATAGTGCTGGTGAATACGAAAGACAGTGTGGATACAAAAACGGTAAAAGAGGAAATTAGTAAATTAGGAATGGTGATAAATAAAAATCCGAATGATGCTTCTACTTATTTGGACAGGGCGATTTTATATGGTTCAATAAAAAGTTATAATGAATCGATGGCGGATTATGATAAGTCCATTGAATTGAATCCGAAAAACCCGATGGCGTGGTTTAGCCGTGGCAACACACGTTTTAAGCTCTTGGAACTGATTCATAGTTTTGATAATGAAGAGCCGACAGAGAATATGAAAGAGAAAACAAAAGGCACACAGGCTCAAAGTGATAATACCTACGAAATGGTGATAAATGATTATAACAAAACGCTGAAACTGGATTCGAGTTTTACGTATGCATGGTTTAATAATGCAAATACAAAACTTTTGATGGGTAAGTACAAAGAGGCTGCTGATGATTTAACAAAGGCTATTCAGTTTGAACCTACACTTTCGGATGCTTATTTTAACAGGGGATTGATACTTATTTTTTTGGGTTATAAAACGGAAGCATGTAAGGATATTAGTAAGGCAGGGGAGTTGGGGATTAAGGAGGCGTATAAGGTGATAAAGAGGTATTGTTATAAGTAGCACCTCATGATTTCTTAAACATAAAATGTAGAGAAAGGATTTGGGGGAGACCCCGATGAAGAATCGGGGTCGGGCTTTCCGCTACAATCTTTTTTGTGAAGAACAAAAAAGGATTTTCGCTGCAATCCGTCCACGCAACGCTCCCATTAGGCTACCTGATTTCTGCACCTACTTTTTCTTTGTAAATCTTCATCAGCTTGTCCATTGTTTTTTCTATTTGTTTGTCGGTGAGGGTGGCGGTTTCATCCTGTAGGGTGAAACTTAAAGCATACGATTTTTTATCGGAAGGAAGTTTATCGCCTTCGTACACATCAAATAAACTGACTGATTTCAAAATACTTTTCTCGGATTGATAAGCCAGTTGTTCCAGTTGTTCGAACTGGATGGCTTTGTCGATAAGTAAAGCTAAGTCGCGCCTTACTTCCGGGAATTTAGGGACTTCGGTGTATTGAATATTTGTTTTTTTAACGGCATCTATTATCAAATCCCAGTTGAAGTCGGCATAAAAAACTTGCTGTTTTATGTCCATTGATTTCAAAATTGATTTGGAAACTGCACCAAACTCTACTATTGTTTTTTTATTGAAATTGAAACTTAATCCGGATGAAAAAGCATCATTGTTTATTTCTGTTGTTCTTACATCGTTAATACCTAAACGTTCCAAAATGGCTTTAACAATGCCTTTCAGGGTATAGAAATTCACGGCATCATTTTTTGCATTCCAGTTTTCTTTCAGTTTTCTTCCGGTGATGAATACAGATAAATGTTTTGTTTCAATATATTTGGTGGAAACTTCTGCGCCTTTAATTGCCATGTATGTTTTGCCGAATTCATACAATTTCAAATCCGTATTTTTTCTGTTTTGGTTATAAGCTATGGTTTCCAGTCCGCTGAATAAAAGCGTTTGGCGAAGAACATTTAAATCAGTACTTAATGGATTCATCATTGCTACACTCCTGTCTTCGTTCAAAGATTTTAACTTTGTTGCATATTCACCTTTAGTTAATGACAAACCCATCATCTCTGAAAATCCATTGTTGGTTAGCACTTCGGAAATGATATGTTGTATTTTCTGCATGTCTGGTTTTTCGGAATAAGACAAAGAAGAGTTAAGAGCAATTGGGATTTCGATGTTGTTATAACCATAAATGCGAAGCACTTCTTCTATCACATCCTGTTCGCGAGTTACATCCACTTTAAAAGGAGGCACGGAAAGCAAGAGGGCATCGTGCCCTTCGTGAGCAATTTCAATACCGAGGGAAGTAATGATGTTTTTTATTGTTTCGATGTCGATGTGTTTCCCGATTAACTGTTCGCATTTTAAAAATGAAAAAGGAACTTTAATATTCTCTATTTTGGTTGGATAAATATCAATAATATCTGATGAAATTTCTCCTCCTGCAATTTCTTTAATTAATAATGCAGCTCGCTTTAAGGCATAAACAGTACTATTCGGGTCGGTACCTCTTTCGTAACGAAAAGAAGCATCTGTTTTTAAACTGTGACGTTTGGAAGTTTTACGGATTGACGTAGAGTTAAAGTAAGCAGATTCTAAAAAGATGTTTGTTGTAATTTCAGTAACTCCTGATTCAATTCCTCCATAAACACCGGCAATGCACATTGCATTTTCAGCATTGCAAATCATTAAATCTTCCGATGATAATTCACGTTCCACTTCATCCAATGTTTTGAATTTAGTGTTATCAGCTAGTTTCTTTACAATGATTTTATTTCCTTTTATTTTACCAGCATCAAAAGCGTGCATGGGTTGTCCTGTTTCAAAAAGAACATAATTGGTAACATCTACAATGTTATTGATTGGGCGCACACCAATAGATTTCAATTTGGTTTTTAACCATTCAGGAGATTCCGACACTTTAATATTACTTATGGAAAGCCCTGAATAACGAGGACAGGCGATTTTATCTTCTACGACAACTTCAACATTATAGTTGGTATTATCTACCTCGAACGAATCAACTGTAGGAAGAATTAACGAAGGTACTACGATGTCTGAAGCAGGAAGGAGTAAATTAGTAACAGCCGCTAAATCCCTGGCAACGCCAATATGTGAAGCAGCATCAGCACGGTTGGGAGTTAACCCGATTTCGAAAATATAATCTTCTTCTATTTTTAAATATTCACTTGCCGGGGTTCCCACTTTTGAATCAGGCTCTAAAACCATTACCCCGGCATGAGAAGTTCCAAGCCCGAGTTCATCTTCTGCACATATCATTCCTTCACTTGCGGCTCCTCTTATTTTTGATTTTTTAATTTCTAACGGTTCACCTGACATTGGATATAATGTGGAACCAATAGTTGCCACCAATACTTTTTGTCCGGCTTCCACATTAGGCGCACCACACACAATGTTTAGCAATGTTCCGTTACCTACATCCACAGTGGTTAAATTTAAACGGTCAGCATCGGGATGTTTTTCTTTTGTTATTACTTCACCAACCACAACGCCTTTTAACCCTCCTTTTATGGTTTCGTATTTGTCTATGGTTTCTACTTCCAGACCGCAGTCGGTGAGTAAAATTCCCACCTGTTCAGCAGAGAGGTTTGTATTTATATATTGTTTAAGCCAGTTGTAAGAGATTTTCATTTTTTCATTTTTATTTTTATCGAAATACAAAAGTAAGAAATAAATTGAGGGATAAAAAAACGTCCCGCATTTTGCGGGACGTTTAACCAATCAATCAACCATTAACAATTATTACTTTTTCTCGTCCTTCACTTCTTCAAAATCGACATCTGTTACCTCATCATCTTTTTTAGGTTCAGCACCTGCATCGCCTTGAGGGTTTCCATTTGCGTTGGCATCGGCACCTTGAGTGGCATTGTACATATCCTGGGAAGCAGCTTGCCAACCATTGTTTAATTTATCCAAAGCAGCATCTATACCCGATATATCTCTTGAACTATGTGCTGTTTTTAATTCAGCCAAAGCTCCTTCAATTACCGACTTTTTCTCTGCCGGAATTTTATCACCGTATTCTTTCAATTGTTTTTCGGTTTGAAAAATAGTGGAATCAGCAGTATTTATTTTCTCTATTTCTTCTTTTGCTTTTTTATCTGATTCAGCATTTGCATCAGCATCAGCTTTCATACGTTTGATTTCTTCATCAGTTAATCCTGATTTAGCTTCAATGCGTATGTTATGCGATTTGCCTGTTGCTTTGTCTTTTGCAGAAACCTGTAATATTCCGTTTGCATCAATATCAAATGTAACTTCCACTTGTGGTAAACCACGCGGTGCAGGAGGAATTCCATCTAAGTTAAATTCTCCTAACTTGCGGTTATCTTTTGCCATTGCACGTTCTCCCTGGTAAACCACTATCTGAACAGACGGTTGGTTATCGCTGGCGGTAGAAAATGTTTCTGATTTTTTTGTAGGAATGGTTGTGTTCGATTCGATTAGTTTAGTGAACACACCACCCATTGTTTCAATACCTAAAGAAAGTGGAGTAACATCTAACAACAACACATCTTTTACTTCTCCGGTTAATACCCCACCCTGGATAGCTGCACCAATTGCAACTACTTCATCAGGGTTAACTCCTTTTGAAGGTGCTTTTCCAAAAAACTTTTGAACCGCATCCACAATGGCAGGAATACGAGTGGAACCACCTACAAGGATTATTTCATTAATATCATTCACTGTTAAACCAGCATTTTTCAAAGCTGTTTTGCAAGGCTCAATGGTACGTTTAATTAAATCATCTACTAATTGCTCAAACTTTGCACGGGTTAACGTACGCACCAAATGTTTTGGAATACCATCTACTGGCATTATATAAGGCAAATTAATTTCAGAAGAAGCAGTGCTTGATAATTCAATCTTTGCTTTTTCAGCAGCTTCTTTCAAACGTTGCAAAGCCATCGGGTCTTTCGACAAATCTAAACCGCCATTCTCTGTTTTGAATTCAGTAACCAACCAGTCAATAATTTTATGGTCGAAATCATCGCCACCTAAATGGGTGTCTCCATCGGTTGATTTTACTTCAAATACTCCGTCTCCTAATTCAAGTACAGATACGTCATGAGTACCACCACCGCAATCGAACACTACAATTTTCTGGTCAGCATGTTTTTTATCCAAACCATAAGCCAATGCAGCAGCCGTAGGCTCGTTGATAATACGTTTTACTTTTAACCCAGCAATTTCACCAGCTTCTTTTGTTGCCTGGCGTTGAGCATCATTAAAGTAAGCAGGAACCGTAATAACAGCTTCCGTTACTTCATGTCCTAAATAATCTTCAGCAGTTTTTTTCATCTTCTGAAGAATGATTGCCGAAATTTCCTGTGGTGTATATTTTCTGTCATCAATTAATACGCGCGGTGTGTTGTTATCACCTTTCACAATTTTATATGGAACACGTGGAATTTCCTTGGTTACTTCATCATAAGTATGTCCCATAAATCTTTTAATGGAATACACTGTTTTTGTTGGATTTGTAATTGCCTGGCGTTTGGCAGGGTCTCCTACTTTACGTTCACCGTTTTCTACAAACGCTACAATAGAAGGTGTTGTTCTTTTGCCTTCGCTGTTAGGAATTACAACAGGTTCATTACCTTCCATTACTGAAACACAAGAGTTTGTTGTTCCTAAATCAATACCAATTATTTTACTCATTTTATTTTAGTTATTTGTTTTATGTTTTTAGTTTAACGGTTGGGCTTTTTCAATCATTATGCCATTGGCAGAATGCCGAAATAATGGCATAAAAAAACGCCACAATTAAATTATGGCGTTCTGAATACCTGACAAAGAGACAGAAAGTTATTGGCAAAGTAATCCATTTGCCTTCAAAAACTTTAGCGTATTTGTGTATTGCCCGCAAGCCAGTTCGTCCAGGGTAGGTCCGGACAAATCTCTGCTGTAAGGTGCTTTATTATATCGGGCAGAAAAAATACCTAACCCGTTTGTAATATTGGTATATTCTGGTTTCTCTTGAACAATGCCTGTAGATGGTGCATTTACTTCAATAAACGTATTCAAATCGTCAGACCCAGAAACAAGAATAATGTCTGTTTTTAAAGCTCGCCTGGCTATTAAATTTGAAGGTACAGGTTTTGAACCAAGTTGATTTCCTATAAATTCCAAATAGGATTGTCCGTTAAACTGTTCAGTCATCTGTTCTCCTCCCTCTAAGCCCTGTATAGTAGTTTGAACTGGAAATACCCAATCAATATATGAGGTATCATTTCCTGCACTGCTTCCAAGCATAGTAGAATCTAAATAATGAAAGCGGATAATGGTTTGATACATCCTTGCCCCTTTTCCGCTATTCCATGAAATGTTAAAAACAGGATTGTTATTAGTGGAATAAATAAATGAGAAAACAGGATGCAGGGCAGAACTTTGGGCTGGTGCTGTAATAGTAGCATCACTTAACAAAGAAGTTTGAGAAGTTACTTCTGTGCCTGTATCGCTATTTTTAACAATCAATTGATAGCTGCTGCTGGTATTCAAAGCATTTGGTTGTGGAGTAAAAGAGTAAATAACATTGGTTTGGTCGGGAGAGTAAAAAAAACCTGGCTGTTTTACAATTGAATTATCGGGTGTTAAAGGAAATTCAACACCATCGGAAAGTCTTCTAATTTTCACTGTCAGCGAATGTACAAATTGTGTGGAATCTTTTATTTTGGCGTACGTAAAAGCATTTCCTTCACCCAAAAAGGCTTTGTTAATTTTAATGTATTGTTTGGGTTGCGATTGGTCCAATAGTCCATACACCACCATTGTTTCCTTATATTTTCCAATTACATCCAGTTCTGTACTACAGGCAGATAAAAGCAATGTGGATAGCGACAATAAATAAATAAATTTCTTTTTCACGATTAGTAATTATTAAATTTTTTGGGATTAAGGAGTGCAAATGTATTAATTTATTTAATTCGTACGCACTTAATATATACAATCTTGGATTTGATTTTTAATTCTGAAAGAAGCAATCAAAAACTATTTGTAGTTTTGTGAAGAATTAAAAGCAGAGAAATGAGAAATAGTGAATTCTTAAAATCTCCCATTCACTAAATCACTAATTTTAAAAACATGTCTGTACATAAAAAAGAAGTAAAAAAAGTTACTACCAACGTTTTGCAGGAAATGAAACGGGCAGGAGAACGAATATCAATGCTTACTGCTTATGATTTTACAATGGCAAAAATTGTGGACGATGCAGGAATTGATGTTATCCTTGTGGGCGATTCGGCTTCCAACGTTATGGCGGGACACGAAACCACATTGCCCATTACGTTAGACCAGATGATTTATCATGCTTCTTCAGTGGTTCGGGCTGTTAACCGTGCATTGATAGTAGTGGATTTGCCTTTTGGGTCTTACCAGGGAAATTCGAAAGAAGCATTGTATTCGTCCATAAAAATAATGAAAGAAAGCGGTGCTCATGCTGTAAAGCTGGAAGGCGGTAAGGAAGTAAAAGAATCGGTGGAACGAATATTAACTGCTGGAATCCCGGTGATGGGACATCTTGGGTTAACTCCACAAAGTATTTACAAATTTGGAACTTATACGGTGAGAGCAAAGGAAGAAGAGGAAGCGAAACGGTTGATTGCTGATGCAAAGGTGTTGGAAGAAGCAGGATGTTTTGCCCTGGTACTCGAAAAAATACCCGCCAAACTTGCCGAGCAGGTAGCTAAGGAATTGGAAATACCGGTTATTGGAATTGGTGCCGGTGGCGGAGTGGACGGACAGGTATTGGTTTTTCATGATATGGTGGGACTGAACAATGAATTCCATCCTCGTTTTCTAAGAAGATATTTGAATTTATACGATGATATAAAAGGTGCGATTGGCAAATACATTACAGATGTAAAATCAAAAGATTTTCCGAATGCTAATGAACAATATTAGTCGAAAACCCGGAAGCCTATACATCAACTTTGAGCCTACAGGAGTCAAAATTGCTGTTGAAAATGAGGGGAAAGCACTTTTTCCTGCAAGGAAACAACTTTTGGACTAAAGGAAGGAACATTGTTCAGAAAAGAACCTTCTTTGAAAAAAATGTAGCTTTCCCCGACCAAAAAGTTGGAACCTTGAAGCAAAAGGAAGGAACATTGCAATGTAAAGTTGGAACATTTCGGTGAAATTTGGCAAATTTCAGACAAATTTGGGAAATTTCAGAAAAAGGAAGGAACATTGCATCAAAAGGAAGCTTCCTTGCAGACAAACGAAGGAACATGGGTTTTTGGGAAATAAAAAATAGTATAATTATCAGTATCAGCATTTTATAAAATAATGACAGTTTAATAATTAAACTATTTTTTACAAAATAATTTATTAAAGATGAAAAAAGGAATTGCGGTTTTAGTTGCTGTACTATTATTTATAGGAGCAAATGCACAAGCACCAGGTATTCAATGGGAGAAATCGTTAGGAGGAACAGGTTATGATTTTGCAACTTCCATACAGCAAACTACTGACGGAGGTTATATAGTTGCAGGGTATTCTGATTCAACTAACGGAGATGTAACAGGAAATCATGGTACGAATTATTGGATTGTAAAACTATCTCCCGATGTAGGCATTGAAGAAAACACAGTTGAAAATTCTTTTAACATTTTCCCCAACCCCGCTTCCACTCAATTATCAATTATCAATTCAATCCATACATATATATAATGTACTTGGAGAATGTGTGAACAATTTGACAATTAAACAATCAAATAATTTGACAATTGATATAAGTAGTTTGCAAAGTGAAATCTATTTTGTTGAAGTTGTAACAGAAGATGGAGTTTTAAGAAAGAAATTTGTGAAGCAATAAAAAAACATGTTACAGGTTCTCTACGAAGACAATCATATTATTGCTGTTAACAAACGTCCTTCGGATATTGTACAGGGAGATAAAACAGGCGATACCCCGTTGAGTGATTTTGCAAAAAAATATCTGAAAGAAAAATACAATAAACAGGGCGAAGTATTTGTAGGTACTGTTCACCGGATAGACCGTCCGGTAAGCGGAATAGTATTGTTTGCCAAAACAAGTAAAGCATTATCGCGGTTAAATGCTATGTTTCAAACCAAGGAAATTCAAAAAACGTATTGGGCAGTAGTAAAAAACAAACCTAAGAACACAAGCGGAAAACTGATTCATTATTTAAGAAAGAACGAAGCAAAAAATATGTCGAAAGGGTATGAAAAAGAAACTCCCGGTGCTTTGCGTTCTGAACTGGAGTATGAACTTATTTGCAGCCTGGACAATTATCATTTGCTGGAAGTGAAACCACTTACCGGTCGTCATCATCAAATCAGGGTGCAGCTTTCGGCTATGGGTTGCCCCATCAAAGGCGATTTAAAATATGGTTTCGACCGCAGTAATAAAGATGCTTCTATACATCTTCACGCTCGAAAAATAGAATTTATACATCCTGTAAAAAAAGAACCTGTGGTTATTATTGCCCCTCCACCAAATGAAGTTTTGTGGAATGAGTTTGTGAAGCGAATAGGATAGCTTAAAGTTTTTTTCTCATTTGTTTAATCTCCGAATTCCTTTTCTTTGTTTTCAATCTTTTTTCTTTAGCTGACTTACTTGGTTTGGTAGGTTTTCGTTTTTTCTTTTCTACAAAACACTTCGCAATTAGTTCGTGAAATTTATTAATTACAATTTCTTTGTTTCCCAATTGATTTCTTTCTTTTTGAGAAACAATTTGCAGAACACCATCCTTAGTAATTTTGTTTTCCAGCTTTTTCAGAATGGTCATTTTTTGTTCATCGCTAAGCAGGGCAGAATTAAGAACATTAAAATCGAGTTCCACCTTTGATGAAACTTTATTTACGTTCTGTCCTCCGGCACCTCCGCTTCTGCTGGTTTTAAAAGTAAGTTCCGAATCAAGATCAGGGATTGGCTTTTTCATGTTGTAAAATTACTCAATTATCCATTGCTATTGTTATTTGCTGTATTTTTGGATTCTATTTTTCAACACCAGGATATGCGATTCTTATTCATTTCATTTTTATTATTTACACATGTTTGTCTGTCGCAGGATACAACCACTCAATCAAAAATAAAACACTTTACAGAAAAAGCAGAAAAATATTTGGACAGAGAAAAAGCATTGTCTGGTTATTATTCAATTGATAAAAATGGAATAAAAATGTTTGCCTCGGCAAAGGATAAGGCAGTTGGTAAAGCAGAGTTTTTACTTAAATGGGACCAAATAAAACAATTTAATGAATTTGAATTAAGCGACTGTAGAACAAGATTTGATACTTATAAATTGGGAAAATTATCTCATAGTCCTGATGTTTGTGTACACTATGTTAAACCCGACAGCGGCAATCAAAAACTATTATCAAAATACAGAATAGCAATAGATGCCGGACATACAGCAGGCGATATGGCAATGGGCGAAATAGAAAAAAAAGAAGTAAAATTTAAGCGCGATACATTAAACGGATTGACAGATTCTATTTCTTTTTCCGAAGGCACACTTACATTTGCAACTGCAAAATTAGTAGAAGAAAAACTGGAAACTGATGGAGCGCAAGTTTTTATGACCCGGGCTTTCAATGGCAGCACTGCTTTTGGAGTTACGTTTGATGATTGGTTAAAAACATCTTATAAAAGTGCGGTGGATAGTTTGTGTAAAATCGGAGAAATTACTGCTGAAAAAAAGAAATGGTTTTTAAGTTCTAAATGTACCAAACGAGATAAATTCAGATTAATATTTAAAGATATAGAATTGCAAAAGCGAGGAGAGATAATTAATAATTATCATCCCGACTTAACTATTATCATTCATTATAATGTAGATGAAACAAACACCGGCTGGACAAAACCAAGCAACAAAGATTTTGATATGACATTTGTTGGAGGTGCTTTTATGAAAAATGATTTATCATCAATTGACAAACGATTTGAGTTTTTAAGATTATTAATAAGCGATGATTTGGAAAAATCAATTTTACTAAGTTCTGAAGTAATAAAAAGTTTTGAGAAAACATTACATGTAAAAACGGCTTCAGTAACTGATGCAACGTACTTAGTAAAAAGTTGTTTTGCAACACAAGAAAAAGGAGTGTTTTGTCGCAATCTTCAATTAACCCGGTTTGTGCATTCGCCTTTAGTTTATGGCGAAACCATCTACCAGGATAATGTGGAAGAATGTAAAGCATTAAATAAAGAAACGGATAAAACAAAAAATGAAAGAGTGCGCAAGGTTGCAGAAGCATATTTCCTTGGAGTATTAAATTATGTAAAAAATAACTCCACTTCAAAATAATACAAGAGAGAGACAATGCGTTAATTAAAATAAAAATGTAATTTTAACCGCCTGTTTATTTTGTCGTTTAACTATATTTTATGAAAAAATCAATTCTCTTATTTTCGTTACTTGTTATTCATTTCTGTGCTTTGTTTGCTCAGAACACCAAACTGGTGGACAGCCTTCAAAGCATATTGCCTTCCGTTCCCGATACTGTAAAGCTCCATATTCTAAGTGATTTGTCATGGGAATTGAAAAACGAAAATAAAACAAAAGCGTTGGAGTTTGCCAAGCGGGAACTGGAACTTGCAAATACACTAAATGTTCCAAAGGCAATAGCACAGGGCTATAATGATGTGGGAATAATTTATTATCAGCGGGGCAATATGGCAGAAGCTCTTTCTGCCTATCAAAAGTCGTTCGACATTCGCAAAACATTAAATGATAAATTACTTATCGCTTCTTCGCTTAATAAAATAGCGTTGGTATATCACGACATGGGTAATTATTCAAAAGCACTTGAACTACAATTAAGCATTCTTAAAATTTACCAGGAACAAAATAATCTTAAATACATTTCTTACACTTATAATAATATAGGTGAGTTGTATAATCAGCAAAACAATTACGACAAAGCCATTGAATACTGGAATAAAGTAATAGAAATAAATTTAAAATTAGGAGATAAATATACGTTAGGTGGAAGCTATTCGGGCAAAGGTGTTATTTACGAAAAGCAAAAGAAATACGATTTGGCAATTGAAAGCATTAAAAAAGCAGCAGCTATATTTCTCGATATTCGCGATTATGATGATTACTCCGCCACGATGAATAATTTAGGACAAGCATACCGCGACAAAGGAGAAACCCAACTTGGACTGGAGTCATATCACAAAGCACTTGACATAAGTATTAAATATGAAGATGCACACGGACAGGCAAAATATTCCTGCAATATTGGTTTGGTTGAAGCTGACCTGGGACATTATGCGGAGGCGGAAAAGTACATTTTAAGTGCATTGCAAATTTCAAGGAAAAACAAAATTCGTTCTGTTGAAAGATTAGCATATAAAAGTCTTGCTACTTTATATATTAAGAGTGGCAACCCTAAAGCAATGGAGTATTATTTAAAGTATGACCAATTAAAAGATTCTATTTTTTCGCAAGAAAGTGTAAAGCAAATTGCAGAAATGCAAACTAAATATGACACCGAAAAGAAAGATGCAGACAACCTTTTATTAAGTAAGGATAATGCAGTGAAACAAGCAGTGATAAAACAACAAACCACGCAACGTAACCTGTTACTTTTGTCTATTATTGCTATTATTTTATTATCATTATTATTGTACAACAGATTTCAATTAAAACAAAAAGCATTGTTTCAAAAAGAAGTAATTAAGCAACAGGAGTTGCGTTCTAAAGCAATAATAGAAGCCGAAGAAAATGAACGCAAACGAATTGCACAGGAGCTTCACGATGGGCTGGGACAACAACTGTCGGCAGTTAAATTAAATATGAGCAGCCTGGAATCTTCTATTGAATTAAAAACACCGGAACAGAAACTGATGATGCACAATGCTCTTGAAATAATTGATGATTCGGTTAAAGAAGTAAGAGCGGTTTCGCATAGCATGATGCCGAATGCTTTATTAAAATCCGGCTTAGGTGCTGCAGTAAGAGAATTTTTAAACCGAATAAGTTCGGCAGATAAGTTAAAAATAGAACTGGAAATTGTTGGATTAAATGAGCGGTTGGAAAGCACCATGGAAACGATACTTTTTAGAGTACTGCAGGAAATTGTAAATAATATCATCAAACATTCGCGGGCAACTAAAGTAAACATTCAGCTTATTCGGCATGAAGAAGAATTGACCTTGATTGTAGAAGATAACGGAATTGGTTTTGACATTACTAAAATAAAAAGTGATGGCATTGGTTTAAAAAACATTCAATCTCGAATTGAATTTTTAAACGGAACGGTTAACTTCGATTCGCAGCCTCAAAAAGGGACAACTGTAATTATTGAAGTGCCAATAAAATAATTTTGTACTTTTGATTCTATGGATAAAATCAAACTCTTTATTCTTGACGACCATCAAATGCTTATAGACGGGCTCAAGGCTTTGCTGGTTAACGAGAAACAATACGACATTATTGGCGAAGCCACCAAAGCAAAAACTGCATTGGAATTAATTATAAAAAACCTTCCTGATATTGTATTAACGGATATTAATATGCCCGAAATGGATGGGATTCAGTTTACCCGTGCCCTTTTAGAAAAACATCCAAAGGTAAAAGTAATTGCCCTTTCCATGTTTGGCGAAAAATCTACCATCTCCGAAATGCTGGATGCAGGAGTATCGGGTTATATATTAAAGAATACTGGTAAAAAAGAATTAACGGATGCCTTACAGAAAGTAGCAGGAGGAGGAATGTTTTTTAGTGATGAAGTGGCAGCGGAGATGATGAAAGCCATGAGCCAGCGCGGACAACTCAAAGCAGAAGAAATAAAAGTACATTTAACGGAAAGAGAAAAAGAAATTATAAAACTCATAGCCAAGGAATACAGCAATGCCAGGATAGGCGAAACACTTTTTATAAGCGAGCGAACGGTGGAAACACATCGTAAAAATATTTTCAGAAAAACGGGAACCAAAACTGTTGTTGGGCTTATTAAATATGTTATTGAAAACAAACTCTCTGATTAGCAGGAATTTTCATCTACGTACCTGTACGGATATAAAAATACCGGAAAACACTTGTTATGTTATATTAAAAATAAATATATCTTTGTGCCATAATTTTTAATAATTAATCTCAAACTAAACAAAAACAAAAAACAAATGAAAAAATTAATTACAACAGCAATTTTTGCATTAGCTGCATGCACCTTTGGTGTGGCGCAAGATGCAGGGTTTAAACCAGAAAAAGGTGGAAACACGTATGAATTAAATTTCGTTCCTTTGAACGGTAAACCAATCCAGTTAACGTACATACGTTACAGAAGATTTATCAGCGAATCAATGGCTTTTCGCTTAGGAGTAGGAGTTAGTTATTCATCAAGCAAAGCCGATTCAGTATTTACTTCTCCTTTAACTCCTGCTAACAAAATAACAGGAAAATACAAGAAAAGCACAATGGGATGGGAAATTAAACCGGGAATTGAAAAACACATGAAAGGGACAGACCGTTTAAGTCCTTATTGCGGAGTTGAATTAGACTTTGCAGGTGCTTCTTCTAAAGAAATTACACCTACAGGTACTGATGCAACAGGTAAAACAGAAGAATTGGTGATTATGACAGAAAAAAACAAGAGCAAAGGTGGTTTTTTCCGCGTTGGAGCTAATTTAGTTGCTGGTTTCGATTGTTACATCACTCACCACTTATATTTAGGTTCCGAATTTGGTTTCGGTTTCCAAATGGTTAACTACACTAAATATACTAAAACAACATCGTATCCGTCAAGTTATCCTCCGATTCCTTCCGGTACAGTTGATCCGGGCAATCCAGATCCAACAACTCAAGGAAAAGAAGTGAATGTAGGACCAAACTTCAATAGCTCAATTCGTTTAGGTTGGGTGTTCTAATAAGTAGTATTACCTTTGGGAAAGGAGTTTTTTAAACTCCTTTCCTTTTTTAACTTTTTAAAATTTATTACCATGAAAAAATTATTATCAACATTAAAAACAACCGGCAGAAAAGTTATTCTTCCTGTTTTAGCTTGTGCTGTGTTTTTTATTTCTTCCTGTAAAAAAGAAGAATGTGGAAAGCGTCAAAGTCCTGCTGTAAGTATGGATGCAAAAGCAAAAGATGCAAAGCTGCGCTCTTCTACAGCAAAAGCATTGAAAGATTTTGTTATCATTTTTAACTCTAGCAGTTCTCAAAGCAATGGCGGTGGAACAAGTAACTGGTCCAATGTAACCACCAATGGTACATCTTATACAACTCCTGCAGCTAATGTTTATCAGTGGACAGATGCTAATACAGGAACTACTTTTACCATGTCGCATTCCATTAGTGGTGGCGCAGGTTTAGGCCAGTTGTCGTATAACGGACATAGTTTCGATTACAACTGGGTATTATCTATCAAAGCTTCCTCTAACGATCCGCAATGGAGTGGTTTGTTTGGTGGCGGAGATTTGCGTGGTGCTGTTGCTATTGATGGGGTATTAACTTCCACCGACTTCAGTTTAAAAAGTCTTGCTATCTTTTTAGTAATGACTTCTGGCGGTTCCGGCACTTATAAATTTATTGACTGGACACCTACTTCTGTTGGTTCCGGTAGTGCTATTGGCGAGTTATTAGATTTTTCTGACGTAACCAATAATACCACAGCAGGATTAAGTTTAGCAAAAGCGTACATTACTTCCGAAGGTCACGTTACTGTTTCCGACCAGGGGTTCGATATGAATAGCGATGCAATGATTACAGATTTAGCTGGAGGTTCATATAACCTTTCGGGCTCTCTTATGTTTGAATAGTTAAATTGTTGTTTAGTTTCAAACTGATGGACTGTCTATTAACTTAGACAGTCCTTTTTTTATTTATTGCAGTTTCAGTTATTGTGTCTGTTGTTCTATTTTGTTGAAATAACATAAAATTTATAATTCAGTTCGTGTTCGTTCAGGTTTAGCTTCAATGGCGTATAACGCCCAAGGCTTGCCGAAGTGCCGCCTTGCAGACACTTCAAAATTAGTAGAAAACTGTCTGGCGGCATTTTCGGCAAGGCGATGTTATCGGATGTTTTTCTTTCGTATCGCGTGTTTCGGGTCATTCTTTAATTACTTTTCCGTTCTTAATAATTCCGCTTTTGTTGCGCACTGTGTAAAGATACATTCCTTTTGCAA
>JANYDQ010000229.1 GCA_025363555.1 Bacteroidota bacterium | reverse complement strand
AATTTTTAATTAATTTTACAATTCTAATTTTACGTTTTTTAAAAAACAGCAGTGAATAAAAAACCACTACAACTTATTCAATACATTGTTTTGCTTACCATTGGTTTGGTATTGTGCTTTTTCTTTTTTCAAAATTTCAATTTTGCAGAATTAAAACAAAACATCAGCATCGGAAATTTTTCCTGGTTTTATCTGGTGATGCTTGTCTCTTTAATGGTTTATGTGTTCAGGGTACTTCGCTGGCAAATGCTTATCAAAGCCATTGGTTATGAAACTAAATTTTACAATGCGTTTGCTGCTTTATCCATCAGTTATTTTGTAAGTTTTATTATTCCGAGATTAGGAGAAGTATCCCGTTGCTTGTCCATCAAGAAACAACACGACATCCCTTTTATGGAACTGCTGGGTACTGTTATCATTGAGCGGGTTGTAGATATTGTCAGTTTAATTATTATCCTGTTGCTTACATTGGTTTTGCAATTTAACCAGATTATTGAATATGTAAAACAAAACGTATGGCAGCCCATTTATAACAGCATTATTTTGAAAATAATAAATGGAAACACCACCGTTTTGATTTTAGTAATAGCAGTTGTTTCGCTTGTATGTATGTTGTTTTTATACTTCCGAAAATACATTCGCAAAAAATCTCCAAAATTGTTTATCAAATTTATAGAGGGTTTAAAACAAGGAATAACAAGCATTGGCAAGCTAAAGCAAAAAAAACTGTTTATCCTTTATACCTTTTTTATATGGGTATGTTATTATTTAATGACCTATTTCTGGTTTTTTGTTTTCCCTGAAACTTCCTTTCTTACCTGGGGAGCCTGTTTAAGTATTTTAAGTATTGGAACCATTGGGCGCTCCATACCTGTGCAGGGAGCAGGAATGGGAACGTATCATTTTTTTGTAACCGGGGTAGCCATGCTTTACGGGTTAACACAACAATGGGGAAAAACACTGGCAACTGTTATTCACCTTGGGCAAACCTTTTTTACTTTCGCAATGGGATTGATTGGATTGGTTATCTTTTTTGTGGTGTATTGGAGAAACAGGAAAGTTGGTTAGTATTCATTCCCTTTTTTTTACTCCCTTTTTATTCTTTTACGATTTTCTTTATAGTTCTTTTATCTCCCCACTGTACAGAACAAAAATAAATGCCGGGTGCTAACTTTGAAAGGTCCAGGGTAATTTCATTTTTATTTTGAAATTTGGCAGGATGTATTTCCTCTCCCAAAGTGTTTATTAAATATATGTTTAGTGATGTTTCGTATTTACTTTTTATATTCAAATAGTTAGAAGCGGGATTTGGAAAAATATTAATTTCATCTCCTTTAATATCCAACTCCCCTGTTGATATTGCATTGTAAGGCATAAAGGAATATGCAAACCATTGATATCCCATAAGGTTTATGTATTGTTTCCAGCTCCCGGTTTCGTTTGCCAGCGAAGTTTGCAAATCGGTGTAAGGTGTATAAACAGTATGTGTACTAAGCCACGGACCCATAAATGCGGGCTCGGCAGAAAATATGGGGATAACAGTTGTTACTGCATTGCGCGCAGCAATGAGTTGTAACCTGGGTTGAATGTAACTATAAATGGCTGAATAATTATTTACGTAATCATGTAATAAAATTCGGTCTACGGTATTGCCTATCGTTATTGCCTGTCCCTGGTTAAACCAACCTACATACGTTTCACTGATAACTCCTGCGGCATTAGCTATTGAGTCAACCTTGAAAATAAGCCGTTTGTAATAACTGAAAGCTCCTGCTGTGTCGCAGGTATAACCTCCCGGTTGTAAATAAGTGGTACAATAATAATTGCCTGAAGAAACTGTGGTTGTATTCCAGAATTCGAACTCCACATTATAAACATCAAATTTCTGAAGAGGATTGGCATGTTGCTGGTTATATATATTAATGACGTTGTTAAAGAAAAAGAAATTTTCTCCAATGGCACCTACTTGCAAAACACCGAAATTTTGTTTTGCTCTTTGTATAAAGTTTGCCAGAACTGTACAGGTAGCCGAATTTGTAAGATTGTAAATTGTATGAACTGTCCACAAATCGTATAAAGCGAGGTAATTAAAATTATTGTATTGTGCATAATTCAAAAGACTGTCTTCGGCATTGGTGTTGCCTAATATGGTACTAAACCCATCTACATATAATCCTTTTACTGTTTGTGAGTGAAGAGAAGAAACCATTAGCATGATGATAGAAATAAGGAAAACTAAGTAGTGTTTTTTCATTCGGTTGTTTATTAAATTGTTTTTTATTTCCTATTGATGATTGTTTCCCAAGTAAGTAAAACTTATAGTATTAATTCCTCACTAAACCCCAACACAAAAAAATCAACCCGTCAGCGCGTGTACGGAGATGTTTTTCATCTCATGATAACATTTCGCTTAAAAATATTACACAACATATTAATTCATGCAACAAAGCTAAACAAAACTTCCTCATTTTCAAGTGAGATTTTAAAACACCTGCTTTTATGTCTTTATTTTATACTATTATCTCTTTTGCTTAAGGTGTTGCGGATGCTTCATCTGCGTATGCCGATGCTCTTTTCATGTACGTGAAAATAATTTTCACGTACATGAAATTGATTTTCACGAACGCGAAAATCATTTCGGGATATGCCGATGCTTTTTTTAAGTACTTCAAAGTTTCATCGGCATACGCCAATCCTCTTTTTAAGTAGTCCTCCCTCAAAAAGTAGTTTTCAAATTGGTTAATTGAAAAAACAGATTCATTAACTCAGGAAATAATTGAGCCAAGGAAACTTTCCCTTCTTTCCAAAGGTTCATCATTCGTTTAAAATTCATTGCTGATGCG
>JANYDQ010000226.1 GCA_025363555.1 Bacteroidota bacterium | reverse complement strand
CCAAAAAGGAGGTTTAAAAAACCTCCGAACAAAAAAAGAAGTCAAAAAAAAGAAAAGCCCCCCCGAAAAAAGCTAAAATATTCTTTAGAAAATCACAAAAAAGTAGAGTGGAAAACTAAACCAAACTTTTGCAAAGCTCTCGGATAACGCATGATTACGAATTTACGAATCAATGCGTGCTACCATTCTTAAATTCGTATTATTAGTTATCCGCACCTATACCCTAATGCCCATTACCAGTATATCGTCTATTTGTTCTTCTTTGTTTTGGTAGTGGGTAATAAATTTATCGAGTTCTGTTTTTTGTTGTTCCATAGAAAAATGATGGAGGGAGAGAATTAGTTCTTTAAATCTTTTTCTTGTTAGTTTTTTTTGTCCAGTAGGTCCGCCAAACTGGTCGGCATATCCGTCAGTAAAAAGATAAATGGTGTCGCCCGGGTTTAAAAGAAAGGTATGGTTGGTAAAAGGCTGGTTAAAGATGTCTTCGCCTATGGGTTGTTTGTCGGCAATGGTTTCGTGGAGCATGGGAGGATGGATACCGGGGGCTTTTACTATCCAGAGGGCATTGTTAGCGCCAGCCCATTGAAGCTGGTTGGTGGAGGTGTTAAAAGCACATAATGAAATATCCATTCCATCTTTTATTTCTTCTTCGCTTTTGGAAAAATTTTCTATAACCAGTTGAGCTGTTTTGTCGAGTATGGCGGCAGGCTGGGTTAAGCCAAATTCTCTTACTGCCCTGTTTAGTGCATTATGACAGACTACTGATACTAAAGCTCCGGGAACTCCATGGCCGGTGCAGTCGCAGGCAGCAAATAAAATAATTTCAGATTTGAGATTTGCGATTTGAAATTTGGTATCTGAAATTTGAACTGTTTCCATCCAGTAAAAATCTCCGGCTACTATATCTTTTGGTTTGTAAAGTATAAAGGAGTTTTGGAGATAGTGCCTGATTAACTTTTGGGGGGGAAGAATGGCATTTTGAATTCTTTTGGCGTATGTAATGGACTGGGTAATTTCAAGGTTTTTTTTGTCCACCATGTTTTTTTGCTGTGTTATAATGTTATTGGTGCGTTGTTTTATCCGGTTCCTGTTATAGAGCAGGAGGGAGATAAGCAGGAGCAAAAGTAAACCTGCTACAAAGGAATAATTTAATTTGGAACGAAGCTGGTTTTGTTCTTCGAGCAGTTTTTTTTGGGTTTGTATTTTTTCTATTTCCGATTGCGATTCTATCCTGGTAAGTGCTTCGGCTTTTTCGGCAGAAAATAAAGAATCTTTCATAATGAGAAATTTATTCAGGAAGTCGAAAGCCATGTGGTAGTTTTTAATTGCAAATGCTACTTTGTATGAAAGCTGGTAGGCATCGCTAATTAAGGCTGGTCGCCCGTTCAATTTAGCTTCGCGGTAACATTTTGTGGCTGCCTGTTCTGCCAGTTCATTTTTTTTCTGCAAAAGATAAGCTTGTCCTTCCATATTGTATTTTTTAGAAAGAAAAGCGTGGTCGTGTTCGAAACTGCCGGCATGTATAATGCTATTATTCACCATTGCCAGTGCCGAATCGGGCATTTGTTGCTGTATAAACATGTTTGCCATTTCCATATAGCTTTGTGCCAGTCCTACTTCATCCTTTTTTGGGAGTTTAAACTTCAGGCTTATTGCTTTAGTGAAATAATACTTTGCCGAATCAAAGGTTTTAAATTCCATGTGAACAATGCCAAGCAGATAATAACATAAGGAGCGTTTTTTTTCTTCCATTGTATGCTGATATAATTTTGCGGAGGCATTAAAATATTTTAATGCGGAAGCGTAATTTTTTTGCTGCAAATTAACTATGCCTATCTGCATATTCACTCTAGCCATTCGCGCGGTGTCTTTAAGTTCAGTGCTTATGGTTAGGGATTTTAAGAAAAAATTCAAAGCTTTTTCGGTTTTAAAAGTGAAGACATAATTGAAAGCAATGTTATATTCAGCGTCTGCCTGACCGGCAGAATAATTGATGTCTTTGGCAATTTGGTCAATACGCAAAAGCTGGATAAGTAAATTTTCGCTGGTTCTGTGCGAAAGCATGTTGGTATCAATGGCGTTATTTAGACTGTCCATTTTTACAGGAGTTAGTTTATGTTTGTCTAAATACATTTTCAACTGGAGGGCAAAAGAGGTCTGGGATTTTATTTCTTTAAAAAATAAAAACGATAAAATAAAGATAATGAAATAAAGTCGGGTTGTATTATTTTGCATTTTAATTAGTGGAACCAAATAAAAAAAGTACTATTATTTCGCATTGAAATAATAGTACTTTAATAATAGCTTGTTTTTAATTAATGTCCGTCACCTGCTGCATCAGGTTGCGCTACATCCGCCTGGGCTGCTCCTGCTACAACCTTTCCCGGACAAATATCCGGACACCAGTCTGGTGAAAAATAACCGCAAGCAGATGAAAATTTAAGATCATTAGTTCCGGTTAATTGAGCAGCTCTGCATACCACTCTTATTTGGTCTAAACCAGGGCGAACTGGTGTAGCCTCATAAGTTGGATATATAACTATAGCATTGTTAATAACACTCGCGTCATTTTCCAGCATCATTTTAACAATGTCTTCAAAACAAAAAATGGCATAATGTTTTGGGTCGGAGGGTTGCATTCCCATTTTTGTTTTGTAATCATTTCTTTTAATGTTCACGTCCACTTCCTTTTCTCCGGGACTGGCATACTTAGAACAAGCCTTTTGGTCGGTCAAATCAGCTAATACCGCATTCAAATCTTTTGTCATCGGGTCGCCTTTCACAGGTAAAGCTACAGTACTCGTTTGTGTTTCTGCCTTGGAAACCTCATAGTATTCGTAACCGATAACGACATTTGCAACCAAAGATACTCCTAATAATATTTTAATTAAATTTTCCATGTTTTTTGTTTTTTATTAAGTTTATAAATGAATGAGATGGCAAAGCTAAAAAAATTATAATACGAAACACTTTTTTTGCGATAAACGGCATACCAGTGGTGATATATTCTACTTTTTCATTTGGTTTTGCCCGACCAGTTGATTGTCCAGGCTTTTTACACTTCGAATTTTTTATTTATTACCCTTTATTTTAATGTAATATGTAAACTTAAGAACCCGCTGAAAAGATTATTTTGAACTTGTTGAAATAGTAAGAAGTGTTATGCCATAAAACGAAATATTTTGAAAAATAAATTTTGTCTAATAGAATAATTATTACTTTAGCACCCGTTATAAAAGTCAAAAACTATAAAAATTATGAAGAGATTTACAAAACTGACAGTTGGATTAGCTGTAACACTATTGTTTTCAATGAATGCAAGCGCGCAGAAAAATTATACTGCTGATGCAAAAAAAGCTTTTGAAAGCGGGGAGTATTTTAATTCTATAGAGCTTTATAAGAAAGCCTATACAAAAGCAAAGAAAAAGGATGAAAAAGCAATGATTATTTTTCAGACTGCCGAATGTTACAGAAAAATAGGTGACCAGAAACAAGCAGAAGCCTGGTACACCAAAGCTATTAAGGCAAATTATTCTGACCCCAAAGCACAGTTGTACCTTGCTAATGCTAAAAAAGCACAGGAAAAATATAACGAAGCGGTTATTGAGTATAAAAATTATACAAAATTAAACCCATCAGACCCTAAAGGAGAACAGGGAGCAAAATCTTGCGAGCTGGCTCAAAAATGGAAAGACAGCCCTACCCGTTATAAAGTGGAAAATATGGTGCAGATAAACAGCAAAGACCCTGACTTTGCCTGTTGTTATGCCGACAAAAAATACAATAAATTATATTTTACCTCCATGCGTCCGGGTGGTACAGGTAGTTCCGAAGACCCTACTATAGGACAAAACTATAGTGATATATTCGAAACCTCTATGGATAAAAATTTAAAATGGAGCACTCCCACTTCTGTTGCAGGAGGAGTAAATACAAAAGACAATGAAGGAAACCCTTCTGTTACCAAAAAAGGAGATATGATTTTCTTTTCGAAATGTGTGGACGAAAACAAAAAAGTCACTACTAACCAACTATGGGTGGCTACCAAAAAAGGAACCTCATGGGGCGACCCCGAAAAATTATCTTTTTGCCAGGATACCTTTAAGTATGCGGCTCCGTGTATTTCTCCTGACGGCACTACTTTGTTTTTCTGTTCTAATATGACAGGTACATTGGGAGGCAACGATATTTTTATGTCGAAATACGATAAGAAAGATAAGAAATGGGGCAACCCGATTAATTTAGGTGCTAACATTAATACACCCGGAGAAGAGGTTTGGCCCTTTATCCACGAAGACGGAACATTGTATTTCTCCTCTGATGGTCAGTTAGGAATGGGAGGATTGGATATTTTTAAAGCAGAGAAAAAAGGTGAGGACAAATGGGCAAATGTAACCAATATGAAATACCCTATTAATTCGGCTGCCGATGATTTCGCAATTATTTTCGAAGGAAAAAAAGAAAGAGGGTATTTATCTTCTAACCG
>JANYDQ010000078.1 GCA_025363555.1 Bacteroidota bacterium | reverse complement strand
ACTACAAACCGACTAATGGGACTAAAGTCCCTAAATACAAGTAGTTCTGTTTTGTAACCCCAGCCTTAAGGCTGGGGTTAATGAAACCTCACCAGATAAGGGCTTTAGCCCATAAGTCATTTATTAGTCGTTTAGTAGTGCGCTGAATCGTATAATTTTTTTTCGATAAATTGTTCAGGAAACTTAATAAAAGAAGGAAATTCCTTATGAAACCATTCTTCCAGTTCCATAAATCCCTTTTCGGCATTGGTTTTCCATTTAGGTTTAAAATCTTTTATGTGTAATGTATAGGCTATTTGTATTTTGTTCCAGCTCATTTTTTTGTTAATGTATATTATTGCCCCAAAAGTAACATATTTTTAATTTACAGTGGAAGAATCAAAAAAAGCCCTCCTTTGTGTAGGCAAAGGAAGGCTTCATTCAATTTTCAGTTTTGGTGCTGTTTTCAACGGTCCACCCGCAGTAGCTGTCATTGCATTTTCCATATTCACTATGTCTGCAAGACAAACTTGGACTTGGTGTAATAAAACGTAAGTTCCCTGTCATTGCACTTAAAATGGCATGGGCTAACGTAATCAGTTGGGTCCCAATACTACAATAAAACGTATCATACCTTTTTGATTTATTTTGTCTCCTCTCATTTCCCTCCGGCTGCGCGAAATGAAATTCAACGTTATTTATTTTATTTAATTATGTGCCGGACTATCTTTTACGGTCTTTTCATTGTTTTTTGTACTTTGTCTGTCGTATCGTCCACCTTTCCTATCGTTTCTTCCACCTTTACGATGGTTTCTTCCACCTTTACGATGGTTTCTTCCACCTTTACGTTCGTATCGTCCACCTTTCCTATCGTTTCTTCCACCTCTTACGATGGTTTCTTCCACCTTTACGTTCGTATCGTCCACCTTTCCTGTCGTTTCTTCCACCTCTACGATGGTTTCTTCCACCTTTACGTTCGTATCGTCCACCTTTCCTATCGTTTCTTCCACCTCTACGATGGTTTCTTCCACCTTTACGTTCGTATCGTCCGCTTTTACGATGGTATCGTCCACCTTTCCTGTCGTATCGCCCACCTTTACGATAGTAGTGTCCGAATTGTCTGTCGTTCCGTCTACCTTTCCTGTTGATTCTTCCGCTCAATTTATTAAAAAAAAGCTGTTTCCACGCTTTGGTTCCTTATCCGAATAATTATTTGCGGGATAATTTTTATTGTTTACGCTTTCCAAAATGAAATTAGTTGCATTCAGGAAATCGAATAATTCTTTTTCAGCAATAAAATACTCTTCCATGAAGTTTGATAAAAATGGTTTTGGGAACGGCAGCTGTTTCCAGGCATTTTTCAGATAATACATAAAATCAATGTTAGATTGATTTTTGATGTGTGAATACGTTTTCATTCTTTCTGTTTTTATTTATTTTAAATAGCACCGATTACTGTTTATTTTATACAGTGCCCTTTATATAAGGTATTATCAGCGTGATTTTTGGAGTGTAAATATGGTCTAAAACAGTTTACTATAAAGGGCTTTAGGCATTTAAATTGGTTCAAAAAAACGAAAAAAAGGGATTTTAATAATTATTCATTATTCCGTTTGACGAAAAGCACTTTTATATCACTATTCCTGTTATTAGGGTTTGTAAAAGAAACTGTTTTTAGTGAGTAGTATCCTTTTTTGCATTGTTCCGTTCTTCTTTTTAAGTATTTTTCCATCAAAATTTCCTGAAAATTTTCATTTCCTAACCCCAAAAACACCCTTATTTTTAAATTTTGCTTACCGTTTAACCCTCCAAACCGTTCGTTCACCAGCTCACCCTGTCAAACTCTGGATTTGCCCTTTTTATTTCAAAAATTAGTTGGAACTTTGCAACGCGAAATTTAAACAGTATTAAATAAACGATAAACTTACATTTTAAATTTTACCAATTAAAATAGATTTAGTACGTTTGTTGCCCGAAAAAAAATAAGTAATAATTTATATTCAGTAAATAATAAAATAAATAATTAAAAACAAAAAAAACAAATCAATATGAGTAATCAAAAAACAACATCAGGCGGATTCAACTTTATGTCTGCATTAGTAGCAATTGTAGTTTCAATTGTAATGGGAATTATTATTTACACCGTAATATTAGGTGCGTCCGGAAACTTTGATGCAGAGGGGCATCCGAAACCGGGAAATTATTTAGGGATGATGTACAAAGGCGGATTTATTGTTCCGTTGTTAATCGGGATTTTAATTATTGTGGTTACTTTTTCTATCGAGCGTATCATCACTATTGCCCGTGCAAAAGGAAAAGGAAACACTACTTCATTTATTAAAAACATAAAAGCAATGATTGGTGCTCACCAGTACGATGATGCATTAGCAGCCTGCGATGTTCAGCAAGGTTCTTTAGCCAATGTGGTTCGTGCAGGAGTAGAAAAATTAAAATCCATACACGGTGATGGCGCAATGAACAAAGAAACAAAAGTGGCTGCTTTGCAAAAAGAAATTGAAGAAGCTACCTCATTGGAATTGCCTATGCTGTCTAAAAACTTAGTTATCATTTCCACCTGTGCTTCCATTGCTACTCTTTGGGGATTGATTGGAACAGTATTGGGTATGATTCGTTCGTTTGCTGCTTTGGCTGCTGCGGGTGCGCCTGATACCAATGCTTTATCTCAAGGTATTTCTGAGGCGCTTATTAATACTGCGTTAGGTATTACTGCTTCGGTAATCGGAATTATTATGTACAACTATTTTTCTACCCGTGTAGATGCTATTACTTACAGCATGGACGAAGCAGGATTTACCATTGTACAGTCGGTAAGCGCAGCGGAATAATAGAAATTCTAAATTCTACTATCTAAATTCTAAACAAGTACCCGGTTAGAATTTTAAATTTAGGATTTAGGATGATGATTTTTCAAATTAATATTTAGATTTTAATAATACTATACTATGCCTAAAATAAAACTGCCGAAAGGCAACCCATCATTAGATATGACTCCCATGGTGGATTTGGCGTTCCTGTTGGTTACCTTCTTTATGCTTACGGCTTCGGTTCGGCTTACAGAGCCAGTTATTGTAGATACTCCCGATTCTCATTCCGATAAATTATTGCCCGAAAATGTAATTTTATTAACGGTAGATAAAAGAGGAAAGCCCTATTTTAATATCAGTAACGCAGAAGTAAGAGTAAAAACACTGGAGCGCATGGGAAAACAATATAACATAACGTTTACTGAAAAAGAAAAAAAGGCGTTTGGTAAAATGAGTAGTTTTGGTGTGCCTATGAACCAGATGAAGCAATACATTGCGATGAGTGAAAAGGAAAAAGAAAAGTTCAACTCGCCCGGTGTGCCCCTGGATTCGCTGGATAACCAATTGTCGTACTGGATACGATACGGACACATACAGGAACGGACTTTAGCTAAAGAAGCGCAAACAAACGCAAAAAGACTGGGACACCAGTTTAAAGATACACCTCTTCGTTTTGCCATTAAAGCAGACGGACAGGCAAACTTTTTGAATGTGAAAGATGTAATAAAGGTACTGACAGATAATGATATTTATGTGTTTAACCTGATTACAAATCTTGAAAAAGGGGATGATATTAAATAAGAAACTGTTAACTATTAACTAATCACTATTAACTAAAAAAACATGGCAGAAGTAAATACCGGTGACGGTGGCGGGCATGGCAAACACGACAAGAAGAGAGCCAAAAAATCGTCAACCCGCATAGATATGACACCAATGGTGGATTTGGCGTTTTTGCTCCTTACGTTTTTCGTATTGACGTCCACCTTCAGCAAATCGAAGGTGATGGAAATACCTTTTCCGAAAGACCCGAAAGACCATAAGCTGGATCAAAAGGTAAATAATGCAATTACGTTTTTGCTTACCAAAGACAACAAAATATTTTATTATAACGGACCTTTTTATCCTAAAAATAATAAAGATGGAAAAACACCCACCACAGTTTTAAAAACTGATTTTTCGGCAAAAGGATTGCATGAATTGTTGCTTGACAGGAACAAACCAACCATTGATGCCATTAAAAAGCTGGAAGAAAAATACAAACGGAAAGAGATAGCCGATACTACTTATAAACGCCTGGCATTGCACGAACAGGGAAGAAGTGCCGACCCTGCCAAACACATAGAAGCGGCACTGACCGTGCTGATTAAAACAGATGATAAAGCAGTGTATAAAAATGTGGTGGACCTGATAGATGAAGTAAAAGTATGCAACATTGGTATCTATGCTATTGTAGATATGATGCCAAGTGAAAAAGATTTAATAGACGCAGAAACGAAATAATTAAAGATAACGATATGTCAGAAAATACATCCTTTAACGAATGGACTGATGTGGTAGCAGAAGGACGCAATGCACTTGTTTTTGAAGACAAGAACAAGTTGTACGGAGCCTTTGAGTTACGCAGAAGATATAACCGCACCATTGCTGTTGCGCTTGCCATTGCAGTAGCTTCCTTTTTAATTTTAGTAAGTATTCCTAAGATTATGGAATTGATAGAAGGAATGAAAGCCGACCAGGTAAAAAATGTGGAAATTACTTCTGCAGATTTAACTCCTCCTCCGCTGGACGAAACTACACCGCCACCACCACCACCACCACCACCGCCACCTGTGGAACAAACCATAAAGTTTACTCCGCCAGTGGTTACGGACGAGCCCATTGTGGACCCGCCACCGGTAATTACTGACGATTCTCCGAAAATATCTACTGATACCCATGATAAAACAGGAGATGATGATATTGTGGTTCCGGAGGAAACAAATAAAGTGGTTGCGCCTAAAGAAGACGAAATTTTCTTAGTAGTAGAACAACCGGCAGATTTTCCGGGTGGAATAAACGAAATGTATAAGTTTATTCAAAAAAGTGTTCAGTATCCGCAGGTGGAAAAAGAAGCAGGTATAACAGGTACCTGTTATGTTTCTTTTGTGGTAGAAAAAAACGGGAGTATTACGGATGTATCCATTGCAAGAGGAGTTTCCGGAGGACCGGGATGCGACAAAGAAGCAATGCGTGTGGTAAAAATAATGCCGGCATGGAAACCAGCCCGCCAGGCAGGACATGAGGTGCGTTGCCGTTTTACTTTGCCTATTAAGTTTTCTATAAAATAAAACCTGTGTTTACCGGTAGTCACCCATTAATAGATAAGTTACGCTATTATTCGAGTTATGCAATGATAGCGGTTTATTTAGCACTGGGCATCATTTTCTTTTTTACCGACATTGCCGAAACTACTTTCCCTTCTTACCGGAAAGAAATAGGTTGTACAATGATGATTTATTCGGTAGTCAGACTTTTTTTAACTATCAGAAAAAACAAAAGAGACAAAGATGAGTTCGTGGATTAATATAAAACACAGCTGGAACATGATTCGCTATTATCTTAGCTTCATGCTTCTGTCGTTTTATTTAACTGTTGCCATTCTGTTTTTATTTACCGATATGTGGAAAGACCTTATTCCTAGCGGAAGAGGATTAATAGGAATTATTCTTTTACTGTTTGGTGCTTTCCGTTTTTATGTTGCTTACCGCAGATATCAAATTAAAAAAGCCAGAATTCAAGCCATCAAATCTTTTAAAAAAGATACCCCGGTTGAATAAATATTTTTTCATATTAATTCTTTCTGTTCTCATTTATGCTTGCACCGGCACATCTAATGAACCTACCGATACAGCTACTTCGGGTGATGTTAGTGTTATTGTTGATGAATCTTTTCAGCAGTTGTTCGATACTCAAATATATACGTTCCAGAGCTTGTATCCGAATGCGCATGTAAAAGCAAAGTACATGTCGGAAACAAATGCGTTGCAACAAATGATAAACGATTCGTGCAAGGTGGTGGTGATGTGCAGAGATTTGACAAAAGATGAGCGGAAATCGTTTGAACAAAAAAACATTTATCCTATTTCCACTAAAATTGCGGAAGATGCCATTGCATTAATAGTAAATCCTGAAAACACAGATTCTTCATTGACTATTGAAAAGGTAAAATCCATTCTGTCAGGTAATGATAGTTTATGGAGTCAGTTGAATTCGAAAAGTAAATTGGGAAAAATAAAAGTAGTGTTCGATAATGCCGGCTCGGCAAACGAGCGGTACATGAAAGATACGGTACTGAAAGGAAAAGAGTTTGGCAAAAATGTGTTTGCTGTAAAGTCGAACCCGGAAGTGATAGAGTATGTGAGTAAAAATAAAAATGCCATTGGGTTTTTGAGTGTAAACTGGATAAGCGACCGGGATGATACAGTAGCACTTAATTTCCTGAAAAAAGTAAATGTGCTGGCTATAAAGAAAAATGATACACTGGAAGGATACCAGCCGTTCCAGGCATATATAAAAACAAAGGATTATCCTTTCTGCCGTGATGTTTACACCATTAACCGCCAAACAAGAAGTGGACTTGGTATGGGTTTTGTATCCTTTGTGGCAGGAGAGAAAGGACAACTGATGATTTTGAAAGCAGGATTGGTTCCGGCAATTGCTCCTACACGATTGGTAAAAATAAGTTATTAAAAACGCATCACCCTTAATCCCTCTCCAAAAGGAGAGGGTAGCAGGTGAGATACTTTAAAATAAAGAAAAACAAAAATGAAAAAAGTAAGATTATTTTTTAGTGCAAGTATGATGTTGACATCTTCATTGTTTTCACAAACATTGAACGATGCGATTAAACAAACAGTAAACGAACAGTACGAACCGGCAGAAGCTACCTTTAAAACGCTGGTGGCATCCAATCCAAACAACGGGGAGATTTATTTTTATTACGGAGAAAATTTTTTCAAAAATGATAAAATGGATAAAGCCACTGCCATGTATAACAAAGCGGTGGAGGTAAATGCAACCAGTCCGTTTGGATACATAGGAGTAGGGAAAATACAATGGAACCAGAAAAAACAAACCGAAGCCAAAGCCAGTTTTTATAAAGCACAAACTTTATCTGCCAATAAAAATGCAACAGTGCTGATGAAAATTGCGGAAGTGTATATTAATTCCGAACAAAAAAACCTGGTGGATGCTTTCCCGTTATTAGACCTTGCTGCAAAGCTGGAGCCTAAAAATCCGGATATATATATACTTTACGGAAATGCTTACCTGGAACAAAACAATGGAAACAAAGCCATTGAAAATTATGAAAAAGCAGCTGCGCTCGACCCAAAGTCTTTGCCAGCATTGCTTCGCCAGGGGCAGCTTTGGAACAGGAGCCGCAATTACGAAAAGGCAGTGGAGTTTTACAAAAAAGCAAAATTGATTGATTCTTCTTTTGCGCCAGCTTATCGCGAACTGGCAGAAATTTATTTTCATGCAGGGCAATATAAAAATGCTTCGGCACAGTATAAAAAGTTTTTGGCGTTGAACCCTAATTGTAGTGCCAAGGCACGTTATGCCGGCTTTTTGGAAGAAGCCAAACAATACCAGGAGTCGGTAGATGCTGCAAAAGATGCACTGAACTGCGACAGTAGCAATGTGTATTTATACCGTTACCTGGCGTTTGATTATTTTAACCTGAAAAATTATGACGATGGAGTTATTGCCAGCAATGCGTTTTTCAGAAGAGTGACTCCTGATGTAAAAGTTATTTCACAGGATTATGAATACAAAGGAAAATTTAATTCCCAGACAGGAAAAGATTCGCTGGCTATTCTTGATTTTCAGAAAGCAATGGAAATGGACACTTCGCGCAAGGAATTGAACAACGACATTGCGGCAAGTTACATGAAAATGAAAAAATACAAAGAGGCGATTGAAATGTATCAGCGAAAAATAAATGCCGGAAAAGCGAATGTTAACGATTCCCTTTCTATAGGCCGGGCATATTATTATTCCAAAGATTTTACCAATGCCGACAGCACTTTTGCACAGGTAATGCGTTTGCGCCCGAACTTATACCAGGGTTATTTGTGGAGAGCAAAAACCAATGTGCAAATGGATCCTAAAAACGAACGATGGCTGGCAAAGCCCTATTACGAAGCGTTTATAGCCAAGCTAAAACCCGAAGACACTGAAAAAGTGAAATCGTACATCATAGAAGCTTATACTTATATTGGGGTCTATTATCTTACCAAAAAAGAATATTGCACAGCCAAATCGTTTTTTATTTTGATTTTTAACCTCGACCAGGCAAACCAGAATGCAAAGAAATTTCTGGATAGCCCGGAAGGGAAAAAATGTCCGTAGTATATAAAGTACTTTACTTACTCCCCTGTCAGGGTTCTCAACCTTGACAGGGGTAGTACCTCAATTAAACTACTAGAATGCGCCTGCTCTTCCTCCCTCTTTTTCTAATTCTCCTTTCTCTCCAAACCGATACTATAAGCACCCTTGATAAAATAGAAGCCCAAAAAGCCTTTGCTTTATTGAACTATATTAGAACTAATCCTGATAAATATTATGTGCAATTGCATTTCCCAAAAAACACGAAAGTAAAAAGAACCAAACTGATTTGGAACGATACATTGGCGAAAGTAGCAGAAGCAAAAGCAATGGATATGGCACATAAAAACTATTTTGCGCATGTGGACAAGAAAGGATATGGTATAAATTATTACATAAATAAGGCAGGTTATACCTTGCCGCCTGAGTGGCTGAAAAACAAAAAAGATAATTTTTTTGAATCCATTTACGATGGTTCAGGAGATGGGGAAGAAGCCATTAAAACACTTATTATTGATAAAGGAATTCCATCTTTAGGGCACCGAAAACACCTGCTGGGGCTGGAAGACTGGAATGCTGCCTTGGCGGATATTGGCATTGGTTACGCCCGAACCAGTAAGGATGATCAAGATTTTGTATATGTGTCTGTAGTAATTGCAACGCATAACTGAGAGGTAGCGAATAGATTCTTTTCTGCTAAGGTTTCTATTATTGGAAAAAAATCTTAATCAGGAAAGAAGTCTATGGAATTATGAACGGAATATGTGCAGGTAAAAGGATGGTTCAAGTAAGGTATTTATTTATTCTTTACCCATATAAATAATTAATTTACCTATATTATTATTCTTTAAACCTATTAATAATATTTATATACCAATATAAATATTAATTTAACCATTAAATAAATTATATATACCAATATAAATTATTAATTGACCAATAATAATAATAATTTAACCTGTTAATAAATTTTTATTACCAGTATTAAATATATTTATACCTTTGTGGAGCAATACAAATATCGCTATTAATTTATCCATGCCAGCCATTACATTTATAAAAAAGAAAGATTCTGCATTTAATTCACAACTTCAATCTTTTGCTGAAGTCATTGATAATTATGCAACAGGGCTTGGCATTACACCTTCAGAAGTAAACAGCATAAAAGCAGATGCGCTATATTATAATTGGGTAATTAACACCGCAAATTTATATAAAAGCTACGCAAAAGGCATGACTTCATTTAAGAAAAGTGCCCGAAAAGGGCAAAATAAAAATATAGACTTATCAGTTACACCGCCCCCTGTTCCCGAACCCGAACCACCACCTGTTAAGCCAAATATTCAATCTCGCTTTTCAAAATTAGTGAAGCGAATTAAAAGTTCCAGGAATTATTCTGCGGTAAACGGAATATCTTTAGGAATCGAAGCTGTTCGACCTCACTTCGATATTCATGAAGGCAAACCAAAACTTAAAATCGAGGTGATTGTAAATCCCATTATAAAATATAAAAGAGGAAAATATGGAGGCATTCAAATCTGGAAAGATTCAGGAAATGGGTATGAATTATTAAACATCGTTTTTCAAAGCAAATATAAGGACGAATCCCCGTTGCCTCCTATAGGAAAAAGCGCAGTGTGGAAATACAAAGCCATTTATATTTATAAAGACAAAACAGTTGGTCAGTGGAGTGATGAAACAACAATTACAGTTTTAGGAGAAGCAGGGGAATAATTTTATGATAAAAACCAGTAAGCTCATCGCATTTATTTTTATTTTACTAACTATCACCTCCTTTCAGCCCGATAACAAAGTAACCATGGACTATACCGAAGCCCAAAAAGCCTACGAACTGCTCAACGAAATACGCATGAACCCCGTAAAATACCACAAAGCCCTGCACTACAAAAAAAATTTAAAAACAACCCATACCCAGCTCCAATGGAACGACACTCTGGCAGAAGTAGCCGAAGCAAAAGCTTACGACATGGCACTGCATAATTATTTCGACCATGTGGACCGCAAAGGCTTTGGCATTAATTATTACATAGAAAAAGCCGGCTACCGGATGGACGATATGTGGACAAAAAATCCGAAAAATAATTTTTTCGAATCCCTTTGCGGAGGAGACGAAACAGGCGAACAAGTAATCATTGACCTGATTACCGACAAAGACGTAGAATCTCTGAAACACCGAAAACACCTGCTAGGAGTGGGCGAATGGTACTCCACCCTCAAAGACATCGGCATCGGTTTTGCCCGCAGAGAAGAAGGAAGTTTTTACACCACCTACATTTCCATCGTCATCGCAAAACACCAGTAGCAGCTGGAGAAGTTTAAACTTTAAACTTTTTTGGGCGTGTGCCGATGAAGAATCGGCACCGGGCTTTCCGCTACAATCTTTTTTGCCCCCCGCCCATTGCAACGCAACAAAAAAGGATTTTCGCTACAATCCCTCACGCTGCGCTTCCGGAAGTTCGCTCGTAATGCACTACCCAAAAACAATACTTTCTCTGTCCATCCCTCTCTCTTTTCTGCGAAACGCGATGTAACAAAAAAGTTTAAAAGCCGGTAATCGATATAAACCGAAATTCCACATCTTTTATTTATTTATTTAACAAAAAAAAATTACTTTTGTTCCTCATTTTTAAAAAAGTATTAACAATAAATAATAAACCATTAAAACAAAATCTATGAAAAAAACAGTACTACTTATTTCTGCCCTTGGATTACTAACCGCAGCAAATGCGCAAATCAGCATTACCAGCACCGATGTGGCAGCACCAACCACAGTTATTTACCAGGCTAACGACACCCTGCACACAGGTATTTCCGTTGGCTCTGCCGGAGCCAGTCAAACCTGGAACATGTCAACATTAGCAACCAACTGGATAGATACCTTAACTTTTTTGCCTTATTCGGCTGCGCCAAATGCTTTATTTTCGACAGCAAATTTATTAGTAAAACAAGGATGGCAAGGTAATTATGCCTATGCCGTTAATGGCGCTGCATCTCTTAGAATACTTGGCGATTCGGCAACGGTGAATGTAATGGGAACAAATATAGCCGTAAACCAAAGAAACTTTCCAGCAGAAAAGCTTGCCACGTACCCGTTTACTTATAACAGCAACTTTGTAAATAATTACCGCACGTTCGCCAAATTTTATTACGGGCAAACTGTTACCTATATGGGATTACAGGTGCAGGTAGATTCCATCAGGGACCACTCCACTACCAATAAAACAGTAGTGGTTGATGCCTGGGGAACACTTACCACTCCTTTGGGAACTTACCCGGTTATCAGAAGTAAAGAAACTAAAATAGTGCACGATACCTCTGATGCTTATGTTGTAATTCCATTTATTGGTTCCTCATGGCAAAATGTAAGCACCTCTGCCGACTCTGTTACTCAATACACCTGGTGGGCAAACGGGCTTGGATTTACCTTAGCTACCGCAACCATGGATTCGACAGGTGGAATAAAATCAATTAAATGGTTAATGGCGCCTACTTCGGTAGGAGTGAATGAATTTACAGCCGCTTCATCAGAAAACATTTATCCAAACCCGGCACAAAACGAAATTAATATTTTAGCAGATGCGTCAAAACAAAAATCAATACAGATAACTGATATTGCCGGACGATTAATTGAAACAATAACCATTACCAACAACCTGACCACCCTTAATACATCTGCTTACGCAAACGGATTATACACTTTCAGCATTATCGGGAAAGACAATGCAACAGCAAACAGGGGGAAATTTTCAATCAGTAAATAAATCTAAAAAAATCTAAAAACAAAAAAACTATGAAAAAACTATTACTTACTATTACAGCAGCACTACTATTTGTAATTGGCGCAAAATCACAAACTGCCGACTTAGGCCTTGACACATGGGTAAACGACAGTTATGGTTCTTTACAAGACGCACAAGGATGGACAAGTTTTAATACCGCCTCCTATGCTTTATTTGGCGCTATGCCTCAAAGTGTTTATAAAATTACCGCGGGGCAGGCTTTCGGAGCAGCCTGCGCAAAAGTGGTAACGGAAAAAGTTCCTAATCCTCCATTAATGGTTCCAAATCCGATGAGACCTGGTCAACCCAATTTTGATACAGTAGGATTACTTTGTTTAGGAACCATTCATGCAACTCCTTCACCTGGGTTAACATTCGGAGCTCCTATTACTAATAATCGCCCTGTCAAATTAACCTTTTCATCAAAAGATTCCGTTGTAGCAGGAGATACTTCATTTGTACTTGTTTATTTAACAAAATGGAGTTTGCCAAATCATAAACTGGATACCATTGCAAGTGGTAAATGGGCGGAAAGTAGTACAGGTTCAGTGTGGGCAAGCCATACTATTACTATGAACTATGTTTCCGGTACCATTGTACCCGATTCCCAGCAAATATTTGTTTCTTCAAGTATTTATTCCCACGGAGGGGCTAAAATGGGTAGCAAATATTATGTGGATGGATTTTGTTGGGATTGTACTGCTGGTATAAACGAATTAAATTCTGAAAATGCTATTTCCGTTTTCCCAAACCCTGCCACCAGTGAAATTAATTTCACTTCTTCTCTAAATGCAAATTTTGTAGAAGTAGCTGATATAACAGGAAGAAAAGTAGGTTTGTTTGTTATGCAAAATAACAAAGTGAAAATACAAACCGAAAGTTTTACCCCGGGATTATACTTATTTACGGTAATGAATGATAAAAAAGTAGTAATTAGCAGGGGGAAGTTTGAAGTTGCGAAATAACTTAAACCCTTAAAAACATAAAATGAAAAAGCTATTTTTTACACTAATTGTTTCGGTACTATTTGTAATAACTGCAAAAGCACAGGTTTCCATGGATATGGAAACCTGGGTTCAGGCGGGAACAAGTGCATACAAAAACCCACAAGGCTGGACAAGCTTTAACCAAAACACAAGCGGTTTAAACGTAGTGTCGCAAACTGTTTATAAAGATACAACGGTTGGAGATTTTTACCAGGGACTTGCTTCTGCAAAAATAGTAACCTCCCGTTTGGGCTCTCCGTTTGCAACACAAGTTCCCAATCCTTTTCGCCCGGGTCATACTTATGATACAATGGGTATAATGGCATTGGGCACTTATGCATCGGGCGTTTTCAAATTCGGTCGGCCCATTGCAATGCGCCAGGCTGCGTTATCATTTGCATCTAAATATACTCCCGTTAGTGGCGATTCCGCTTATGTGATTGCTTATTTAACAAAATGGAATGTCAACCATCGCGATACCATTGCCAGGGGAATATACAGAACAGGTGCAACAACCACTTCTTATTCTGTCAATACTATTACTATGACTTACGGACCTGCATTTGCTGGTGTTGTTCCGGATACTCAAATGATCTATTGCTCATCCAGCAGGTATAAAACAGTAGGTTCTAAAGTAGGAAGTGCTTTTTATGTGGATGAATTTCAATGGGTAGGTTTTACAGGGATAGATGATTTCAATGGTGAAACTGCACACATTTCCTGTTTTCCAAATCCTGCCACCAGTGAAATTAATTTCACTTCTTCTGTAAATGCAAATTTCGTAGAAGTAGCTGATATTACAGGAAGAAAAGTAGGTTTGTTTGTTATGCAAAATAATAAAGTGAAAATACAAACCGAGAGTTTTACACCTGGATTATACTTATTTACGGTAATGAATGATAAAAAAGTGGTCATTAACAGAGGTAAGTTTGAAATTTCGAAATAATTAAATAGAGTTACACTTATTAAAAACGCCCCGCAACTTGTTTGTGGGGCGTTTCTTTTTTATTGCAATTGAAAAAGGTTTGGTACTTTTACAAAAACGAATTTAATTGAACACACGAATAACAGACGGATTAAACTATTTTTCCAAACTTTCTTTTAGAAGAATCTGGAATGCTGCGAAAGTGGTTACCTCGTTCTATGTGTCTAAATGGAGCAAAAGGCCCGTTCAGTGGGGCATACCTATTAGTATTACCATAGAACCTACTACTTCCTGTAATCTTCGTTGCCCTGAATGTCCTTCCGGGTTAAGAGAGTTTACCCGCCCTACCGGGATGCTGGATAACGCTTTTTTTAAGAAAACAGTGGATGAAGTATATAAAGAAATTTCTTACTTAATATTTTATTTCCAGGGCGAACCATTTCTTAATCCTAAGTTTTTGGACATGGTGAAATACGCTTCTGCAAAAAAAATATATACCGCTACTTCCACCAATGCACATTTTCTGAACGATGCCAATGCAAAAAAAACAGTAGAAAGTGGCTTAGACCGCTTAATTATTTCCATAGATGGCACCACACAGGAAACATACGAACAATACCGTATTGGAGGAGATTTGAAAAAAGTAATCGAGGGCACAGAAAACATTATTAAATGGAAAAAAGAATTGAAATCAAAAACACCCCATATCATTTTTCAATTCTTAGTAGTGAAACCAAATGAGCATCAAATCAAGGATGTAGAAGTATTGGCAAAAAAATTAGGTGTGGACGAAGTGCGTTTTAAAACTGCACAGATGTATGATTATGTTAATGGCAATTCCCTTATTCCAACTATTGAAAAATATTCGCGATATCGTCAACAGTCAGATGGAACGTATTCCATCAAAAATGAAATGCAGAATCATTGCTGGCGTTTATGGTACTCTACCGTTATTACTTGGGATGGCCTGGTGGTTCCATGTTGTTTCGACAAAGATGCCAAGCACCAGTTAGGTGATTTAAAAAACACTACTTTCAGACAGCTTTGGCAAAGCAAGGAGTACAATAATTTCAGAGCATCCCTTCTTCGCTCCCGTTCCGAAATTGATATTTGTAAAAACTGTACGGAAGGCACTAAGGTGTGGGCATAAAATGAATTTTATTTGTTTACCTAAACTCCAAAAATGGTTTTCAGCAGTAGTCTTTTTCTTCTTTGTTTCTTTCCTGTTTTCCTGGTTCTTTATTACTCCATTCCAACAAAGTTTAAAAACTATTTTGTTTTACTTTCCAGCATTTTCTTTTTTAGCTGGGGCGCACCGCTCTTTATTTTCGTTGTGCTTGGCTCCATCCTCCTTGATTTTGTTTTAGTCAATCAACTTTATAAAGCACCTACACTCAAAAAAAGAAAACAATTTTTGTTTTTATCTGTTGCGCTCAACCTCGGGCTGTTAGTGTATTTTAAATATTTTAATTTCTTTATTGAAAACACCAATGCTTTATTTGCATCCCTTCACATACATCAGCTCCGGTTTGCGGAAGTAATACTGCCAATCGGCATTTCTTTTTTTACCTTCAAAAAATTAAGTTATTGCATAGATGTCTATCGAAACGAACACGCCCCTTTTGTCAACATAACCAACTATGCTTTATTCATTCTTTTATTTCCCGAATTAATTGCAGGACCCATAGTGAGGTTTAATGAAATAGCCGACCAAATCATTGACAGAAAAAAACAGGAAACCCTGGATAATAAATTAAAGGGCTTGTTTCGCTTCATCATTGGCTTATCTAAAAAGGTATTGATTGCAAATGTGCTGGGTGCAGAAGTAGATAAACTATTCAGTGTCGACATTTCTACCTTGAGCACACCTCTTGTGTGGATGGGAATGATTGCTTATTCGTTTCAAATTTATTTCGATTTCTCCGGCTATTCCGATGTGGCAATAGGCATAGCCCAAATGATTGGCTTTAAGTTTCCCGAAAATTTTAACAACCCTTACATTGCCGAAAGCATTACTGATTTTTGGAGACGCTGGCACATGACACTGGGAAGATGGATGCGCGACTACCTCTATATTCCGCTTGGAGGAAATAAAGTAAAATCAAAATCGCGGTTATATTTCAATTTATGGGTAGTGTTTTTACTTTCCGGTTTGTGGCATGGTGCTTCGTGGAACTTTATTACCTGGGGAGCTTTCCATGGTTTCTTTTTAATTGCTGACAGAATTTTCTTGTTGCGTTTTTATAAAGCAATAGGGCGAATACCAAGCATCGTTCTCACTTATGGTATTGTAGTTATTGGCTGGGTATATTTCCGGGCAGCCGATTTAGCAACTGCCAATGCCATGGTTCGGAAAATGTTTTCGTTTGAATTCACATCCAAACAAAGTGTTTTTATACTGAACGATTTTTATGTAATGATGATTATCGCTTTTATTTTATCCTTTGCCGGAATTTTTAAAAAGTACATTTCTTTTCAGGAAAATTTGTTTAGCAATTCGTTAACCAATAAAAAAACAATTGCCCTGGGTATTTGTTGTTATGCCCTGCTGGTAATATGTGTGAGTTCTGTTATCGGCAGCGATTTTAACCCCTTCATTTATTATAAATTTTAAATGATGGATGAATTAAAAATACATAGCAACAAAAAATTAAAGCAAATAGTGTTTGTTGTTTTTGTTTTGTCTTTATTCATTCCTTTTATTCAAAAACAATTTAATTTAGTAAAAGAAAAACCTTTGAACGGGTTTTTTGATGTTGCTGCTTTTCCTCGCTTTTCATCCGAAACCTGGAAAGCCGGAACGTTTCAGCAGGATTTCGAAAAAGCCATAAATGATAATATTGGTTTTCACGATTTGTTTGTGAAACTGCAATGCCAAATCAACTACAGCATTTATAACATCTCCAAATTTCAAACTGTTATAGTGGGCAAAAATGGTTATCTCTACGACAAAGGATATATTGATGGATATACTGGCAATGATTTTATTGGCAAAGAAAGAATTGATTTGCAAATTGAAAAAGCAGAAGCAGTGCAAAACGAATTACAGAAAAAAAACATCGCGTTGCTGTTTGCATTTGCCCCGGGCAAAGCAAGTTTTTTTCCTGAATACATCCCCGATAAGCTAAACACTTTTTCATCGGCAGACAGCACCAATTATACCTGTTACTTAAATGCTATTAAAAATACAGGAATAAATTATATTGATTTACGAAAATATTTTCTTTCTCTTAAAGAGACAACCAAATTTCCCATCTATTCCCAGATAGGCGTGCATTGGGGGCAATATGCCTGTTACCTGGCAATGGATACCATTGCCAAAAAAATAGCACAGCTCAAACATATCCGTTTACCAAGCTACCGCTTAACCCAGCTGCAATGGAGCGACACACTTATTCGCACCGACAGAGACGAAGGCGATTTAATGAATGTGTTCACCCCCTTGCCGCATTATCAAATGGCACAGTTCACCCTGGCGTATTATAAGGATGAAAAAAGCACGAAACCAAATCTCCTCGCCATTTCCGACAGTTACTTCAGTAATATAGTGGCTACAAACATGGTGGATAGCCTATTTTCCGGTTGGAGCTATTGGAACTACAACCGAGGCACCCCGTCCGATAAAAACGAAAAAGAATTTCATTTCAAAAAAGAAATTGAAAAGCGCGATGTCATATTATTGCTAGCAACCGATGCCTCCCTGGCTGCCTTTCCTTTTGGCTTTATTGACGAAGCCTACGAGCAGTATGCCCCGCGAAACAAAAACTATTATCAGCTAAAGCAAAAAGAATTCAAACTATTTACCTTAGAAACCATGAAAAACATTGACAATAATAAAGCATGGAAAAAACAGTTAGTTGCCATCGCCAAACAAAAAGGAACCTTGCCAATCGATGAATTTATAAATGCTGCTGTATGGTGTTTTCGCGAAAAGGAAAAAAATTTAAAAGAAAAAACAGCAAACTGATAGCTTTCATTTTTTATTCTCTCGCTCATAGGTAATAATCAATTAAAAAAAAATTAGGAGCTTCGCTTTAGGATGCCCGGTGCATTATGTACTGCGTTTGCCTCCGGCAGTCGGTGTGTAGTTCGCCCGTTATTCCAAGTTTCGGTCAGGCAATCTTTTTCCCTTCTTGTTTTCGCTTTTCGGGTAAAATAAAAAATAATTTTTCGGGAGAAACAAACCAACTTTTTACTCGCCCTACTTATAAATCACCACCTCGTAATCGTCATAAAACAGCAGTGCTTTCTTCGGGTTCCATAAATAGATTTTCAGTTCATCCTCCGGGGTTTCAAATGCCGGCAAAACAAATTGAAATGCCATTTGTTGCCATGCAGAAGCGGGTTTTAGGTATTCCGAAAGCATAAAATTTTGATAAAACAGGGTGCCTGTTTTAGAAGTTACCGAAACCACCAACTGAACATCAGCAAACTTTTGGCTGCACCACACCTGACCGTTAACAAGCACTTCCAGATGAGCAATGTTTTTTAGTTCCGCTGCTTTCAGCACCACTGTTGCCCCGTATTCCCGGGCAGAATCTACCACCCCGGCAGCGGGAAGAGAATACGCAGCGGCAGTGCTTGTGTTTTGGCTTCCTGTTATGTGTATAGAATCTGCCACCGGTTCATCAAAGTTTATTTTTGCTGAATACAGTGTGTTTTCGGGGGTAACATGCAGGAATTGCTTTATCGTTTTTGATTTTAATTCTTTGCTTCTTTTGTAAAAAGAAACTGTTCCCGTTCCTCCCACCTTTTCCACAAGGGAAGTAAGTAAAGGATAATTTTTTATCACATCTGAAATCAAATACACATCCTGGATGGCAACGTAATCCCATTTGCACCAAAAGAGAGAAGTGGAAATGTTTTTATACGAGGTTCCTAAAACAGTGTATCCCCTGCGGTTCATTAACAGTAAAGGAACATTGGTGGTGTAAGCATCTATTACCAGTATTTTGGCATCTTTCGCTATGCCCATAGAATCAAGATACTTATCGGCTCCAATAAAATTCTGACGCGTTATTTCTGTTCTGTCCCATGGTCCTGACGTGTATCGTTCTGCCTGGATAGTTTTGGAACTGATTAAAAACAAGAGTGAGAAAGAAAGAAATACAATACCATAACACATTTTGCGGATACTGCCGTGAAGCGGCAAATTAGCCAGCAAATAAATAAAAAGGAAAACAACAGGAATAAAAAAAGAATCGAGAAAATAATAATCGTGGGCGTAATACTGCTTTGCCATTACTAAAAAATAAAGAACAGTTCCGCAGGAAATGATAAAAAGATTAAACCACTGTGTTTTGTTTGCTTCTGAAATGATGCGATGTTTGATAAACAATATAAAATTAAACGAAATAAGAAAAAGCAACAAAAAGTAATGCCAAATGGTAAAATAGTGCAAGCCCCAATGGTGAACCATTTCTTTTAGTATTTCTTTTAGTTCACTAACGTTTTTGGCAGGCATCAGGTAATCTAAAAACATATTGCCATATAATCGCCCGATGTGGATATTATAAAAATAATATCCTGCAAAAATGAAAAATGCAAACAGGGAAATAAATAGTTCAACATAATTGACTTCTCTTTTCATTACACTCATCCATCCCTGTTGCAAAACAATGGCAAAAAGAAAAATAACAAACGGCATCCTCATTAAAGCCGCTAACGTAAAAAACAGGATGCTTATTAAAAAATGTTTTGCTGCTGAGTTGTTTTTGTATAAATAGAAATAGTAATAAGCAATAAACACACAGGAGATGGCAGGAATACCGGGAAGGAATCCTGCCTGGTAATACACATACACGGGCGATAAAAAAACAAACAGAACAATAAGCCAGGATTTAAGTTCGGAGCTGGTAATTTTCTTGGCAAGCAAATACAAATACACTAAGCCAATAATACTTACCAAAAGAGTGTATAACCTGAAAACTATCGGAGCTGTGGTTCCGAAAAGTTTCATAAGCAATGCTACTATATATTCATTAACCGGAAAATCAATGCGCGTGATGCCCTGTATGGTTTGGAGGTTAAAAGTAGCCGGATGAAAAAAATCAAAACCATTAGTTAAAAAACTTAATGCTACCGCATACCGGTCGCTTTGGGTCCACGAATGAATGAAGGCAGGAAATAAATGGAAGGTGGAACTGTAAAGTATAACACTTAAACTAATCAACACCGGCACAAGAAAGGAAATTGACTGTTTACTGCTTACTTTCATTAAATAAGAGTGTTAGGATAATTTATCTTCCAGCAATTTCATCTCCGCTGCGGGAGAACTGTTTTCGTATATTGTATTGTAAACTGAAGCTGTAATAGGCATATCCACAAGGTATTTTTTATTTATTTCATAAATACATTTTACCCCGTAATATCCTTCGGCTATCATATTCATTTCCATTTGTGCATATTTCACCGAATATCCTTTTCCTATCATTGCCCCGAACATCCTGTTTCGGCTGAATTGCGAATAGGCTGTAACCATTAAATCGCCAAGATAAGCAGAACTGTTAATGTCTCTGTTAATAGGATGAACCGCATCCACAAACCGTTTTATTTCCTGTATGGCATTCGAAATTAAAACTGCCTGGAAATTATCTCCATATCCTAACCCGTGACAAATGCCGCTTGCAATGGCAAACACGTTTTTTAAAACAGAAGAATATTCTGTTCCGTAAATGTCGTCCGAAACAGTAGTTTTAATATACCTGCAATTTAATTGCGAAGCCACAAAAGCCGCATGCTCTGTTTTTTGACAGGCAACAGTAAGATAAGAAAGTTTTTCCATCGCCACTTCTTCTGCATGGCAAGGTCCGGCTATCACTCCAATATTTCCCATCGGTATTTTATATTCGGTATTAAAAAACTCTCCTACTATTAAATTATGCTCCGGAACAATTCCTTTAATGGCAGAAAAAACCTGCTTGTCAATAAAATCAGCAGCGGTCAATCCCGAAAGCGCATCTTTTAAAAATGCAGAAGGCACAGCCATTATCAGTATATCTGCCTTTGCAATCACTTCTTTTAAATCAGAACTAAGTTTTAATTTAGAAGTCTCGAACTGCACCGTTGTTAAGTAATTGGGATTGTGATTAAATTTTTGAATATGCTTAATAGTTTCCTGGTGACGTATCCACCAATGAACCTCCGAAACATTATTGCAAAGCATTTTTACAATTGCTGTTGCCCAGCTCCCCCCTCCTATTACAGCTATCTTTTTCATTTATTATACAGATTGAAAAACAGGTCCTTCTCTTTTCACTATGTTTTTTTCTGTCAATGAAGTCAGTATTTTTTGCAATTGATTTTTTGAAATACCTGTTGCTTCGCTCACCGTTAAAACTGTTGCCTGGTTTTGTTTTTTAACTTCTTCCCACACTTTTTGTTCATCATCAGTTAGCACCACTGCTGCTTTTTTAATTTCTTCAGGGCGCATTTGCGGGAAAAACAATACATCCTGTATAGAATGCGAATTGGTCATAATCATAGCCAGGCGGTCTATACCTATTCCTATGCCTGATGTGGGAGGCATACCATACTCCAGTGCACGAAGAAAATCCTGGTCAATAAACATGGCTTCATCGTCTCCTCGTTCCATAAGTTTTGCCTGCTCTTCAAACCGTTCGCGCTGTTCCTGCGGGTCGTTTAATTCGGAATAAGCATTTGCCAGTTCTTTTCCGTTCAGCATTAATTCAAATCGTTCTACCAATCCCGGTTTGCTGCGATGCTTCTTGGTTAGCGGGCTCATCTCTACCGGGTAATCTGTAATAAAAGTAGGCTGAATATAATTGCCTTCGCACTTGCCGCCAAATATTTCGTCTATCAGTTTGCCTTTGCCCATGGTTTTATCCACCGCAATGTTTAATTGTTTGCAGGCATCGCGCAATCCGTTTTCATCCAGCTCACTAATGTCTATTCCCGTAAAATCTTTGATGGATTCAAACATAGTAACCCTTTTAAACGGTCGCTTAAAATCAATGATGGTTTCGCCCACTTTTACTTGAGTAGTTCCGTTCAAGTCAATTGCAATTTTTTCAATCAATTCTTCTGTAATGTCCATCATCCAGTTGTAATCTTTATAAGCCACATATAGCTCCATTACAGTGAACTCCGGGTTGTGTGTCCTATCCATTCCTTCATTACGGAAGTTACGGGAAAATTCGTACACTCCGTCAAAACCACCTACAATTAATCGTTTTAGATATAACTCATTTGCAATTCGCAAATACATAGGTATGTTTAAGGTGTTGTGATGCGTGGTAAAAGGTCGTGCAGTAGCTCCTCCCGGTATTGCCTGCAATACGGGAGTATCTACTTCCAGATACCCTTTTGCATTATAAAAATCTCGAATGGTATTTACCATTTTGGTGCGTTTTATAAATGTTTCTTTCACATGTGGGTTGATTATCAAATCCACATAGCGCTGACGGTAACGAAACTCCGGGTCGGTTACTTCATCATGGGCAACTCCTGCTTCATCAATCTTTACAACAGGTAGCGGACGAATGGATTTGCATAACATTTTAAAGGTGGTGGCATGGATAGAAATTTCTCCCACCTTGGTAATAAACACATAACCCGTAATGCCAATAATATCGCCAATGTCGGTATGCTTTTTAAATAATAAATCGAAGATGCTTTTATCATCGCCCGGGCAAATATCGTCTCTGCGAATATACACCTGAACCCGCCCGGTGCTGTCCTGCAAACTTACAAAACAAGCCTTGCCCATATCGCGCACACTCATTACCCTTCCTGCAATGGTGATGTTTTTATATTCATCTGCTTTTTCGGCAGTAAAGTTTTCTAAAATATTTTTTGCAGCGGCATTTATCTCCACCAGCTCCGCAGGATATGCATCAATCCCCATTTTGGTAATCTCTGCCAGTTTATTTCGTCTTAATTGTTCCTGTTCGTTTAACTCGTTACTCATTCTCTGTTTATTAAAATAATTTGTTTGGCAAATATACGATGTATGGAATTATGATTTTGAAAAAAGAATTTGTTTCATGCAGAGTCATTTTTTGTCATTTCTTAATGAAAGAACAATTCCAAATTTTACACATATTTCTTAAAGAAGAAAAAATCATTTAAAAATTCCCACAATTCCAATATTTCAACATTTAACGTTAAAGTTTGAGTCTTTCGGTTTAAAGTTTCGAACTTGAGTGTTAAGTGCGTGTGTTTAACATTCATATTTGAAACCTTAGTGTTAATGTTTGGAACATCAACTTTAATGTTTGGAACTTTAAGGTTAATGTTCCAAACATTAAGGTTCAAGTTTGAAACTTTAGCGTTAAACTGAAAGCATTAAAGTTAAAGTTTGGAACTTCAGAGTTAAAGTTTGAGTCTTTATGTTTAAAGACTCAAACTTTAACCTTAAATATTTTTATAGAGGGTTTTTAAGAATTATTGAATTAGGCACTTTATAAATAATATAAACTCCTTAACTTTGCAGCCAAAATAAAACAAGAAATGGAAGCAAAATATAAAAGCCTCACAATATTTGAGTTTCAGGAGAAATTTAAAGCTGATGAAGATTGTTTGAAACATCTATCAAACATAAAATGGGCAAATGGGTTTAAGTGTAAAAAGTGTGGACACTGTAAGTACTGTCAGGGAAATGGAAAGTACACACGACAATGCACAAGT
>JANYDQ010000026.1 GCA_025363555.1 Bacteroidota bacterium | reverse complement strand
AAGGAAGCAAGTGTTGCACCCAAGGGAGTAAGTGTTGCACCCTTGGGTGCGTGTATTAAATAAACTTTATTATATGTTGAAAAACAATTAATTAACAAAAAAGATAGAACTACCAATATGCCCTTTTTATGCTTAAACGGGTATAATAAGGTATATGCAGTTTTAAAACAAACACCACTAAAAGCAGAACAATGCCTTTGCATTATTCTGCTTTTATATAGTGCGCTTTTTTTAGAAGGACTCTGGAGATTCCTCACATTGTTTGTAATAATATATGTTGTGGCAGGGGAATGGAAGGGGAAGGAATACGACAAAGCCGTTTTCTCTAACCTTCCCAACAAAAAAAATATACTTATTAATAAATGTTTTTTACCGATAAATAATGTTTAGGTTTGCAAGGCGGGAAAATGGAAAATGTTTTTATGAAGGTGGTGAAGATATCACCAAATAACCGGAGGGAGCGAAACACGGACGATACGGCGGGTTTTTTATAATAATGCTATTTTATGAAAAAGTTTATCTTATTTTCAGTCGTGCTGATATTTTTTCAAAATCTACCTGTTAAATCTCAAAATCTTGTTCCAAATTATTCTTTTGAAATTGATACAGCTTGTCCAGGAGGTAATAAAATTTATTATGCTTTGCCTTGGTTTCAACCTTCCATTTATTTAGGTAATACAACCAATAGTTCCAGCTCAGATTTATGTTGTAGCTGTCAAGCTCCTTGGAATGATGGCGTTCCTGTGAATATAAATGGCTATCAATTTGCAAGAACGGATACTACTTATGCAGGTATTTATTGTTATATTGTAGCTAATAATACTAGAGAATATATAGAAGTCCCTTTGTTAGATACTTTGATACACAACCATAACTATTGTGTCGAATACTATGTTTCATTAGCAAATGATTACGGAACTGCAATCAGCAATATGGGTGCTTATTTTTCCTCGGATAGTTTATTAGATAACACATATCATACGATAGATTATGTAACACCTCAAGTAGAAAATTCACTTGGTAATATGTTAAACGATACAGCAAATTGGATGTTGGTTTCGGGGACTTTTATTGCAAATGGTGGAGAAAAATTTATGACTATTGGAAATTTTCATTTACCTGCCAATACCAATGCACAACTTTTTAATGGAGGAGCCCTTGGTCCTGATATGGCATATTATTACATAGACGATGTGAGTGTAACAGATTGCGGAAGTGTTGGGATAAATGAAATAACCGTAGTCCCTTCTTTAAATATATTTCCAAATCCAAGCAGTGGTATATTTAACATATCACAAGAAAAAAATCATATCAAAAAATTAGCAATAAAAATATATTCTGTTTTGGGTGAACTTATATATCAAACAACTACAGAAACTGCACAAAAAATTATAGATTTAACCAATCTTGAAAGCGGAGTTTATTTTGTACAGGTAACAGACGAAAAAAATGCACTAACGCCTAACAAGGGCTTTACGAAAATTTTTTTATTGGGGGCAGAATAGCTAACTTTAAAGTGTCTGCGGAAAACCCCAATAAAAAAACTTCGCAAAGCCCCGAACGTTATCGGATATTTTAAGAACACTTTATAAAAACAATAACACTAAAACAAAACGACAATGAAAAAACTTTTAACAACATTTATTTTACTGACCTGTGGAATTTGTAGTGGGCAAATATTATGTGTTCAATGTTTTGACCAAAATGATTCTATTGGCGTTAACGTTGGTGCAAATAATTTAATTGTAAATGGTGGGTTTGAGAATACAACGTGCCTATTTGGCAGTAGTAGCTTTGACACGATGTATACTTTTTGTCCTAATTCAAGTGGTTATATTTGTGATATTGCAAATTGGACTTGCACAGGTGGTGGGTATTCTACATATTCGAGTTTCTTTGACAGTAGTACATTCTATGTCGAAGAAGGAAGCAGAGCGGTATATTTTGGAAATTCTTTCTGCAAGGCTTGTTCAGGAACCTCTGACGATACCTCTTGTTTAAATAATTCAGGATGTGAAGTATTAGGCATTCCTTCAGGTTATCCTATAAGTGGTAATTATTTTGGGAATGATACTGGCATTAGCATATCACAAGTTGTGCCTGAATTATTACCAGGAAATAATTACATTTTAGAATTTTGGGCAGGAGGCGAAGATGACAGTATCGATTTATTTGATAAGAATGGTTTGTTTGCGGTAGACATTGGGTTCGGAAATATTTTTTTAAGATGCAAAC
>JANYDQ010000315.1 GCA_025363555.1 Bacteroidota bacterium | reverse complement strand
CTTATGGGCTAAAGCCCTTATCTGGTGAGGTTTCATTAACCCCAGCCTTAAGGCTGGGGTTACAAAACAGAACTACTTGTATTTAGGGACTTTAGTCCCATTAGTCGGTTTGTAGTGTAAAACAATATGAAAAAGTACATTTATGTGGTTGCAGCTATCGTGTTTATGACCTCTTGTAACCAAGGTGCAATAGATAAAGCAAATCGTGAAAAGGATTCTATTCAGTCGGTTGTTTATCTTCGGGACTCATCCATTTATGCATTCACCACTGCTTTTGATGAAGTGGAACGCAACCTGGATGCAGTAGCAGCTAAGCAACAAATTATTAATTCGACATCAGATAAATCGCACGGAGAGCTTAAACCCATTAAAAAAGAACTTATCAATGCCCAGATTTCTTCTATCAACGAATTGATGAGTGAGAACAGGAAAAAAATAGAAGGGTTGACTAAGAAACTAAAAGGTTCTGGAGTCAATGCGGGGCAGTTTGCGAAAACAATTGCCACCTTAAATAACCAGTTGATTCAAAAAGGGAATGAACTGGGCAAAATGAATTTGAAACTGGTATCGCTCAACTCCCGGGTGGCAACCTTGCAAACAAGTGTGGATACGCTGTCTGATCAAAATTACATGAAATCGCTGACCATTGATGAGGAAACACAGGCGCTGCATACTTCCTTTTATGTTATAGGAACCAAAAAAGAATTGAAAGAGGCAAAAATAATTGACAGAAAAGGAGGTTTGCTTGGCATTGGCAGAACTTCTAAACTAAACAACAATTTTGACAACACCAAGTTTACCCGTATTGATTACACCGTTACCACTTCTATTCCCTTAAATGGTAATGATATTAAAATAATTACGAGCCATCCTTCCGGTTCGTACACCCTGGAGAAAGATAAAAAAGACGAGGTGAAAACTTTGGTGATTACCAATCCTTCCATTTTTTGGAGTGCATCGAAATACTTAGTGATAGAAAAAAGGTAATACCACAAAAAGAAACCTCCGTGAAGCGATTATCACGGAGGTTTTACACTATCCTTTTTACTTTAATCCGATTTTAACTGTTAAAGTTTCAGCATCATTAGTCTTTTAATATGGATTGACTGAAATACAAAAACAGTTTTTTGGAAATAGTAGAGGTATCTATTGCGCTGATAAGGCTGGTAAATTCGTTTAAATTAAGATGTACCTTAAGCTTATCCACATCATCATCCGTAAGTTCTTTATAAGCCATGCTCCAGTTTGGAAATGCTTTTACCTCAAGTTTTTCATTATACAATAAGGTAACATGGTGGTGCCTTTTGTCTTCCTCTATCCTATGGTACAATTCAAGAATAACGGTTTCTTCGCCTTCCAAAATCTGTAAAAATTCTCTTTTGTAATAAAGCAGGCAACCGGTAATATTATTTTCAAGGTTAAACTTACGCGAAACTTTCAATATATCCTCTAAATCCTTCGATGTTATATATAGTTTTTTTTTATTTACGTTTATTTTGCCGGAATTTCCAGTTTAAAAATTTTAGAGTTACTTCTGTCCTCTCTTAGTCGGGTTACTATCACATTGTCGCTCACAGCTTCAAAATCCGTTGGTTGAAGTCTCAATTTTTCTTCCTTGGTATCAAATATATATTGTTTTGTCATTTTACCGTTTTCGTCCAGTTTCACACAAGTAAGATAACCACCCGCTCCCGAGCGATGAGTGGCAGGAGGTTCGTTAAGTGCAAGGTCTTTGTTTTTTGCATTATCAAGGTAAAAAAAGTAATTCTGCCCTTTGTACTGGTGATAATAAAACCCAAGCCCCATGCTGCTGCCGCCAATCTGGCTTTTGGGTATTTTGGTGCACCATTGCGTTTTGCCGTCTTTATCTGTTTTCAGCACCAGAATGTCGTTATAATAATAGGTATAAGTGGTGGTGGAACTTCCGTTGCTGCTGGTGTGATAATGGGTAACCACATAATATTCCTCTCCTATTATCATCATGCTTCCGTCATCGTTAAACACCACGTCTCTTAGTGTAAGTTCCGTGGCTTCCAGGTTATCGTCTTTGTCTTTTTTCTCCATTTTTTTCTTTGTTCTCTCGCTTTCGTAAGCTTTCAGCACATCGCTGGGAAAATCGCAATAGGTGGTTTTTAGTCCTTTTATGGAGTTATTGTCGTTCAGTTCCAGCTTAATAATGTAGGCTCCGTTTGCTCCAGCCATTCTTTCGTTATTGGAATAATACCCTGTTATTACAATATCGTGTTTCCGGTCTTCCTGCAACAGCACAGAATACACGTATTTATAATCCAGCGAAATTTTTGTAGCTTCAATAGTGTTTGTTTTCTGGTTAATCCGGCATAGCTCGTACCTCATGGCTCTTTTGCTTTCAGCGTTTTCTTTTCCTTCCACCGCATTATTTACTTTCACCCGCGTAAGCATATAAATGTTTCCTCTTGAATCTACTTCATAATCCAGGTTATCCATATCTGCCGCACTGTATGGCATAGTTATTTCAGCAGAATATAGTAATTTCATGTCGCTGTTGTAAAGATTGAAACCAATTATGTCAATAATGTTTTTTTCTCTTCTTTCGGTGGGTTTCACGCGGTAGGTAACCAGCAGCATGCTTGTGTCGGTAGAATAATTATAAGTGTATTTTCCATAGCCCATATAACTTGCCAGTTTGCTGGTTTCAATCATTTTAATGGATTTGTTTTCAAACTGCATGGTTTTTCTGTTAAAAGGAATAGCAAAAAGGCGCTCCATTTTTTCTTCGCGGTTCCAGGTTCCGTAAAACCAGTAAAAGCTGTTTTTAAGGTAATGAAAGCCTTCGTTTCCTGCTTTTTCGGTTTCTTCAGGCAGTTTGGCAGCCACCTGGCTTTTTAGCTTCTGAAATTTTTCGTCATATACCTGGAAAATCATTCCTTCTCCTTTTCGGTAATATAAATCGGCATAGGTTTTATCGCTTAATTTGCGAAAGCCCATTTCTTCGTATTTTTTTACGGTTGGAAATTCATCGCTGAAACTGTATTGAATGTTTTGTGCCTGGAGAACGGAACCAAACAGGGCGGTAAGCAGTAGTATTTTTTTCATCTTATTTTTTGCAATTTTATGCAGGGCAAAAGTAGTTTTTTTTTCCAACAAAAAAATATAAATGCGAGCAACCAACCAATCTCCTGTTTCAGACGCTTCGCTTTTATGAAGCAGTAAGGTCAAAAACTAACTGTGCCTCCGGCAGTCGGTGTGTCGTTCGCCCGTTTTTTTTCCTTATCTTTCATAATTGCAAATTCTGCACTTTATCCCATCTTTCTTTCTCACCCACAGCACTCATAGCCGGCAAGGTTAAGGTAAATTAACCAAAAATCCCTCCGGGATGAGTTTACTATTCCTTAACCCGGCTATGGGAGGGACGGGAATGGAGTTAAAATATTGTTTTTAAATACATTATGCCCAATTTAGAGTCTTACATTTCCTAAATGAGAGTCTTACATTTCGGAAATGAAAGTCTCTCATTGTGTAATTGAGAGTCTAACATTGGCAATTGTTAGCAGCGCATTGTGTAATTGAGAGTCTCTCATTTTCTTTTCTGTAAACTAAAAAATATGTTTATTTACGAACTAACTTCAGGAAGCACAGCGTGAGGGATTGTCGCGGAAATCCTTTTTTTTGCGTTGGCAAAATAGGGGGAGAAAAAAAGATTGGAGCAAAAGCCCGACCCCCGATTCTTCATCGGGGGGCACGCCCAAAATCCTTCCGCAGCACCACCGAAACACATTCAATCCCTCTGTGCAAACTAAAGGCAGTGATTCATAAAGCGAAGCGTCTAAAAAAAAGAGGTTAATTTTGTGAAGGGTTAGAAAACCAAAAAGGAGCGCGATTGCTCTCCTTTTTTGGTATTTCTTATTTTTTTAATTGTTAATTACTTTGTCAGATTTCCTGAAATGCCCGTGTCCATTTTATTTCTGCCGGATAGGAACCGTTTTGCTTTTTTTAAGAGTTCTACTATTTTTCGGTGTTTGTTGTCCCAGTAATGTCCGCTTGTGAATGTTACTTTGATAACGCTGATGGAGGGGTCGTTGATGCCTTTTTTGAACCATACTTTCTGAATGGGATGCCATAGTTCTTTTATTTTTTCTTTGTCGTACAGTATAGTGGCGTTTCCGTGCAAGGTGAGGAATTTTGTTTTTCGGTCTCCGAAAAACAGGTCCACACTGTTGTTTGCTGCTATCGCTTTGTTTTTGCCGCTATTTTTGTTCGACAGGAACCAGATGTTGCCTTCGTTGTCCACTTTATGGGTGGTCATGGGCCTGGATTCTGATATATTGAATGAATGCGTGCACATGATACATGTTTTTATGGCACTCACCAATTGTTTTACCTTTTTGGCTGCTTCCATGTTGCGAAGGTTTGCTATGGTTTCCATTGGAATTGGGTTTTTTAAAGGTTTTGGTTATCTAACGTCTTGAGGCTGTTTTTTTTCCGGAGCCTCCTTTGGAGTCTTTACTTCCGGAGTTTTTTTTGCCACTTTTGTCCTGCGAATCCGACATTGATTTTTTATCTTTGGATTCATTTTTTCCTAAGTCTTTCATAATTTCTATTTTTTTAAATGATTAATAATTAAAACTAATTTACTGGTACAAAGGTAGGGTGTTTTGGTTTGATGGATATTATGTTTTAAGGGAATAAAGTTATATGAATCACATTGTTTTATCTTTCTTCCATTACATTTTAGTTTATTTATCCCAGTGATGATGCAAAACATCGGACGATTTTTATGCCATTATTCTGAAAATTAAATTGGTTTTTATGCTTTCCTAACTGCAACTATGAATTGTATAATCTATTTTTAAAGTAATGTAATAATTTACCTCAAAAAGACAGATACCTTTGTGTTGCTTGAAAAGCATTTATAACCTTAATAATTTAAAACCCTAAAAAAATGGAACATAACGTAAACGAAGAATTAATTATCGTAAAGATTTTTAATAATTCCTTTGAAGCAAATTTGGCAAAAGACAAACTGAACGCAAAAGGTATAGCATCTTTTCAGGAAGAAGAAAACGTGGTAGGGCTAAATCCGTTGGGTGGGATAGAGTTGAAAGTTTTATCGAAAGATTTAAAATCAGCAACTGCTATCTTAGCGGAATAGAACCTTCTTAAAATCGAAAATCTTTCCAACGGGCGCATATACCGAATATGGAAAACCATTAAACATGCCTTACTTGGCAATAAAAGAGAATCCACCCTTAAATTTTGCTCCGCTAACGGACTTTTGCTCCGCTAACGTACAATTCTACTTCCGCTAACGGACATTTTTACTCCGCTAACGGACATTTTTACTCCGCTAACGGACATTTTTACTCCGCTAACGGACATTTTTACTCCGCTAACGGACAATTCTGCTCCGCTAACGGACAATTTTACTCCGCTAACGGACAATTCTGCTTCGCTAACGGACAATTCTGCTCCGCTAACGGACAATTCTACTCCGCTAACGGACATTTTTACTCCGCTAACGGACAATAGCGCTCCGCTAACGGACGTGTGGGGAGCAAAAATGAACAGCATTGTTTCATAATACCCTTAAAATTAATAATTTAAATAAAAATCAATCATTATTAACAATTAAAATCCCATATGTTAAGTTTCAATTCTTAAAAATTGGGTTGGCAAAGAACCACCATTTGTGGTTAGAAAGAAGGTAACTTTATTAACCATTTTGCCAAAAGCCCCTAAAACAAAAGGGGTTATTTGTTAAAAAGTTGTTGTAAACTTAAAAATCGTTGTTGTTTTCGCTTAATTGAAAACACTACATTTGTTCACAATTTTTTTAATAAAAACCTACTAACTTTATTTACCGATTATGAAATTTATTGTTTCGAGCACCTCATTATTACGTCAATTACAGGAAGTGAGCGGAGTGTTAAGCTCTAATAACTCCTTACCTATTCTGGACAATTTTTTATTTGATATTGACAAAAACGAATTGAAAATATCTGCATCCGACCTGGAAACCACCATGACGACTGTGGTAGGCATAGAATCTAAAGATTCTGGAAATATAGCAGTTCCGGCAAAATTATTATTGGAAACGTTAAAAACCTTTGCTGACCAGCCGTTAACTTTTACTATTGATGAAAAAAAATTCGGAATAGAAATTATTTCAGATTATGGTAAATACAAACTTACAGGGCATGATGGACAGGAATTTCCTAAAATGCCTGTAGTGGAATCTTCTTCTACCCTTAATATGGATGCAAGTTCACTTTTATCGGCTATTAACAAAACCATATTTGCTTCCGGAAATGATGAATTGCGACCTGTTATGTCGGGGGTGTATTGTCAGTTGTCTCCCGAAAATGTTATATTTGTGGCTACGGATGCACACAAACTGGTTAGATACAGTAGAACAGATGCTCATGCAGAAGCGGCTTCTTCTTTTATTATCCCTAAAAAACCATTAAATTTATTAAAAAACACCTTACCGGGGGTAACAGGAATGGTAACAATAGAGTATAACAATACCAATGCGTTATTTTCGTTTGATAATACAAAATTAATTTGCAGGTTAATAGATGGAAAATATCCTAATTATGAAGCAGTAATTCCAAAAGAAAATCCGAATAAATTAACCATTGATAGGGTTTCGTTTTTTAATTCTATTCGCAGGGTCTCTATTTTTTCAAACAAAACGACTCACCAGGTGCGCTTGAAAATAGCAGGAAGCGAATTAAGCATTTCGGCAGAAGATTTGGATTTTGCAAACGAAGCAAGCGAAAGACTAACGTGCGAATTTAACGGGGACGACATGGAGATAGCATTTAATTCTAAATTTCTGGCAGAGATGTTAAGCAATTTGAGTTGCGAAAACGTGACACTTGAAATGAGTGCTCCAAACCGGGCTGGTATATTAACGCCTTCTGAAAAAGAAAACCAGGCGGAAGAAATTTTAATGCTGGTGATGCCGGTTATGTTAAATAATTAAAACTTTGTTGTAAATAAAATCAAGGCTGTTCTTAATAAAGAACAGCCTTTTTTATTGAAAAAAGCAAAGGCAATGCAATAGAAAATAAGGGTAATGCGATATTTTGTTATATTTGCGCAATTTTTAAAGAAACATGGCGGATAAGAAAAAAACTAGTTTAATAGAAATGGACGACTTCAGGGCGTTCATGAAGTTGTTTTCAAAAAATTGGTACATTATCGTTTTCTTCATCATCGTTTCTATGGTAGTGGCTTATTTTTACACTTATAAACTACCTGAAGTATATGCTTCAAAATCTCAAATTTTATTAAAAGCGGACAATACTTACGACTATCAGAAGCAGTTGTATAAAGGCATTGGGTTTACCCAGGATTACCAGGATACATATAACCAGATACGCGTTCTTACTTCCAACGATTTAATTGCAAAGGCAGTGGCAAAATTAGATTTGGATGTGGCTTACTTTATTGTAGGACGATTAAAAACCACCGAAGCATATCAATCTACCCCGTTTGATGTTAATATTGCACTTACAAACAGTGCCCTGTTTGAGCAGGATATGAAATTTAAAATCCTTGACAGAGGTCATTATCAGATAAGTTATAAAAAGGATGATAAAGAGGTGAGTTTTAATTATCCTTTTGATACAGAAATTATAGGTCTTGACTTTGTTTTAACGATAAAAAAGAGTAAAAATATTAACGAAAAAAACATTGTAAAACTAAAAGAAAACAATTATTTAATAAGAGTTCACAACAGAGATAATGTTATTGCTTCCATTAAAGCTGGATTAAACGTTGAAACTCTTGAAAACACAACGGTGTTAGAACTTACCGTTGAAGACGGAATAGAACCCAGAGCAACCACTTTTCTTGATACATTGTCTAAAGTTTATCTTGATTACACTTCAGAATCGGAATATGTAATAAATCAAAACACATTAAACAATATTGACAAACAATTAAAAGTAGTAGTCGAAAAATTAGATTCTATTGAGTTTGATATGGAGAGTTTTAAATCTAACAGGCAAGTGTTCGATTTAACTAAGCAATCTGATTCTTATTTTGACCAGCTTCTTGCCTACGATTCTGATAAGAGAAAATTAGAATTATGGTTAGAATCCCTGGAGGCGTTAAATAAATATATTATTTCCGTTGGCGAATCCAAATACGAAAAACTATTGCCTCCTTCTTTTTATACTGATCCTTCTGATGAATATTTGAAGTCTGCACTCGGAGAGTTATATACTGCTCAAATGGAAAGAAATACCAAACTTAATAACGCTACAGAAGTAAATAATAATATTTCCGAATTAGATGCGTCCGTTGGTTTAATTAAAAAAAATATTCTGACCTATATTAAAAATTCTAAAATTGGCTTGAATGAGCGAATAGAAGAATTGAATAAACGGATTGAGGATTATACAAATATTATAAAAGGCGTTCCTAAAACTGAAATTGAAATGCTGAACATTCAGCGCAAAGTGGATGTGAACGAAAAGATGTATGAATTTTTGCTTGAACAACGGGCAAATACTATTATTGCAAGAGCAGGTATTTTACCTCAAACCGAAATTATTGAGTCTGCTCATTCGGTAGGCATAGTTAGACCAAACAAGCGCAAAATATTTTATTATTTTTTAATAGTTGGTTTAGTTTTAAGTTTGATTTATGTATTTATTCGTTCCGTTTTGTTTTCTACTATCGAAAATATCATGGAATTAAAACGCTTAACCAACCTTCCGGTACTTGGAGAAATTATGTTATCGCAGGATGCGGCTGAAAATTACATAATTGTTAATAAAGACCCGAAAGCTGCCATTACCGAAAGTTTTAGAGCTATCCGAACCAACCTGGAATACATGGCCAGTGATGCCAACTCGAAAATTGTATTAATCACTTCTTATAATCCTGGGGAGGGAAAAACATTTTGTTCTGTAAACCTTGCTACCATACTTGCCAAAGCGGGAAAAAAAGTATTGCTTATTGAACTCGATTTGCACAAACCGAAAGTTCAGAAAGCTTTTAAAATGTCAACAGATGTTGGGGTAAGTACCATTTTAATTGGTAAGTCTGATGTGCAATCTGCCATTATACCAACAGAAATTGAAAATTTATCCGTTATTCTTTCCGGACCTACACCCCCCAATGCTTCCGAAATCATTTTGAGTAAACATCTCAACGAAATGTTTGATTATGCACGTGGTCATTTCGATTATGTTATTGTCGATTCGGCTCCAGTAGGATTAATTACAGATGCATTGGTGATTATGAAAAGTGCAGATATTTCTCTGTTTGTTCTCAATGCTAAATTTGCTAAAAAACATGTTGTTACCATTGCCCAGGAAATTGTGGATAACAACAAACTTAAAAATTTCGGATTGATATTAAATGGGGTTAAGAGAAGCCGTTCGAGGTATTACTATAACTATGGTTACGGATATGGTTACGGATATGGTTACGGATATGGCAGTTCTTACGGCTACGGCAAGTCATACGGATATGGACAGGGAGCATACGGATATGGTTCAAACAAAAAGGAAAAAAAATAATAATAATTGTTTGAAAAGAGGATGGAAAGTGAGAAAGAAGGTTGGACATTGGTTGTTAAACCCCAAACTAAATGGTTTGACCTGAATTTAAAAGATTTGTGGAGTTACCGCGATTTAATCATGCTTTTTGTAAAGCGAGATTTTGTATCGGTATATAAACAGACCATTCTTGGACCTCTTTGGTATATTATTCAACCCATTCTTACTGCAATTACCTACTCCATTATTTTCGGAAGCATGGCTCAATTATCCACCGCAGGTTTGCCCAAACTGCTTTTTTACCTTTCTGGAATTACCATGTGGAATTATTTTTCAGAGTGCCTCAATAAAACTTCCAATACTTTTATTTCCAATGCACATATATTTGGTAAGGTATACTTTCCCCGATTAACAGTTCCTCTGTCCATTATTCTAAGTAATCTTTTTACTTTCCTTTTTCAGTTTTCATTATTTCTGATCTTGTTATTATATTATTATTTTACCCGCACAGATATTCATCCAAACCGATACCTGTTTTTATTACCTTTATTAATTATAATAATGGCAGGAATTGGTTTGGGGGTAGGTGTCATTATTTCATCGCTTACCACAAAATACCGTGATTTGCGATTTTTAATTGCCTTCGGAGTTCAACTTTTAATGTTTGCAACACCAGTTATTTATCCATTATCAGTTGTTATGGGTAAAAAACGATTGCTTATTTTGGCAAATCCCATAACTTCCTTAGTAGAAACTTTCAGGATGGGATTTACAGGAGCAGGAATTGATGATTTTAACTGGATGTACCTGGCATATAGCTTTTGTTTTATGGCAATTGTGCTTATTATTGGCGTAATCATGTTCAATAAGGTGGAGAAGTCGTTTATGGATACGGTTTAGGATTAATGAGCACCGTAATAAAAATAGAGAATATTAGCAAAGAATACCGCCTGGGCGAAGTAGGCACAGGCACTATTTCGCGTGATATAAATGGATGGTGGGCAAAAGTGAGAGGAAAGGAAAACCCGAACCTGAAGATCGATTCAAAAGGGAAAAATGTTCTTTCGGGAGATATACACAAAGCACTTGATAATGTTTCTTTTGAAGTAAATGAAGGCGATGTGCTGGGAATAATTGGTAAAAACGGGGCGGGGAAATCAACAATGCTTAAAATCCTTTCCCGGGTAACAACCCCAACAAAAGGAACATTTAAAGTTAGAGGACGAATTGCAAGTTTACTGGAGGTAGGCACAGGCTTTCATCCGGAACTTACCGGCAGAGACAATATATTTTTGAACGGAGCCATTCTCGGAATGCGCAAAGAGGAAATAAAAAGTAAGTTTGATGAAATAGTGGATTTTAGCGGTGTTGAAAAATTTATTGACACTCCGGTAAAAAGATATTCATCTGGAATGTACGTTCGCTTAGCTTTTGCGGTGGCTGCACATTTGGAACCTGAAATATTAATTATTGATGAAGTACTGGCTGTGGGTGATGTTGCTTTTCAGAATAAATGTATGGGCAAAATGAGCGAAGTGAGTAAGCAGGGAAGGACCGTTCTTTTTGTTAGTCATAATATGGCTGCTGTTCAAAAGCTTTGTAAAACAGGAATTTTGCTGGAAGATGGCAAGTTGAAATATTCAGGAGAAACAACCAAAGCCATTGAAGAATATTTTAAATCCAGTTTTAGTTCCCGCTCCAGTTTTGATATTCCATTGTCTGCAACTAAAGACAGTTTGGAAGGTTATGCATACAAGCTGCAAATTGAAGATACCGAAGGAAACCCGATTAATACTGTACCTGTTGGAAAAAAATGGCAGGTGCGTATTTATTTTAAAATGAATAAACGAACTGAGCATTTTATAATTGGAATAGGAATAAGCAATACTATGGATGTGAATTTCAGAACTACCTGGAGCGCACCAATGAATATTGACAAAGGAGAATATGAAGTTATTTTTAAAGATACAAATATCTTTATGAGTGCCGGAGAATATAAAATTCTTGTGGGATTAACTTCCTTTCAACGTTCTGTGCAGTATGCTGAAAATGTAGCAGTATTGAGAATTTCAGAGATTGATGAACTGAATGATGAACGTGTACTTCGCATTTCAGGAAATGGATTGGTGTTGAATCCGATGGATGTGGAGTTAATTAAATCAACTGTTGTAAAATAAAAAAAATGAGCGTAAGAATAGTTGTCCGGAACATAGTAAAGAAAGCAGTGTCACCAAAAATGTATGGTGGTTTGAAACATTTTTTTTCTTACGAAAAAAAAATATTCAGGGACATTGCATCGGCAATGAATTCCGATAATTTAAATCGTCTTGCTACCATTCACGGTACCGATAAATGGAATTTGCATTGGTACACCCAGCATTATCAAAAGCATTTCCAGGAGTTGAAAAACAAAAAAACAAATCTTCTGGAGATAGGAGTAGGGGGTGATGCAGATACTAAGAAAGGAGGGAATTCAGTGCGCATGTGGAAAGCATTTTTTCCCAACGCAAATATTTATGCCCTCGATTTGCATGATAAAAGCATACACAACGAAAGAAGAATAAAAATATTCCAGGGAGACCAATCGGATGTAAAGTTTTTGAAGGAGGTGGCAAAAGAGATTGGTGAAATAGATATTATTATTGATGATGGAAGCCACATCAACGAGCATGTATTGATTACATTCAAAACTCTTTTTCCTCTTTTGAAAAAGGGAGGAATATATGTTATTGAAGATACTCAAACTTCATACTGGGCTGATTACGGTGGCGATGTATCCAATTTTAATGCTCCAAACACCATGCTTACTTTCTTCAAATCGCTTACCGATAGCTTGAATGCAAAAGACTTTAGAATTCCTGGATACCAGCCCAGCTATTACGATTTGAATATTTTTTCCATGCACTTTTATCGCAACCTTGTAATTATTTACAAATCAAAAGAAGGCGACAGGCAATAGAATTTAGAAGTTCATAAAATGATAGTAACAAAGCTTATTGGCGGACTTGGGAATCAAATGTTTCAATATGCTGTTGCCCGAAACCTTGCATATAAAAACAATTCGGAAGTAAAATTAGATATTAATCATTATAAAATAAAAGTGCTTCCCCACGGTTTGCCTTACAGACCTTATGATTTGTCTGTTTTAAAACTGAAAGAAAATATTGCCACCGAAAAAGATTTATCGTTATTCAAAAGCAATTCAACTGGTTTGTTGGAAAGAGGTCTGAAAAAGATAAAAAACATTATTTCTGCTCCCAGAGTAATTTACGAACCACACTTTAATTTTTATCCTCAATTGCTGAACGAAAAAGGCAATATTTATATCGATGGTTACTGGCAATGCGAAAAGTATTTTTTAGAAATTGAAAATATCATTAGAGATGAATTTCAAATCAAGCATTCGCTTACATCGGAAGGTTTTGAAATGCTTGAAAAAATCAAAAGCACCAATTCCATTTGTTTAAACATCAGGAGGCAGGAACTGGCATCCAATCCGAACTTAAATATATTTATCGGCTTGGAATACATTCAAAAAACGATTAAATATATGAATGAGAAAATAAGCAATCCTCATTTTTTTATTTTCTCTGATGAGCTGGATTGGGTGAAACAAAATGTAAAAATACCTTACGACCACACCATTGTAGAAAGTAATTTGTACGGAGAAAAATTTAAAGACTGTTTGTATTTAATGACACATTGCAAACATTTTATTATTCCAAACAGCAGCTTCGGATGGTGGGCTGCGTGGCTTGGTTCGGATAAAGATAAAAAGGTTGTTGCACCTGAAAAATGGCTGATAGACCCTAAATACAACACAAAAGATATTATTCCTTCTAATTGGATAAAAATTTGAGCTACTAAAACAGAGCCACCATTGAACAATTGAAAAACGAAAAATTAAAATACCTAGAAGGGATAAGAGGGGTAGCTGCTTTTATTGTTATTCTTCATCACCTTCGCTGTGCGTTTACTTTTAATTTTGATAAAAAAATTTATTTGTCAATTCTTACCTCTACAGGTTCGCAGGGCTTTGCCAATTTTGTACACTCCATTTTGAATATTTTTTTGGACGGCAATCTGGCAGTATATATTTTCTGGTTCATGAGCGGATACGTTATTTCCATTCGTTTGTTTTCCACTAACAATAAGTGGTACCTCACTGGTGCATTTACCAAACGCTATACTCGCCTGGCTATTCCTGCTTTATGCTCCATCATGTTAGGTTTTTTTTTAATGAAATTTCATTGGATGTATAATGTTCAACTCACCCATATTATAACCGATCCGCAAAGCATTGTTTGGCTTGGAGAACGTTTTAATTTCCACCCTGATTTTTTTAAAGCTATGAAAAGTGCAGTATGGGGAACATTTTTTCAGTTTACCGAACCTTCTTACAATTCTTCGCTCTGGACGATGAACCCTGAACTTTATGGATCGTTGTTTTGTTTTGCTTTGTTTGGTGTTTTCGGAACTTCTAAAAGACGATATGTTTTATATATCCTGATTTTACTCATTGCTTTTAAGTTATATTTGTTCTGGCTGATGGCTTTCCTTTTGGGTTTTTATATATGTGATTTAGATTTTTCTGAAAATATATTTAAAAAATACATTGTCTTTGCCGAAGAAAAAATATTTTCGAAAGCATACATTTCAGTACCTTTATTTATCGCTACATTGGTTTTGGGCGGGCAAAAATACAATCTCGGATATTTTAATATGGTCATAAGTTTTTTCTTGGTTTTTATTGTCATGAAATCATCTTTGCTGAAACAATTGTTTCAACTGAAGCCAATAGTGTGGTTAGGAAAAGTTTCGTTTAGTTTTTATCTTATTCACCTTGCTGTGCTTTGCTCATTGGGTTGCTACCTGTATTGGGTTTTACCTTATTCGCACGTAATAAAAATAATTATTGCATCAGGGGCCACTATCGTTACCACTTATGCACTGGCGGTGTTGTTTACAAAATACATAGACGATACGGCAGTAAACATTTCAAATAAAATTGGAAAAGCTTTTTCAAACTAAATGGAAACACTCGTAACCATAGCCATGCCTGTTTATAATGCTGATAAGTATTTGAAAGAATCTATTGACAGTATATTAAATCAGACTTTTACTGATTTTATTTTTTTAATTATTAATGATTGCTCCACTGACAATACCGAAAATATTATTTTGTCTTATAAAGATAAAAGAATAAAATACTTGAAGAATGATGTTAATATTGGTGTTAGAGACTCATTAAACAGAGCCCTAAGTTTAACAACTACAAAATACCTGGCAAGAATGGATGCCGATGACATTTCATTACCCAACAGGCTGGAATGGCAAATTGATTTTATGGAGAAAAATCCACTTATTGGTGTTTGTGGTGGGTTGTACGAAATTTTTGGCAATAAAAATCACATACCGAATATACCCATGAAAGACGAAGCCATAAAAACAAAATTAATTTTTATTAATCAAATTTGCCATCCCAGCATTATGCTTCGCATGGACATTTTAAGAAATAACAATATCCTCTATGGGGTGCCGTTCGAATTTAATGACAGCTTTGGACCTAAAATATCCGAGCTGGAAGACTTTGCATTGTGGCACAGAATAAAATCGTTTACCCGGTTCGAAAATATAAATAAACTTATTTTGCGTTACCGGATGGAAGGACAAAATATTTCTTATAACAAGGAAAGTTTGGTTTTGCAACGAAAGAAAAGTTTTTTTAAACACATTCTTAACGAACTCCAAATACAACCTTCCTCTGCCAATTTGCACTATCACATCAGCTTTAAATATTTTGAACAATCAAGAAATACAGAAGAGATTGAACAATTCAGGGCGCATCTGGATAAAATACTGGATAAGAACAGAACACTGAATATTTATTCCCAAACGGAATTGAAAAGAGTAGTGGAAGAAAAATGGGATCAGTTGTTTTTTCATCTTCCTCCAAAAGGAAATAAATATATTAAGGAATATTTCAGGGTCTCCAAAAAAAGAAAGTTTTCTCAATTGGTTTATTTATCAAAATATTCTGTCAATAATTTTTTTGGCAGAAAACAATCTTAAAACTTTCCCTTCTTTCTTCTTTCGCGACCAATGGAAATAGATTTCTGTTCTACAAAAACATACAATGTGTATGAAATAAGGAAGATAACACCAAACGCAACAAGCGGTTCTATTATCATGTTCATGTAGCGGACAATACCCGTATGGTCGGGATAGGGATTAATACTGAACAAAGGAAGCAACTGCCGCAAATAAGGAAGGTGAAGAAGATAAATGCTGTAACTGCACAAGCCGATGGTTATTGCTATTTTTGAAAAAAGCCCCGTACCTTTTATTTTTCCGGTGTTAATAAACCATTCAAAAAATGCAAGCCACATAAAGGTGGCAAGGTAGGTTTGAAAATACTGGGTGTATGAAAAATATTTGGAAACCGTTAAAAGAATAAGGAATAAAATACTGTACATCCCTCCGAGGTTATTAAAGATGCTTTTGTTGTGGTGATATTTTTCTGCAAGCAGGGCACCCCCAGCCCATACAAACCAAAACTTTATTACCGACCAGTCGAATGCATGTTCTGTTCCGAAGTTGTCAGTAAAAATACCAATTACTTGCCCTAATACAGAGATGCCCAGTATCCATAAAAATGTTTTTGAAACACCTGTTTTTTTTAATGAATAACGAAAAAGCGGGTACAAAAGATAAAGCTGCACTTCGGCAGCAATACACCAGAAAGTGCCATTGATGGTAAAAAAAGTAGAATCGGAAAGGTTATTGACCAAGAAAAGGTGAGAAGTAAAATCTATCATTCCTTCTTTCGTAAAAAAATAATAAACAATACCTCTTCGGAATACACACATAAAAATAAGTATGAGCAGGTAGGGAGGATACACCCGCCAAAATCGTTTGCTGAAAAAGGAACGGATACTAAACGATTCGGGGTTTCTTAAATAGCCAAGATGAATTCCAAACCCGCTGATGAGTAGGAACAGATGAATGCTAGACCAGCCGAAAGCAAAGGGATTGAGATTTAAAAAAATGCTTTTTGCACTCGAAACATCCAGCAGGTGATTGGCTCCGTAGGTATTAATTTCATAATTGGGCACAAGACAATTGAAAGCATGAACCATAAACACCACCATAATGGCAATAGCCCTCATAATGTCTATTTTGGGGAGATGAAGTGCTGTGTTATTTTTCATTTTTTAAAACTTCTGTGTTCGAGTTAGTTTTCTGTTATTAAATGTAAGTAAAACTTACACTATTATTTACAACCAAAGCACCACCGCATTTTTCAACGCTACAGCTAAACTCGCACGGGCACCAACACATAAGGCATCAATTAAGAAAAGGTATCTTATGTTTTAGTTCATTAAAAGTAGCAATATCATAATCGGTATTACTTCTTGTAAGTTCCAGTTGCGATTCAGATGTTTTCAATTCTTTTTTTAATTTTTTCAACATCTTTTCCTGTGTCTTTAGCAATGAATCTGCACCCGGATTTTTTTCGGAAATGTATTTTTTTATTTCAGTGCTCTGCGATTCCAAATTTTTAATTAAAGGAGGAGCTGTTTTTGACAACTGCAAAGACGGGTATATCATAATAATTGCCATTGCAAATTTTTTTGTCATCAAATTCACCTCCGGGTCTTCAAAACTTATCCATGCAATACCGCGAAGCCATATTCCCTTGCCCGACCAGTAGTCTATTTCCACTATTCTTTCTTTTCCTTCTTCCTCCTCTTCATATCTTATTCCGAGTCTTTTAAAGTAAGGTGCAAGTTCGCCATTTAGTTTTTGGGTTTCTGCATTTGTTGTTTCAAACAAGGTCTTTACTGTTGTAAGTTCAGCATCGCATTTTTTTAGTCTTTCGTCAAGGCTCAATTCTTTTTTGTTTTTCATTTTTACTTGTTTTTTGTTATTTCATTTGTTTTTACTATTTATTTTTTCTTTTCTCGTTTGTGTAGTGTTTTAATTATTTTTCGATAATTGATTTTTTCTTTTAAAATTATACAAATATCTTTTTACTGGAAAAATTATTTTACAAACATACGGACCTATGTTATCTGCTGTGCTTTCTTTTTTCTGTTAGCTAAATTTCGTTTCACGCGTTAGTTCTGATTTGTCAAAGCCAAGTTGTTCGGCAAACCAGTCTGTTAGTACTTTTTCTATTTCCTTTTTATTAAATGTTTTTTGATTCCGCCTAGACTTAATATAATTTTCTTGTGTGATTCTTTCAGCAGCTTGTCCAAGAGTTTTTACGTCAAGTTCTTTACCCAATTGTTTTGCTAACCAAAGTCCAATAATTGAAAGTATAAGTCCATAAATTCCTAACTGTGCATTGAAAAACAGTTCTACAAACGATGCAAGTAAAAGAACTAAAAGTATTCCCATAACCCAATGAGGTGGTCGTAATATTGAAGTCTTAAAACCTAATTGCTTTTCTATCCGTTCTACTTTCTTTCTTCTGTTTCGTCTTGGTAATAAACTTATCAATAAAGTTTCTGTTGTCAAGTTCTGAATGTCAACATTTCAGTTCAGATGAAAAAGATTTGCGAAGTTTATAAAATGCTTGTTGTGTTGTACAGTCGTCTATGTTGGCAAGTTGTATTTTGTTTGCGATATGGTCGCAAAGTTGTCCAAATGTTCCAACGTTTGCTAATTCTGTGTCGTCAAACTTAATGTCAAAAGAGTTCTCTACCTTTTCGAGTAATTCGCTCAAGTCTTCTCCGTCAATTGTATTTGGTTCGCGTTCGTTCATTTCTCGTAATGTGTCATCACGTTTCGTAGCATTACTGCTAACATCCAAATTACCGAAACAAAACTACACAAACTTTCGCAAATCCATACATTGTCAGGATTAAGAAATCAGGGGTCAACGACATTTTAAAGGGAGTAAAAAGGAAAAAGCCTTATTTTTGCCACAAAAATGGCAATGGATAAAGAAGCGTTAGGATTGTTTTTTCCTCAAGAGTTGTTAGAACATTTTGAAATCGTTTTGGTACACGAGTT
>JANYDQ010000300.1 GCA_025363555.1 Bacteroidota bacterium | reverse complement strand
GTGTACCAAAACGATTTCAAAATGTTCTAACAACTCTTGAGGAAAAAACAATCCTAACGCTTCTTTATCCATTGCCATTTTTGTGGCAAAAATAAGGCTTTTTCCTTTTTACTCCCTTTAAAATGTCGTTGACCCCTTGTTCTTCCTCGTGAAATATAAATCCTCCGCTTGCGAAAAGCAAGCTGCATAGTCTTTATATTTCACTCCCCTCTCCATCCCTTCTGTTGTTTTTTCTGTCATAGTTTTTGCAATGCCTGCACACGTATAGCACATTGCTTTTTATCGTACCTCAAAAAATCAATAACCTATCCCAACACACAAAAAGCAAAAAAAGTTACGCCCGAAAAAACAACCCAAAACTATTTAACATAATGTGGCATTATGATAAATATTCGCTATCCAACGCACAACAAGCTCCATAGGCCCGAAAACCCAACACACCCCACCCACCCTTTATAGGTTGCTTAAAATAAGAAAGCAGTTTTTTATTATGGCTATGTGTTTGCGGTAGGTGGAGTTTATTTCATTCATTCATTCCTCATACATTCCGTTCATTTCATTCCTCTACATTCCTTCGTCATTACTTCATTTCATAATCTCCACCATCCTCAACACCGCACACAAGAGTAGCACCTGAAAAAATTATCCGAATGCTTACCCATAGTTCCATTTCGCATCACACCGTAATTTTCCTGCCCTTCTGGAAAGATGTACAAGCTCGCTTGACATCTTTCCCCTTCGCGCATTACGGTAGTGATGCTTCATTTCACCCTTTGCCATTCGGACAATTTTTTCAGCCACTACCCTTGTCTTTTCAACGCACTTAATAATTTGGTTTGCTTTCTTATTTTCAGCGTGAGTTTGTCCCTGCCAATAAAAGAGAGAAAGCCAATAATAAAAAATCTGCATTACAATTTTACTTGTTGGTTGCAGTTCTTTTATTATCCGCTTTCTCTCCGAATAGGTTGCAAGAGTTAAAGTGAAAAACTTCAACCCTTGCCGGTAGTGCGCATCTTCTTACAGTCGGTCAAGAGCGCAAGCCACAGGCGTATGGTATTTTTATTTGTTTTTAGAAATATGGTATTTTTGTTTTTTTATTTTGATAAACAAAAAGAAAAAGTTTTTTTAATTGATTTAAAAAATAAAAAACAAAGCAAAATTAGTGAGGTTCGCACAAGCCACCTGATAGGGCAGTAAAGGTCAAGCCCTCCGGGTTTTGAAAAATAAATCTCCACACTCTTTTTTATTTCATTGTTTTTTTTGATTGATAAAAGAGGTAGTATTTATTTTTTCAAAAACCTTGACAGCCCTGCTAAACCTCACTTTTGATTTGCTTTCTTTTTTCTTTTTTTTTGTGGTTTTTTTTCTTTTTTCTTTTGGTTTAGGTTTGTGCTGGGGGATTTTTTTGCTGGTGGAGTAAGGTATTAGCCGTATTTGTTCCCTATATGTCCCGTAGATGTCCCCTATATGAGTGCACCAAATACAAAAAACAAAGCAAAGCAAAGCGAGAAATTACGGTGAATTTCGGGGTGTTTTCGGGGATTTTTGGAGATTTTTTGTTGAGGTAGGGGCAAAAAAAGAGCCACGTCCAAGATTGGTAGAGCCCTTTTTCGCAGTGGAAAGTCTTTAGAATACGCTATCAACTCTCATTGCATTGCCTGATGCAAAGAGGTAGTAGTTTGAACCTACTTGCTGATAAAATTCTATTCCAATACAATTTAATACACTTACGCTTCCAGTCATTGTTGGAGGTCCTGCCAAAGTAGTATTAATTGTAATTGTTGATGTTGGAGTTGTTAAATCAGTGTACCCTGAAAATTGAACATCTGAAAGTTCGTTTAGTGTTGGGTCAGTCGGTTCATACTTTCCTGTAGTGGCATTAAACACATAATCAGAAACAACTGCAATTGCATTCATCAAACGGAAATGTGTTGCACCTGCCGGAGCATTAATTAAATTCATTGGGTCAAACCCAACAATTTTAAATGTTGCGCCATCCCTTGCTACTGTATTAGTCAGCGTGTAAGGTGCGTTAAAAATTCCTGCTAAACTTGTGTTAACATCAAAATCTACACCTTGCAACATTGTTTGATGTGCAGAAACTAAAACGCTTCTTTGTCCCCTGGCATTGGTTACATCTTCTTTGTTGATTTCCTTCATAATCTTCGTTAAACGACCTGTTAAACGAGGGTCTGAATACTGTTTAATAATTTGTGCCAATCCTACACGAACTGATTTTGCACAAGTTGCGCTTCCCACCAAATTCGCTCATATTTTCGCGAGTTCTGATAAATGCTGCATCATTTTTAATTTGTGAGTCAGTAGGTCCGCCTACCAACCCTGCGAAATCACCTTGAAGACCTTTAATCTTGAAGTGACGAACTCCTCCCATCGTACCGGAGTATTTTACTAAGCCTTTTTGCTTTGCCATTTTATATAATATTTATCACTACTGTCCAACCTTTGATATTTCAATAATTGGGAATAGTTTGTAAATAGTGATAATTATAGTAGTTCTTTGATTTTTCGATTTGAAATTTGCTGAAAAAATTTCAGCAATGAATTCAAGTCGTACCGTTTTAGCTCAA
>JANYDQ010000299.1 GCA_025363555.1 Bacteroidota bacterium | reverse complement strand
TTGAGCTAAAACGGTACGACTTGAATTCATTGCTGAAATTTTTTCAGCAAATTTCAAATCGAAAAATCAAAGAACTACTATAATTATCACTATTTACAAACTATTCCCAATTATTGAAATATCAAAGGTTGGACAGTAGTGTTAAATTATCATGGATAAACTTAATTTTTTAAAAACGGCACTTCCAAAACTATTTCGCACGTTAAAGCCTGATGCAAAAGGCAATTGGGGAGTGATGAATGCTCAGCAAATGGTGGAGCATTTGTCAGAATCAGTAAGTTTTGCAACAGGAAAAAATAATCAAACATTGCATACCCCTCCGGAGCATTTACCTAAATACAAAGAATTTGTGATGAGTGAGCGGCAGTTTAAGCCGAATACTAAAAATGCTTTGTTAACAGAAGCCCCTTATCCTTTAACAAAGCAAACTTTGGAGAAGCTATTGAAACGCTTGAAAAAGAGATTAATTCTTTTATCAACTATTTCGAAGAAAATAAAGGTGCAAAATTAACCAATTCGTTTTTCGGTGATTTGAAATTTTGAGGAGTGTACCACCCTGCTGCACAAGCATGCCATACATCACTGTAAGCAGTTCGAATTGCTTTAATGATAAGAAATAAAAAATCCTGCTTCGAATTAACGTTGCAGGATTTTTTATTAAAAACCAAAAAAGAAGCCTGGCACTCCTACCAGGCTTCAACACTTCATGAAAACAACTAAATCACTTTCGAAACTTAGTGATACAAAAGTAGATTTTATTTTAATGTAAAAGCAATAAATTAGACATAGACTTTAATACCCTCGACCAAGCTATGGTTTCTTTATTTGATTGGTTTCCTCTATCAAATTTCTGCCCATACCAATTGTCATTTTACCTTTTAGCTTTGCTAATACAAATTATATATCTAATTTTACCCATCAAATAGTAAATACCCTAAAATTATGAATAAAACCACTACTCCACTTCGTCTTGCTTTTGCAGCACTGCTTGGATGTTCAACCATTGCAAAAGCACAAACCGATTTGCCGGTTGGTTTTTCTAAAGAAGAAACCGAACTGATGAAAAGCCCCGGCTGGCAGCCGCCTGTTTATGATATTGAAAAAAGCATTACCACTCCACCACCGGGACCACTGCGTGCTATGGCGCAATGGGAAGAAACGAAGGAAGTGGTGATTACCTGGATTAGTTATCTAAGCGTTTTAAAAGATATTGTTCGGGCTGTTGCGCCTACTACTAATGTTTGCATAGTATGCGGTGCCAGCGGAAGCGACTCTGTTTCTGTAAAAAATTATTTAGCATCTACTGCCAATGGTGGGTCCGTGCCCCCTTCTTCCATTGCCAACTGCCGGTTTGTATATGCACCTTACAATAGTGTGTGGGTAAGGGATTACGGTCCAAATGCAGTTTATAGGAACGATGTGGATTCATTGATTTTGGTGGACTGGCATTACAACCGCCCTACAAGAACAAGAGATGATACGGTGTCGCGTTCGTTGGGAAGGTCGTTGCATTTGCCTGTTTACGAAACCACGCAAGGTGCTAATTTGCTGTATAACACAGGAGGAAACTGGATGAGTGACGGGTTGGGAAATTCGTTTCATTCTAAATTAATTTTGCTCGAAAACCCTACTCTTACTGTTGCTAATGTGGATACCATATTGAGTAAATTTATGGGAATAAAACGTTCGGTAAAGCTGGATACCCTTCCGTATGACGGGATTCATCATTTGGATATGCACATTAAATTAATTAATGAAGAAACATTGCTGGTGGCGCAATATCCAACAGGTGTTTCGGACGGACCGCAGATAGAAGCTAACCTGCAATATATCTTAGCAAATTATAATTCTGTGTTTGGTACTCCGTACAAAGTAGTTCGCATTCCGCAGCCGCCCGACCAAACCAATGGTTTATACCCAGATGCGGGAGGAAGTTATTTAACATACACCAATGCCCTGATAGTAAACAAAACCATCATTGTTCCCCAGTATTATAATTTTGTTTCCTACGATTCCACTGCGTTGAGAATATGGAGAAACGCTATGCCAGGATATAATGTGGTAGGAATAAATTCTACTTCTACCATTGCCGCAAGCGGTTCTCTACACTGCATTACTCACGAAATAGGACCTAACGACCCTTTATTGATAGTACATCAAAATTTGCCGAACACAACTAACACTACCACTCCCTACCAGGTGGATGCACGAATACAGCACCGCACAGGGATACAATATGCTACCTTATATTATACAAACGATACTACACTTGGTTTCAGTAATGTTCCCATGACACTGACCAACGTATCATTAAATACATGGACAGGATTTATACCTGCCTACCCTGCCGGAACGCATGTATTTTATTATATAAAAGCACATGCCAATTCAGGAAAAGAACAGTTCAAACCGATGCCTGCTCCGCATGGAGATTTTAATTTTTATGTAACCGGTCCTACCGGAATTGGTACTTATGCGAACACGGTTTATTCGATGCACGATTCGTATCCAAATCCTTCGCATGGCATAACGTGTATTCCTGTTTCGTTTAACAAAAACACTAAAGGAAGTGTTACACTTTTTGATATGCTTGGAAATAGTGTTGAAGTAATTTATCAAGGAGATATGCAGGCAGGAGAAAAGAATTATTTTATTAACAGTACAAATATTTCTGCAGGTGCTTATTTTATTACTGTGGAAACTACAGAAGGAAGATTGACACAAAAATTGATGGTGAGATAGAACCCGGAGCAAACAGTTAACCAAATTAATGCCACAGATTCACAGATTTTTAAAATAAAATACTTGAATTAATTTTAAATCTGAGAATCTGTGGTATATTTCTTTTATTTTGTTCTCACATAGAAGTGGGAGATATTATTTTTTCCGGTGGGTCGCTCGTCAATTTCTATTTCTTTAATTGTTTTAATCAAATCAAGAAGTTTTTTATATCCATAATTCCTGGGGTCAAAGTCAGGTTGTTTCTTGATAATTAAACTGCCCAGCACACCTAGAAAAACCCATTCGCTTTCTTCATCTGCAATGTCGTTAATGCTGTCGGAAATAAGCTTTACTAATTCTCTGTCAATTGAAGCCACTGCTGAAACTGTCGCACCAGGAGCAGTTTTCTTTACTGTTTCTTTTGAATTAGTTTTCGAAACAATTACTTCTTTTACTTCTTTCTTTAAAATTTCGATGTAAATAAATTTATTGCAGGCAGCAATAAAAGCATAAGGCGTTTTCTTTTCGCCAATGCCAAATACTTTCATGCCTGCTTCGCGAAGGCGCGTAGCTAACCGTGTAAAATCACTATCGCTGGAAACGATGCAAAACCCATCTACTCCACCTGTGTACAGAATATCCATTGCATCAATAATCAATGCTGAATCGCTCGAATTTTTTCCAGCAGTGTAACTGTATTGCTGCACAGGAGTAATTGCATTTTGAAGCAAAACAGTTTTCCATCCTGATAAAGTGGGTGCTGTCCAGTCGCCATAAATGCGCTTGAAGGTAGGAGTTCCGTATTTAGAGATTTCTTCCAGCATCCCTTTTATATTTGAATAAGGAACATTGTCTGCATCTATTAATACAGCCAGTTTAAGTTCTTTTGTGGTTTCCATTGTTGGTTTGTTTGTTTTAAATAATTTTTCAAAAAAAGACTTTAGCAAACATAACAAATGTAGTGCTTTCTGTCTGAAGACAAAAGTACGCAGAAAGCCCGGGAGTTTTATTTTATTTTGTTTTAGCACTCATAACCGCTATTAAAAAGCATTATTGAACAATGATTTTTTTGGTGGCAATTATTTCATCATTAACAATAGAAGCATTGGAAGTAACAGAATGCGAAACTAATTGAACAAAATAAATTCCATTGTCCATATTTCCTTTTTCAATAGTTACCTGGTTCCCGCTAAAATTAATGCTTTTAATAGTTTTACCCAACACATCAATCACGTTAACGATTGCATTTTTATATTCTTTATTAAAAGAAATGATACATTCCGAAACCATTGGATTGGGAGAAATAGTAATGGTATTTGAAAAGGTGTTTTCCGCAATTCCCGCGTTTACGATGGATGGATTCCATTTCGCAATTCGGTCAGCATTGTTTCCTCCTGCCTTTTTGAAATTACCTGCAGCGCATAGTTCATTATTATATATTTCAATTGCATATACAGATGCTGCACTGGGAACGGTCATTCCTGTGCCCAAGGCAGACCATGTTGTACCATTCCATTTTGCTATTCTGCTTGCATTGAGTCCGCCTGCAGTAGAGAAAAACCCACCTGCATATAAATCACCATTGAAAACAACCAACGTATTTACACTATTATTCATTCCGGAACCAACGGCAGACCATGTGGTTCCATTCCATTTAGCAACATAATTGGCAGCTACACCACCTGCTGTGGTAAATGACCCGCCAACATAAAGGTCTCCGTTATAAACAGCTAAAGCTCTGACCAGGTTATCGGTTCCGGTTCCAACCGCAGACCAGGCTGTGTCGTTCCATTTTGCAATTCTATTAGCAAATAACCCGCCCGCGGTTGTAAATGCCCCGCCAGCATACAGATTATTGTTATACACCGCCAATGCAGAAACAGAATTACTCATGCCGGTTCCTATTGGCGAAAAACTGTTTCCATCCCATTTAGCAATGTATTTATTGGTGGCACCACCAATATATCCGGCTTTACTCCCTAGTACCAGGGAACCATTATAAGTTGTAAATGCCTCTATAAAAGCAGTTGTTCCGGTACCAACGGTTGACCATAAAGTATCGTTCCATTTTGCAATTTTATCAGCATTCACGCCCCCGGCAATAGAAAATGCACCTCCAACATATAAGTTAGAATCGTAAACAGTGAGTGCAGCCACTGTACCGTTTACTCCTGTTCCCACCGAATCCCAACTGGTGCCATCCCAGCTGGAAATATAAGAGGTTGCTCGCCCGTCTGAATGGGTAAATATTCCTCCGACATATAATTTTCCGCGATAAGCCACCATTGCGTTTATAGTTGAATCAGTACCATTTGCTAACGGTTGCCACGTTTGAGCGTTTATAGTTTTTACAAAAACAAAATTGGAAAAGAGTATAAACGCAAAAACAAAATGAGTAGTTATGGGTTTCATTGTAGCATGTTTTTATAAATTATTTAAAATTGACATTACAAAAATAGGCATTCTGAAATTTCAGCATTTATAAATAATGTTAAATGTAATAATAGTTTACAGTTTCCGCAATTTGAGTTTAATGAAGTTGTTTAAAGTTGACGTAATAAAATAACGGTAAAGGCTAATAAATGTAGTGCTTTCCAGTGAATTTTATTTGTTTCAAAACGCACCAAAAGAGCTTTAAAGGCGTCCAGCCAAGCATTGGTTCGTTCTATTAC
>JANYDQ010000298.1 GCA_025363555.1 Bacteroidota bacterium | reverse complement strand
CTTATTTCAGTTTTTGGTTGTTTGGTAATAAAAATAAGAATTTTTAATCGCGGATGTTGTCCTCTTAAAAACCTTTATTTACAGCCATTTCGATACTTTTTGTTTTTTGATAGTAAAAAAAACTACCGCTTGTTACATGTTTGGATGGTTTTTGAGTAAAATAGTTGCTCATCTTGAAAGGGCAACATATTTTTGCATCGAAATTAATCGCATCGGGTTCGAAAACCGCTACCGGTGCAGGATTAATAAACTTAAAAATAATTTAGAAGCGGACTCAATAAAAAATATGAATAAAAATAAAAAACAAAAACCTTTATCATCGGCTATAGTAGCAGGTAAAAAAGGTGAGAGCAACCCGAACCGCTCTCCGGAACAAAAAGGTTCAGGAAAAGTTAAACGTAGTATTTTAACTTTTATGTCTGTTGTACTGATGTCTTTTACAGGGCTAAATGAAAATGAAAAAGCACCGAAAAAAAATGCAAAGACCTCAACTAAAATTGTAAAAAAGTCGAAAAGAAATGGTAAAGTCTCCACTCAGCAGGAGAAACCGGTGAAGCTGGTAAAGCTTACTGACAAACAAAAGGAAGTGCTAAAAGCGAAAACGCTGAAAGCACGGCTTGCATTGGCAACATTGCCACCTTCGCCTTATTCGCGGTTTAGTGCGGCTCCTAAACTATCAAAAATGAACCCTGCCCAACTGTGCACTTATGTAAGCGATAAATTTCCGCGCATTATGGCCATTGCTGAGTTTGGTGCTTGTGTGCCCACTGTTGTGTTTGTAGAAGCCATATATAATGCACTGTTGCCGCTGGCATCAAAAAACAGGAAAGATATTACCAGTACCGAACGGGTATCGCTTGCACTGTATGATGCGCAGTTGCGCGAAAATTTCACAAATATGATTGTGAGCTGTGTTTCGCTTGCAAACGGAGATCGCTCACTTTTTTCTTTAACAGCAGTGGCAACAAGAAAAAGTCCTGAAAAGCATGATGGCAAACCTACTACTCCTGTATTTCGCATTACTTATAAAAAAGGAAGAGGAACGCTGGGAATAATGATTAACAAAATTCCTTATGTGAAAAATTATGTAGTGTGGTATGGTAAGGGAGTTTTCGATAAAGCTACCTGGAACTGGCAGCAAGGAAGTACGCGGCAATTAATTATTAATTTGAATCCCGGGGACTTGACAAATGTGTTTGTGATTGCAAAAGGGACTAAACAAAACAGCGACCCATCGAATGTGCAGGGTGGAAATGTGCCGTTTAATTAAGTTTTAAAAATTGGAACACAGATGACGCAGATTTTTTAAAGATTAAAATGGATACGTTTATTTTAATTTTTTATGTGTTATCTGTGTCCCGGTTTTGTTTTATAAGTACGAAATGCGACCACATTTTTTATTTTTTTTAATAATAGCATACAATAATTTTATAGTATCTTTAAATCCTTAATCAGTTTTACATGATAAAAAAATTACACGTTAGTATTTTTTCAAAAAAATTTAACGCTCCAAACAAAAATTGTTTGGGAGTTAGTATCAATTTTTTTAATCATCAACTGAAATGGGAAATCAAACCTCTCAGCCCTTTTTGCCTACACAAGGTAAATTTTGCAAAGAAAAAGTGTATGTGTTCAATGTTGCTTCTGTAAAAAGCAATAAACGAAAAACAATAGTAACAGACAAAAATAATATCAAACACAATTGTCCATACAGCATAAGTAAAATAGAACGGCTTTATAAAAAAGACGGATTAATAATTGTTCGCAAAGGTGAAATGGTAAACCTGAATTATGCTTCAAAAAAAGACAGGTTCAATATCAAAATCTTTAAATTAATAAATGGTGCGCTTTATAATGTGTCGCGCAGGATTTTATCAAAAATAAAAAAACCTGTTAAGAAATATAAAGTAAAAAAATGGAGAGATTTGATAGGGTTGTATTAGGAGGTTGCTTTTGAGTTGAGCAATGGTGCTCAGCATCTCCTTTAATATAGTGGTGCTTAAAAAAACAAAACAGAAGTAAAAAAAATTTAATTATTGAAAAGTAATTTTTCTTTCCTTAACTATTATCTTCCACAAAATGTATTAATGAATGAATTACTTTAATGTGTATTTCCTGCGCTCTGTCGGCATACTTGCTGTGTGGTGCTCTTATTTCAACATCACAAAGCTTTGCCATTTTTCCCCCGTCTTTTCCTGTTAATCCTATTACTGTCATTCCTTTTTGTTTTGCAGCATTAATGGCATTAATTACATTTTCACTGTTTCCACTTGTGCTGATGGCAACCAATACATCTCCTTTGTTTCCTATTGCTTCCACGTATCGCGAAAATATTTTATCAAAACCGAAATCATTTCCCACACAGGTAATGTGTGAAGCGTCTGAAATGGAAACAGCAGGCAATGCTTTCCTGTTTTCCCTGAAACGCCCGCTTAACTCCTCTGCAAAGTGCATAGCATCGCACATGGAACCACCATTTCCGCAGGAAATAACTTTATTCCCTTTTTTAAACGCATTTACCAATGTTTTTCCTGCTTTTTCAATAGCCGCAATGTTTTTCTTTTCAGCTATAAATTGGGCAAGCACCACCTGTGCCTCTTTTAAGTTTTCTTCTATCAAGGATTTTTTCATTGTATAATTGAATTAAGTGAATGCGAAAGTACAACTATTTTTAAAGTTTTATGATTAAAACGTACAATAACACTGGTTTATAAACCTTCACAAATTTACTAATAACCCATGGCATAAAAAACATGTTAAAGATTTTCAAAATTATGTATCATCCTGTTGCTGCATTATGCTGACCTTTGTACCAGAAAATTATTAGAAAATAATATAGTATTTGTTTAGGGGAACTATTACGATTAAAAATATCAAGAAAAACTACCCTCTTCACTAGACCAGATGCTGGTTCAGGAAAACAAATCAATAAAAAATAGAAAAACCTCCCGGTTAACTCCGGGAGGTTTTTTGCGTTATTATAATTAAACGGAAATACCTTATCTTTACAGGCAGATTAAGTTTTGCTTTTCTAAAACCATGCACTTCAAAAAGAAAATCAGTGTTTTTATTTTAGGGATGTTGATTTTTCACAGCGCGAAATCAACAACTTGGGTAACTGTTTCAAGCGGTTATTGGAACTCCCCTTCGGTATGGTCTTCCGGTGTTGTTCCTCCTCATTCCAGTTCCGATACTTTTCATATAAAGCATCCGATAATCATTACCAGTAGTTTGGCTTTTAATTCCAATGCATTATTTCAAATAGATAGTTTCGGGGGAATTTGCGGGCATTATACTGTAACTTGTTCTACCGGCGCACGTATTATCAAATTTGGAATACTCGAACTGGATAGTTTATTAATCCCGGGAGGTATGGTGAATTGTTATCCGCCCGGCCAGGTAATTCTTACCTGGGCAGCAATTATCTGGAACAGTGGCGCATTAAATTCATACGGCAGTTCCCTTGCTGTTGGTCCCTGGTTCAATTGTGTGCAACCTGCTTATTCGTTTGAAGCAGGCATTGAAGAAATAAGTGGGGGCAGTTTTTCCATTTCTCCAAACCCCTTAACTTTCCAAACCACTCTTACTTTTAGTGAAGAACAAAAAAACATCCTGGTTAAAATAACAGATGTACTTGGAAAAGAAATAAGAACAATCAATTTTTCGGGCAAAGAATTAATAATAGAAAAAGGAGAAATGGGAAAAGGAATTTATTTCGTGGAGATAACAAGCAGCCCCTCTTTATTTTTCCTCGAAGGGGGCAGGAAACCGCAGTATGGAAAACTGATAATACAATAGAACCCTATCGCTACCTATATACTACTAATTCGTAATTCAGATTCATTCGTAATTTGATAACCAACAACCAATGAATTACTGAACTAATGACTACGTTTCTTATACTCCGCAACCCCTTCATCCAGCCAGTCCGTGTACTTTTTAACATCCGGGTCGTAATGTGCTGTGATGGTAGTAAGCATTTGCTCGTTGCTGTCAATTAAAATATATTGGGGCTGTGTATTTGTTTTATAAATATTTGCCTGCATATAACTCCAGCGGTTTCCAATCGTATTTATTTTAAAATCTCGGTCGCCCAGTTTTTTTACTGTTTTTTCCGAAGGCGGCAATTCGTTTTTATCATCCACATACAGTGAAACGACTATCACATCGTTTCTCAAACGGCTGTCCACTTTAGGGTCTGTCCACACCTGCGATTCCATCTTTCGGCAGTTTACACAAGCCCATCCTGTAAAATCAAGCATAAGCGGTTTTTTCACCTTTCGGGCATAAGCTAATGCTTCATCATAGTTATGAAAACAAGGTAAATCATTTGGGCAATGTTCTTTTTTATGGTCAGATTTAGGGGCATTAGCATCTTCACTCACCATCGTTTTAGAACCGCCAATTCCATTCGGACTTTCGGCATAAAAATCGGGAGGAGGAAAGCCACTGATTAGTTTCAGAGGTGCTCCCCACATACCGGGAATTAAATAAACAGTGAATGAAAAAGCAAGAATGGCAAAAAACAAACGGGTAACGGAAATGTGTTTTACATCGCTGTCGTGTGCAAATTTTATCCAGCCCATGAGGTAAATTCCAAGCAATCCAAAAATAACAATCCATAAAGCAATGAATACTTCGCGGGTAAGAATGTTTGCCTGTACCACCAAGTCTGCATTGGAAGCAAACTTGAGCGCCAATGCAAGTTCAAGAAAACCCAACACCACTTTCACCGAGTTTAACCATCCACCCGATTTAGGCAATGAATTCAGCCATCCCGGGAAGGCAGCAAACAAACCAAAAGGCAATGCCAATGCAGATGAAAAACCAAGCATACCCCAAAAAGGACCTTTAATACCCCCGTTTACCGCGGCATCCACAAGCAATGGTCCTATGATGGGACCTGTGCAGGAAAAGGAAACTAGTGATAAAGTAAATGCCATAAAAAAAATACCTATCAACCCGCCCTTGTCACTTTTCGAATCCATTCTGTTTACAAATCCGGACGGCAAAACAATTTCGAATGCGCCAAGAAATGAAATGGCAAAGATTACAAGTAAAAGAAAAAAACCAAGGTTAAACCACACATTAGTAGATAAAGCATTGAGCGCATCGGGACCAAAAATAATAGTTACTCCCAGCCCTAAAATTACATAGATAATAATAATGGAAGTGGCATAAATTAAGGCATTCGAAATGCCTTTCGCTTTGTTCTTGCTTTTTTTGGTAAAAAAACTAACGGTCATAGGTATCATCGGAAAAACACAGGGAGTAAGCAATGCAGCCAATCCGCCTAAAAACCCAAGTATAAAAATACTCCACCAGCTTCTCCCTTTTGTAGATTCGGGATCATTTTTTAAAACAGGTTCGGTGGTTTTAGCTTTTACTATAGCTGCAGAATCGCATACGGCATTAGAGGCAACTGCTGTTACTTTATTTCTTTTTTGTAAAATTTCAAATACTTTATTTGAATCCACCTCGCAGTCTTTTGAAGCAGTTTCAGGTGTTGCAGTAGTTGCAGTTGCGGTGCCTGAATTGGTAAGGCAGGAAGCAGAACCTGTAACTTTAACGGAAAAAACCACTGAGTCTGGCGGCATACATTGAGTTTCGTTGCAAACGATAGAAACCACACCGCCCTTTATTTCAAACGGCTTATCCGATTTTATTTTTATTTTTTGAGTAAACGTGGCTTCGTGCTCCATGTAATTAAGCTCAAAGCCCCACATTTTATCAAACACTTTTATCAATGTTTTTTCAGAAGGTTTTCCAACCAGTTCGAAATTGGGGCTTTTTGCAAACTGTATGGAAGTGGGAATAGGTCCATCATCTCCGTAAGACTTCTGCCCGTAAACATGCCAGGTGTCATCCAGCCTGGCATGAAGCAAAATATTTGCTTCGCAATCACCTGTTTTTTTAATAGTGAAATCCCATTTAATGGGATTCATTATTTGTGCGCTCGAACTTATAACAAATAAAACGGATAGTATTAATAAACTTACTTTGAAAAATTTCTTCATATAATTCACGCTTGGCTTTTAGATTTTTATTTATAGTATCATACTATTTTTCAAATGCAGGACAGGGTTTACCCTCTACTTTAAAAGAAAAATCAACTGTTTCCGGGGCGAGGCACTGTGTTCCGTTACACACCATAAATTCAAGGCTGCCTTTTACCTCAAATGGTTTATCCGATTTTATTTTTATTTTTTGGGTAAAAAAAGCTTCATGTTCAAAGTAGCTGATTTCGGAACCCCACACGGGTTCAAATTTTTTGATTAATGTTTTTTCTGATGGTTTACCTTCCAGTTCGTAGTTTGCAGTTTTAGTAAATGTGAATGAAGTAGGAATGGGTCCATCGCTGCCGCTCGATTCCTGTGCGTATACATGCCATTTGTCTTCAATAGTGGCATGTATCAAGAGTTCTGCTTCGCATCCGCTTACTTTTTTTACCGAGAAATCCCATTTAACGGGGTGCAGAATTTGGGCAGTTAACGAATTAACTAATAACGTGCACACTATTAAAATACTTGTTCCGGAAAATGGTTTCATAAATTTCATGCTTAATTTTTAGACATTAATTTTGTAATCTTATTTATCAGCTCATCGGCTTTCTGGCTTCCCACGCGATATTTCAGCCCGTCTTTATCAGTAATTTCCACAGCATCATTCCCTTGTGTAAAAAACCGGATTTTGTTTTTGTAATGCAAATTATACACCGGGCGGTTGAGTAAATACTTGCTGTACTTTACTTTTTTTACGTCCACGATATTATTCAAATCTATTTTTACTTTTCGTGAAGTCCACAGCCCGTCAAGGATTAAACTATTGCCAACAATTTTGGTATGCAGGTGCAACACAAATATAAGAATAAGCGAAAGACACATTAATATCAATCCCATCAAAAAGAATAATTGCCCCGAATCTTCGCCAACCGGAGAAGAAGGAATTTGTATGGTATTACCCACCTGCACCGCTTTCGGGTTTTCGCTCCAGTAATACAGCAGGAAACAAAACAGCGCCAGCACAGTGCGCCAGATGATTGCCCACTTGTTATAACCTATGTATTGTTTCTCTTCAAAGAGTATTTCGTCTTCCATAATAATCACCAAAGGTAAATTACTTAACTAATTCTGCAAAATATATTTTTTTTGTTGCATGTGTAATCTTAAAACGATTATCAATTCTCATTCCAATAACCCATGCTATTTTTCCATCAGAAGTTAACAGCCATGTATTTTCTTTTTGGTTCAAAGGTACTTTATTATCAATAAAAAAATCACTCAATTTCTTTTTCCCTTTCATACCAAACGGGTAAAACTTATCCCCCTGCTGCCATTTGCGAATTTCGAGAGGGAAAACCAACTTATCAAAATCGAGAGAAGCAGTGTTTTTTGATTTAGGAATTTCAGATTTCAGATTCATAAATTTAATAGCCAGTTTTAAATTATCAAAAATTATTTCCTTTTGATTTTTCTTTACCTGCAATTTGAAATCTGTAATCTGTAATTCTAAATTTGAAACATCTTCAATAATTAAAACTTCTCTGTCTATTACCAAACGGTGTGTAGAAGAAAAAAATTGTTTGCCTGATTCTCCATTTAAACCCAATAGAATTTCATTTACCGTACTCGAATTAAAATTGAAAGGTTTCAGAAATTCAAATAAATAAGTTTCTAATGGCTGCATACCATTTAAGCTGTCTTTTCGAATGTAAAAATAATTTTCCTCCCGGTTTAGTATGTAATTTCTTTTGCCTTCAATTTCTTTATCATAAATTTCCTCTACTTTTATCAATCGTTGAATAGTATCGTTCATGGTGGTTTCAAACGAAGGATTTAATTCTTTGAGAACAGGAATAACCTGGTGACGAATTTTATTCCGCATGTATTTATCAGAAGCATTGCTGCTGTCTTCCCTGAATTTTATTTTCTCTTTTTCAGCAAATTCCATGATTTGATTTTTAGTAGCAAACAGCAACGGACGAATAATGTTTCCCTGTTTGGGCAAAATGCCATGCAAGCCGGCAATGCCTGTTCCGCGGATTAAATTAATAAAAAAGGTTTCTATCGAATCGTCCCGGTGATGGGCTGTGGCAATGCAAGTGTATTTGTTCTCTTTTCGTATTTCTTCAAACCAGGTGTAGCGAAGTTCCCGTGCAGACATTTGTATGGAAATATTTTTACTCTCAGCAAAAGTAGTGGCGTTAAACACACGAAGACTAAGCGGCACATTAAACCTTTCTGCCAGGTGAAAAACCAATTTCACATCTCCCTCACTTTCTTTACCCCTCAGCAGAAAATTACAATGAGCAATGCCAAAATTTAATCCTGCCCTCTGAAACAGTTCGCACATCACCACCGAATCTATACCCCCGCTAACAGCGAGCAGTATTTTTTCGGAAGTACTAAACAGGTTTTCCTTTTTTATATAGGCTGAAAATTCTTTTAACACGATGCAAATATACAATTATTGACTAATAAGGTCTTTTCAACTCAGAAGGATTGGAGTTTTTAAATGGAATTTCAAGGAGAAAGAGGGAATTAGCCTGTTACCTGCCAAACATTCCGGTTTGTGAAATAATATGTATTTAATTGAAAAATAGGCAGATAAGACATACCAGTAGATATATAAGCCATGCCGGTACACCGGTAAGCCATGCAAGTATAGCGGTAAGTCATTTAAGTATAGCAGTAAGTCGTGTAAGTATAGCGGTAAGTCGTGTAAGTATAGCGGTAAGCCATGTAAGTATAACAGTAAGCCATTGTAAGTATAGCGGTAACCGATATAAGTATAGCGGTAACCGATGTAAGTATAGCGGTATGCCATTTAAGTATAGCGGTAACCGATGTAGGTATAGCGGTAAGCCATGCAAGTATAGCGGTAAGCCATGCAAGTATATGTGTAAGCCATGCAACTATATGTGTAAGCCATGCAACTATATGTGTAAGCCATGCAACTATATGTGTAAGCCATGCAATTATATGTGTAAGCCATACAACTATATGTGTAAGCCACACAACTATATGTGTAAGCCATACAACTATATGAGTAAGCCATGCTTTTGTATTTTATCTATTTATATTATTTTTCAGTTAGTTAACCACGAAATTTACAATTTGACTTAAAGGAGTTATCGGGTTTTATCCATAAATCTATGTCACCGGTTGTCAGCAACTTCAAAAAATACAAGCTCTTAAAAACAAAAAATAATTTCTCCGCAAGTCTTTAAGATTAATTCTGTAAGTTGTGCTTACAAAAAAACCTGTGTCTCTTATGTATCATCTCCTCTTCTTGTCCGAAAACAACTATTCCTAAAAGAATATCATAATGGGATAAAGAAATGAAACAATGCCAAACAAAAAACGCGTAAAACATAAACATCAGAAGTGAACAGACTGCCCGGTATTTGCAAGCCATGTTCAACCTCTCTGCGCTTAATTTCTGCTTTTAAAAAAAACGAATAGCAATTTTTAACCATTCTGTATATTCCTTAGGATATAGTTTAATTTCAGCGTTTAAATTCTTAATAGTAATCCATTTGTAATCCGAAGATTCTTTAGGATTTAGGATAGGTTGGCGGTCATATTTCCCTATAAATACATGATCAAATTCATATTCTATTAAATGATTATCGAGTTGTGCCTTGTAGATGAAGTCAAACTTTTTTTCCAAATTTGTTTCAATTCCCATTTCCTCTTTCAACCTGCGTTCAGCAGCTTCCCGCGTGCATTCTTCCGGCTGTGGATGGCTGCAACAAGTGTTGGTCCACAGATTGGCTGAATGGTATTTCTCCCAGGCTCTGCGTTGCAGAAGAAGTTGTCCGGCATTATTGAAAATGAAAGCAGAAAAAGCCCTGTGAAGAAGTCCTTTTTGGTGCGCTTCGAGCTTATCCATAACCCCAATTGCCTGGTCATTTTCATCTACTAAAATAACAAGAGGATTCAACTGCCTGCCAAATTTTAGTTTTGATCAAACTCTATATTATTCATCTTGTCGCATTCAGCAGCGCAGTTGCGACATATTTCTGCACATTTTTTACAATGCTTATAAATCGCAAAAGTTATTTACAAAGCCAATGGTGTGCTTATCAGACCGCGCCATAAAAGCAGCAGCCATACGACACATATCAGCACAATAGCGGTCCAGCTCGATGCACTCTGCTTGATTTGCGGCATTCGTTTCGTGAGAACAGGCAGTGGCGCAATGTTCGCATTCTGCTGCACATTCGTTGCAGGCAGCAATACATACTTTAAATTTTTCGTAACTCATTGGTATTTTAGTTAGCGGTGTAAATGAATTTTAACAACGGTTCAAAGGTGGTGGAATTTATCAGGGTGGGTATTACACCAGTTTAGAAAAACGTTACAAAATTAAATGCGTTTGCAGTATTAAAATTGACAGTGGTAAGAAACGATGACCACACGATACAACCTACCCCAAACACATGAATATATTATTCCATTTTCTTGGCGTTCAGTTTTTGTTTGAATTGGAAAAATTTCGGATTGCACATTTATAATTATTGTAAGCACCCTTAGAGTTAATACTTTCGCACTTTAAATTGCACACAAAAATTTATTTCTACGTTAGTTATTTGATTTTAAGTTGTGAAAACATTTTTTCTATCATAAAAATTCCTTACATTTGTACTCTAACCCATTAAAAATAAAATATCATGAAAAAAATTTTACTATTTGCAGTTGCAGGATTATTAATACATTCGGTCGCAGCTCAAACTGCTGTTAATTTTACGGTGAACGATTGCAACAGCACAAATCATGACTTATTTTCAGAACTCAACTCGGGCAAAGTAATTGTAATAACCTGGGTAATGCCTTGCTCTGCTTGCATTGGAGTAGCATCTAGTGCGGCAAATACGGTGCGCGGCTATAGCACTTCCAATCCGGGAATGGTTAAATTTTACCTTACCGATGATGTGGCAAATACCTCTTGTTCCACTTTGACCAGCTGGGCAACAACCAATACTATATTGACAGATGCTGTGTTTTCAAACGCTGCCATCAGCATGTCCGACTATGGTTCTGCGGGAATGCAAAAAACAGTCATCCTTGGCGGAGCTAATCATCATGTTTATTATAACGTAATAGGTGCCGTTACTGCAAGTGCTATGCAAGCCGCTATTAACAGTGCTCTAACTGCTTCAGGCATTGCCGAAAACAGTTTAGGCAATTTTGAACTGTCCATGTACCCTAATCCCGTTTCTAATGGAAAATCCACTTTAACATATACGTTAACTCAAACATCCAACGTTACTATTAATGTATATAACGTGTTGGGCGCATCGGTAATAAACAGTACGAATGAAAAACAAACCATTGGTAAACATGAAACCGTTATCGATTTTGAAACATTAACCAAAGGCATTTATTTTGTGAAATTAACAAGTGGCGATGCTTCGCAAATGGTCAAGTTTGCCGTTACCCATTAAATTTTCTTTTTAGTTTTACAACCTGCATTGTTTTAATACAAAATAATGCAGGTTTTTTTTAACCCTTTAAATACTAAAGAAAGATGAATAAAATACTACTACTTGCTTTGTTTGTATTCGTTTGCTTTAAATTATCAGGTCAAGGCTGCTGTTCGGGTGGCAGCGGAAGCCCCATTGCAGGGGGCGCTTCGCAAGGGGTTTTGCAGGACAGGCAAATGGAAATTTCAGGTAATTATCAGCATATCGAAACGTACCGCTTTTTTTCGGGCGACAAAGACACAGCAGCTTTGTTCGACAGTTTTAAAAGTAATTATCTTTACCTTAAAGTAGCTTACGGCATCACCAAAGATTTAACCATGTCGGTAGAATCGGGATATTTTATTAATAAAACTCAAATAGGATTACAGAAAATTGATACCATAAAATCAGGAGGAATTGGCGACCTGATATTGTTTCCACGCTACGATATTTTTAACCGCACCACAGAAACCAGGCGAACAGAGATTACTTTTGGACTTGGTTTTAAAATTCCATTAGGAAAATACGATGACTCCACAGTGGTGTACACCGCCCCGATAACTCATAAACAAACCTTCACCACGTCTCCCCCATCGGTACAGTCCACAACGGGCTCCCACGATTTTATTTTTTATGGATTTGTCTTCCGAGGCTATCCGCTCAAAAATTTTCGAATCTTTGCCAATGCATTATACATCCGCAAAGGGTATAACCCGTTGGGAGAAAAATTCGGGGATTATGCAAGTATAGGGCTATATGCCGGAACCACGTTGTTTAAAAAACTAGGGCTGACCTTGCAGGTAAAAGGCGAATGGGTGGACAAAATGAAAGCCGTTCCAAAGTTGGATTTGCTGGCGTATTACAACGTGGATGTAAATTTAACAGGCAGTAAAAAAATTTTTATAGTTCCCCAAATTAGTTTTACTCAACAAAACATTACCGTGTTCGCGCTTACTGAAATTCCTGTTTACCAATATGTGAACCATGCACAGGTGGGTTCGCAATTCCAGGGAACAGTGGGAGTTTCCTATCGTTTTTATACTGCAAAAAGCAAAATAAAAAAGACAGCAGGAGAAGACGTTTATCAATGTGAAATGAAATGCAGTGGCGGAGAAAGTGATAAACCCGGCAAATGCAAAGTATGCGGCATGGACCTGATAAAGCAATAAATTTTTAATAAAATGTTCCTCCTTCTTTTTGTTTCTCCCGAATGTTCACTTCTTTTCTATTCGGGCAAAAATCTTATATTTGCATCCCAAATTAAATCAATAAATAATTATAAATAAAAATAATGAACAAAATTAAAGTAGCAAACCCGGTAGTAGAATTAGATGGCGATGAAATGACTCGTATCATCTGGAAATTTATTAAAGATAAATTAATACTTCCTTACTTGGAAGTGGACATTAAGTATTACGACCTTGGTGTGGAATACCGCGATGAGACAAACGACCAGGTTACCATAGATTCGGCAGAAGCAATTAAAAAATACAATGTCGGAATTAAATGTGCTACCATTACACCTGACGAAGCACGGGTGGAAGAATTTAAACTGAAACAAATGTGGAAGTCGCCAAATGGCACTATCCGTAATATATTGGACGGAACTGTGTTTCGTGAGCCGATAGTTTGTAAAAATGTTCCTCGTTTGGTTCCTAACTGGACAGCGCCAATCTGCATTGGTCGTCATGCCTTCGGTGACCAGTACCGTGCCACCGATTTTGTAACCAAAGGAAAAGGAAAACTGACTGTTAGTTTTACTCCCGAAGATGGAAGTCCGGCACAAAGTTTTGAAGTGTTTAATTTTAAAGGCGATGGTGTTGCATTAACGATGTATAACACCGATGAGTCTATCAAAGGCTTTGCACATTCGTGTTTCAACATGGCATTATCAAAAAAATGGCCTCTTTATTTATCTACTAAAAACACTATACTGAAAAAATACGATGGTCGTTTTAAAGATATTTTTGAAGAAATTTTCCAGGCTGATTACAAAGCAAAGTTTGATGCAGCCGGGATTGTTTACGAACATCGGTTGATTGACGACATGGTAGCATCGGCATTAAAATGGAACGGTAATTTTGTATGGGCTTGTAAAAATTACGATGGCGATGTTCAGTCGGATACCGTGGCACAAGGCTTTGGCTCTTTAGGATTAATGACTTCTGTGCTGGTTACTCCTGATGGAAAAACTATGGAAGCAGAGGCAGCACACGGAACAGTTACCCGCCATTACCGCGACCATCAAAACGGAAAACCTACTTCTACCAACCCTATCGCTTCCATCTTTGCATGGACAAGAGGCCTTGCCTTTAGAGGCAAGTTGGATAACAACCAGGAGTTAATTAATTTTTGTTCTGCATTGGAAGAAGTATGTGTAGAAACTGTAGAAAGCGGAAAAATGACAAAGGATTTGGCAGTTTGTATTTATGGAAATAAAGTAAATCACGGAGAACATTATTTATACACTGAAGAATTTTTATCTGCTTTGGATGAAAATCTAAAAGTAAAGCTTACTAAATAATTATAACTTTATATAATGCAAAAAACTCATGTAGTATCTACGTGAGTTTTTTTTATTTAAAAACCAATTTGTTTTTATCTTTGTTGCCATAAGTAAAATAATATGAATAAAAATATAATAATTAAATTTTAAAAAAGCTATGGGAATAATGATTAAAGAGTTTAAGGAATTTGCTATCAAAGGCAATGTTATTGATTTAGCAATAGGTGTTGTTATTGGAGCGGCATTTGGTAAAATTGTAAATTCTTTAATAGAAGATGTGATAACACCTTTAGTGCTGCAACCCGCATTAACGGCAGCACATTTATCCAATCTTCACGAACTTACCATATTCGGAACTGTAAAATACGGTAGTTTTCTAGCTGCAGTTATAAGTTTTATTTTAGTTGCGTTTGTTTTATTCCTGGTAATCAAAGGAATCAATGCTTCTAAAAAAAGAGACGCAGCTGCTGCTCCAACCCCTGTTCAGGCAGGACCTACACAGGAACAATTGCTTACAGAAATCAGGGATTTGATTAAAAACAACAATTCAAAATTGTAAAGCATGAAAAAAAATACGTTAATTATTTCCGCTCTTTTAATTTCATCCTCCTGTTTTGCTCAACAGCCCGATACTGTGAAACGCGATACATTATGGCACACAGGGGGAATAGTGGGGGTTAATTTTGGGCAGGCAAGTTTTACCAACTGGGCTGCGGGTGGCGAAAACTCTTTATCCATTGGTGCTATATTTAGTGCATTTGCCAATTACAAACACAAAAACATTACCTGGGATAATACGCTTGATTTAGGCTACGGAATGATACAAAGCGGCTCTGCGCCTTTGCGGAAGAACGAAGATAAAATAGATATTGCTACTAAACTTGGACAACGCATTAATCACAGCGACTGGTATTCTGCCGAACTGGTAAATTTTAAAAGCCAGTTTGCTGATGGATATAACTACCCTAACGACTCGGTAGTGATTTCACATTTTATGGCTCCGGGGTATTTACTTGGTGCCTGGGGTATGGATTACAAATCGCAGGATAAAACAATATCTCTTTTTATTTCACCGTTAACTTATAAAATGACTTTTGTGAACGACCAGCGGCTTGCCAATGCTGGTGCCTACGGTGTGAAACCTGCCATATACGATACAGTAAATGGTGTGTATGGTATAAGAGAAAATGGAGATATGCTTTTAACTGAATTCGGAGCATATATAAAATTTACTTTTAAGAAAGACATTTTTAAAAATGTAAACTTTGCCACCAAATTGGAATTGTTCAGTAATTATTTAAAAAACCCGCAAGACATTGTAGTGAACTGGGAAAATATTTTAGGATTGAAAGTAAATAAATATTTAACCACTACCATAAGTACAGTAATGATTTATGATGAAAAAGTGCCGGTGCCTGTAAAACGCGTGGAGAATGGTGTTACCGTATATGGTACCGGACCCCGTGTTCAATTTAAAGAAGTGCTTGCAGTGGGATTGTCGGTTAAGTTTTAAAAAAAATAGAGCCTTGAGTAAAAAGCCCAAAGTATTAAGCTCAAAGGATATTCAAATAAAAGAACTTCGCCAAATACCCGGAGTGGGCGTATCTATTGCTAACGACTTAATAAATATCGGCATTACATCTATTACAGGTTTAAAAAATAAAAATCCGGAAGAGTTATATTCTCTTTCCAATAAATATGCAGGAGTGGTTCAGGACAGGTGTTTGCTATATGTTTTCAGGTGTTCAGTTTATTATGCCACGGAAACAACACATGAAAAAGAAAAACTTCTTTGGTGGAATTGGATGGATAAATAATACATTTGCGCGACTAAAAATAAATCAATATGAAAAAAATAATTTTATCCATCTCTTTAGTACTAATTTCATTTGCAACTATTTCGGCAAAAGACAAAACTCCGAAATTACAAAAAGGATTGTATGCAGAAATTGAAACCAACAAAGGAAAAATTCTATTACAATTAGAATTTGAAAAAGTTCCGTTAACAGTTGCCAACTTCGTAGGATTAGCCGAAGGCAAAATAAAAAATACAGCTAAGGGAGAAGGAGTTCCTTATTATGACGGGTTAAAATTTCACCGGGTTATTGCAAATTTTATGATCCAGGGAGGCGACCCGCAGGGAAACGGAATGGGCGGAGCAGGGTATAACTTCAAAGATGAATTTGTTCCGGAACTAAAATTTTCGGGACCAGGCATATTGGCAATGGCTAACTCCGGACCTAAAACCAACTCCAGCCAGTTTTTTATTACTCACGTTGCTACTCCCTGGTTAGATAATCATCATACCATTTTCGGACATGTGATTACCGGGCAGGATATAGTAAAAGCAACCGCACAGGGTGATACGATAGTACACGTAAAAATTATTCGTAAAGGAAAAGCAGCAAAAAAGTTTAAAGCTACTAAAGTATTCGCTGAATTAAATAAATAATTAAATGACCAAATTGTTTTATTGCTAAATGGTTCTTCACCAGGTAATAATTGAGTAAGTAGCAAGCACAAAAAAATAAAACCATTTAACAATAAAACAATTTTTATGATAGCAACAGTAGAAATAAGTATGTATGCACTTACAGATAATTATGAAGAAAAGGTAATTGATTTTATTCAGCGGGTAACAAAAAACAAAAATATTCGCGTAGAAGTAAATGGCTTGAGTACTCAATTATTTGGCGAATACCATTTGCTGATGGAGGTGTTGAAAAATGAAATGCAGCATGATTTTGAATCCGGTAAAGCAGTATTTCTCTTAAAAATTGCCGGCACGGAATTGACAAGAGATAAATTGCCTGATAGTTTAAAATGATATAATAACATATCCTTTAACCATTATTACTAACCAACAAATGAACAAACTTATACTTGCGTTTGCATTGATTTTAGTTGCTTTTAAACCTTACGGAGGAGTGGAAGGAAAAATGTTTCCGGACATGGTATGCGAAGATTACAATGGCAAAAAAATAAATTTACCACTTGATACGAAAGGGAAATATACTTTGCTGGGGATGGCATTCAGCAAGGATGCGGAAACAAATTTAAAAACATGGATTAACCCGATGTATAATAAATTTATTGTTAAAAAAGATGCGAAAGATGCAGATGTTTTTGACCCGCAAACGGATTATGATATTAATCTTTTTTTTGTGCCTATGTTTACCGGCTTAAACCAAATGACAAGCAAACAATCGAAAGAAAAAATAAAAGCAATGACGGATAAAGAATTGTATAATTATATTTTGTTTTATGAAGGCGATAAAACGTACAAGGAAGAATTGGATTTTCAGAAAAAAGATGTTCCTTACTTTTTTGTTTTAGATAAAACAGGAAAAATTAAATATGCCACATACGGAAGTTATGATGATAAAAAAATGGAGAAGATTCTGGATGTTATAGAAGAGAATTAATAAATAGGAAAGCCCCCGAAAGGTTCACTCCAAATACCATCACCCGAAGCATTATGACCATACACCCTCCACCAGGTAATTATTCCCTTTTGTTTCGGGGTCACCAATCCACCTTTTGAATTGTCAAAAGAAATGGGATTTGCCGGATAATAATTTTTTTCATCTTTGGTATCTGCTGCCGTAGTTTCCATTAGCATATAATTCTTTATATACTTTGCTTTTTTAAAACTAACCTTTCCTTTTCCGCTGTGCTCGCTCTGTATCATTTTACAACCCGTAATTTTTTTTGGTTTAGGCACCTTTGTTTCCATCTTTTGATAAAGGCAAGCAATGATTATTCAAACGAATTGCTTTTTCTTTCTCATTTGTTATTTTGTTTCACTACTGTCCAACCTTTGATATTTCAATAATTGGGAATAGTTTGTAAATAGTGATAATTATAGTAGTTCTTTGATTTTTCGATTTAAAATTTGCTGAAAAAATTTCAGCAATGAATTCAAGTCGTACCGTTTTAGCTCAA
>JANYDQ010000275.1 GCA_025363555.1 Bacteroidota bacterium | reverse complement strand
TGTCAAGTTACTTAAATGCAAGTTGTAGCGTTGCGCAAGGAATGTGGGAAGGAATTGAAGTGAGAGGAGACGAAACCCAGCCACAATCTGCAACAGTTTGCAACCATGGTGTATTACAAATAACAGGATCTGTGAAGATTGAACGGGCATATATTGGCGCATTGGCTGGCAGAAGAACCAGCACATTTGCTATTGACCAAACCGGTGGTGGTGGCGGAATAATACAAGCCAATGGTTTTAAGTTTTACGACAACCAGTATGATGTATATTTTCAGCCATACAGCAATGGAAGTCTTGATAATCTTAGCTACTTTACCGGAACGGGCAGTACTATCGCTTCCTCAACAGCCCAATTCTGGACTACGGTAAACATATCATCGTCTTCCTATAGTTCAGATGGTGCAGTGCCTATAGCACACGCTTACCTGAACAATGTAAAAGGCATTCATTTTATTCATTGCAGTTTTCAGAACGGAACTTCGGGTACCGCCTTCCCTTATACCACTCTTTCTACAATTAATGGCTACAATTACTGCATAGGAATAAAAAGCGATAATTCCGAATTTTTTGCAGGGGCGAATAGTGGCAGTGCCTTAGGGTGTTATTTTAACCGTCTGCAATATGGAGTATATGCTACTTATGGTTTAGGCTCTGCACGAACAGTTACGCTTGACCAAAATTCGTTTGCGGCAGTTTTCCGTGGCATTTACCTGCTTGGTGCCAACGCCACACCCACCATCACACGAAACACTATCGCTTGTGTCCTTGTAACCTCCATCGTATCAGGCACCAATGCCTACGGTATTTACCTCGACCATTCTACCAGTTACAAGGTGGAAGATAATACAATATACAGCAGTAACAGTTCTGCAAACAAAGATATTGGAATGATAATAAATGAATCGGGCAACAATGCTGACCAAATTTATAAAAATACAATGTATAATTTGTACAGGGGTATTCAAACTCAGGGGATGAATTATATTTATAATTTTTCAAACCCATCACACCCCAATGATAATGGGTTAAAACTCCTTTGCAATACATATAGAAATGGACCATCTGGTTCTTCCGCCACCATTCGCAATGCCGATATGGCAATATTTGATGGGGCTTCAACTGGTGCAGGTGGTGTTATGTATGACCAAACACAACCATTGGTTTCAACAACTACTCCTCTCTATTCTGCCGGCAATACATTCAGTGGTGGCAGTGGTTCTACTAATGATTACTATTCCTATGGTTCATCATTGGTTTCCAAGGTAAAATATTGGTATGACAACGGTACCAATAAAATTCCAGTACATTATACAGGTTCCGGGGTGGTTAGCCCTTCGCTTATTTTCCCTTCAATGTCAGCCAACGGTTGTATTTCCAATCCTCATTATCCCAACCATACCAAGCCGATAAATGATTTGAGGGATGATTTGAAAAAAACAATGAACAAAGCGGATTCATTGAATACATTGCTGAACGGCAATACCGATATGCTGCTTGGCTTTGTTGGGAATACTTCCTTTTCGGCAAGCCAACTGAAAGATACGCTAATTGCTTTTTCACCTTATCTTGCCGATGCAGTGCTGAATGCTGCCATCAAGGATACCGACAACCTAAGCGATAACTACATTGCCGACATCATCATAGCCAATAGCCCTGTTACTCAAGCCATCAGCGATAGCTTGCTTACCATCACTATGTCTTCGTCCTTGCGCACACTTATTGACAGTGCCCAAAGAGGTACATCCGCACGCGAAACTGCTGAAATGTATTTAGCCAACATGCGGCACCTGCGCTCCATCACGGAGAATGACATCCTTCGTTCTGAATTTAATACTTACGATTCCATTCCCTTTGCTGATGATAGCGTAATTGCCGACATCAGCGGATTTATACACAGAGGCAGCGGCATTAACCGTGACGATTTTATGGCATATTATTATTCCGACAAAGGCGAATGGGCAAAAGCCGACTCCATCAGGGATTACGACAATGGAATATACGAAAAACAAAACCAGGCAAAACTGATAGATGTTTATAAACA
>JANYDQ010000265.1 GCA_025363555.1 Bacteroidota bacterium | reverse complement strand
ACACTTGCGGAACAAGCGCAGCGGGTACTCTTGCAATAACCAAATATCCTCAGGTGCCGGGAGCTATTACACCAGGAACACCTGCAAATATGTGCCAACCATCAACAGCAACTTTTACAATTGCTCCAGTTTCCGGTGCTGCTGCTTGTACTATTAACGGTAATTTTCATGATGCTTATGCCTGGAGTGTAGGGGGTGTTGGGGCATTCGCACTTAACAGTAGTAATACAACCGGACTAGGTACAGCATCAGTTACTATTACATTTCCTTCTACTTTTGTGGAAGGAGATATAAGAGTATCAGCATGGAATTGTTGCGGAGTAGTACCCAACAATTTTGGTAGTACACTCCATGTAACCGCACATGCACCAGTACTTGCTCCAGTAACTGTTTCCGGGACAGCTAATGTTTGCAATTTAACCTCGGCTACCTATTCAGTTACACCGACAGCAACCGGATACATTTGGACTATGAACGGAGCCGGAACAATAAATCCTCCTATAAACACACAATCGGTAACTGCTTCACTAAACGGAACCACAGCCGGAAGTATAACCTGTGCATTTACTAACGTATGCGGAACAGGTCCGGGGAGAACATTGAATTTATCAATAGCAGCTATTCAACCGGGTGCCATATCGGGTTCAACAAACATTTGTAATAACCCTTCCGCTGTTTACACTATTGCAGATGTAACTCCTGTGGGGCAAGCACCATATACTTATACATGGAGCTCAACTATGGCAGGATGGTCACCTGGTCCAAACGGTTTAACAGCTACAGGCGGTTTCAACTCTAACACATTTACCGGATCAGCCACAGGACCCACTCATACAGGAAATGTGATTGTATATGCTACTAACGGTTGCGGAAGCACGAGTGCGATGAGAACTAAACCAGTTACTTATTGTCATAATGCTATTGCTATGAATACTGGTGCAGAATCAGGAAGCAATACAATTTCCGACATCTATCCAAACCCTGCTACATCTGATTTCACTATTGATGTAACTTCAGAAACGGAACAGGAAATAACTGTGGAAGTGTATGATATCCTTGGCACTAAGATAATTCATCAAAACCACACAGTGGTAATTGGTGAATCTACACTAAAAACTAACCTTGATGAATACAAAAAAGGAATGTATTTCGTAAGGTTACTTGAAATTGATTCGAATGTAATTCACTCGCAAACGGTGATAAAACAGTAAAGTTAAACTCTAAAGTAAAAATTAAAAAAGGCTGTCTCAAAAGTGAGGCAGCCTTTTTTATGTTTTAATCGCTGAATAAAATGTATTTTTAAGAAGTCGTGGTTTACATCCTCGACATATACCAACTTAATTCCTTTTCTATTTTTTCGAAATGGAAAAAAGCCGTAATGTTTTTCTGCAATCGCAAAAAAGCAGTTTCGTTTTTCACCACATAATCAAAAGCATGGTGGTGCATACAACTTATAGCAACGTCTATTTTATCCTGGGAAGACAACATCACCACCGGAATATTCGGATTATGCGACTTAATTTTATCAAGTGTCTCAATCCCATTCATTGCATTTTCATTAATCCCGTCCAGGTGATAGTCCAGGATAATCACATCAGGATTGTGTGATAAATTTTCGATACAGAGTTCGCCTGTCGAATAGGTTTCTACAATGTAATCAGTATGATGCAGAAATTCCATTTCCAGTGATTTCAAAAACACAGCATCATCATCCACCAGGAACAATTTTATTTTTTCGTCTTTCATTTGTAATTATTTTTAATAGTAATTAATTCTTCTTCCAATTCTTTGCATGCTTGCAGACATACGTATTCGAGTTGCGAAACCAGTTCGTGCATTTCATCCACCGGAAGTTGTGCTTGTGCATATTCTTGAATTTTTTTTGCAATAGTTTCAAACCCTGCACCAATTCCCATTATTGAAAACGAAGGAATCATTTTATGAACCGAAGCATGTAGCAATTTCCAGTCCTTTTCCTGGAAACTTTTTTTCATAGCACTTATTAGAGGGGGAGTTTGCTCCAGGTAAAGTGAAATCATTTCTGCCATTAACACAGGATTAGACTTTGTCCGTTTAATTAAATAATCCATATTAATACATCTTTCCTTTTTACTTTCGGCAATTTCAGTGGTTTTGTTTTTTAGAAATTTTATAACCGGCTTTTTTATCAAGCCGAGTATTTTACTGTAAAGTACCCTTTCATCCACCGGCTTGGCAATGTAATCGTTCATGCCTACTGCCTTGCATTTCTCTAAATCCACAGTAGTTACATCAGCTGTTAAAGCAATAATCGGAATGTTAGATTTCAATGTGTTGCGAATGTATTCTGTAGCTTCAAAACCATTCATTTCGGGCATTTGCAAATCCATCAGAATAATATCATACGATTTGGAGTTCAATTTTTCAATCGCTAATTTTCCGTTTGCAGCAATGTCCCGTTCAAAACCAAAATCATCCAGCAGGGTTTTCATGAGCAGTTGATTCAGGGCAATATCTTCCACCACCAGCACTTTTATGTTTTTAAATTCATTATCTATTTCCTGAGTTCCCACTTCCAATTCGGCTTCCTCATTTGTTTTTTGAAAACTCAATGTAAAACTAAAAGTGGAACCTTCGTCCATTTTGCTTTTAACGCTGATGCTTCCGCCCTGCGATTCCACCAGTTGTTTAACAATAGCTAGTCCAAGCCCTGTTCCGCCATATAACCTGGAAGTACCGCTGGATGCCTGCTGAAAATTTTCGAATATGGTTTCTATTTTATTTGCTGATATTCCTATTCCTGTATCTTTTACCGCAAATTCAATGATTACCTTTTCTTCCTCTTCATGAAGTAGCCGAACACTGACCGTGATTTTGCCTTTTGTTGTAAACTTTACTGCATTGCTCACCAGGTTCAAAATAATCTGATGTAATCGAACGGGGTCGCCAATCAACACTTCAGGAATCCTGCTGTCGTATTCTTTTACCAGTTCCAAATTCTTTTCCTGAATTTTTGTTTCAAACAACTGCAGCATAGCCGACAGTGAAGATGCCATTTTAAAAGGGGTTTGCTCAAACGTCATTTTACCTGCATCCACTTTTGCCAAATCCAGGATATCGTTAATCAAAACAATCAAGGCATCTCCGCTAATTTTTATTGCAGATAAATATTCTTTTTGTTTCACAGATAAATCCGTTTTCAACACCACCTTTGTAAATCCGATAATAGCATTCATTGGTGTTCGTATTTCGTGACTCATATTGGAAAGAAATTGTTGTTTTGCTTTCACAGCATCTTCGGCAATTTCAGTAGCTTTTTCAGCTTTGTTTTTTGCCACTTCAGCAATTTCCGTTGCCAGTTCTGCAAATACTATTGCTTCTGTCAACTCTTTTTCTATTCTTTTTTGTTCGGTAATAACCCTGGCTACCACCACCGCACCAAGCACATTGCCTATGTCGTCTTTATAAACCGAACCATTAAATAATACTTCTGTAAGTTCTCCGTCTAGTATCGTTAGCGGATAATCAGCCACAAAACCTTTAGAAAAAACTTCCTTATAACTTTCGTGTGCTTTGTCGGGCTCGGTAAAATAATCGGAAAAGTCAGTGCCTAATAATTCTGCTCTTGATTTCCCTGTTATGTTTACCGATGCATTATTCATATCCGTAATTTTTCCTGCAGGACTAATGGTAAATAATGGGTCAAGGCTGGCTTCTATTAAACTACGGGCATAATTAGCAACCCTTAATTCAGTTTCCCGTTTTCCCTTTTCCTTTTTTTGAAAAAGAAGTTCCTTGTTTGCAATAATTAAATCAGCAGCTCGCTTTCCTTTTTCCTTTTTTTTTAAAAGAAGCTCATTATCTAACTTGTCTGCTTCTTTGACTTTTCCGTTTTTATTAACAGAAGGTTCTTTACCTGCATTAATTAATTTGTCCTGTTGCGTTTTTTTTTCTTTTGTCATTTTTAGCGACTGTAATATGTATTCCCGGCTTATATTTCTTCAATGGGCTTCCTCCTTTTATCTTTCAACTGTTTGAAATGCATAGGCGAAAGTCCGGTGATTTTTTTAAATTGATTGGATAAATGAGCAATACTGCTGTAATTAAGTTTCCACGCAATTTCAGTAATATTCAATTCTCCATATATAATCAATTCCTTTATTCGTTCCACTTTATGTAAAATAATGAATTGTTCAATAGTAGTTCCCTGTACTTCCGAAAACAAGTTGGCGAGATAGGTGTAATTATGATTTAATTTCTCGCTTAAATAATCAGAGAAATTAGTTTTTATTGTTTCTTCCGAATGATGAATAAGCTGAATAATAATATTTTTTATTTTCTCAATCAGCACCGCTTTCTTATTATCCATTAATTCCAAACCAGATTCCAATAGGGAAATTTTCAGTTGCTCTCGTTGAATATCGGTAAGTGTTTCCATTATTTCCACTTCGCCCAAATCCACAATAATGAAATGCAACCCCATTTCTTTTAACACTTCTTTTACCACCATTTTGCAACGGTTGCTCACCATATATTTAATATGCAGTTTCAAATTTTTTGTTTTTAGAATTACAGCGACAAAGGTGAGCAGATTTATTGGATAAGTTTTGCACAACTGTATAAAAAAGTTACATAATTCATAGGTATTGAAAAAAGGGCATGGAGAAAATTTATAACGTTTTTGAAAATTTATATAATAGCTGAAAAAAAAAACCTTAGCACCTTTGCACCGTCAAAAATAAGTATTCATTTTAAAAAAATTAAACACATGTTAAAAAAATTAAACACATTGAAAAAACTACTTGTAACCGTTGCCGCAAGTTTGTTTACGGTAATTTTATTCGCTCAAAGCGATACCAAAAATCACGACATGAATTCCAATCAAACCAAAAATGGAACAAAAGTGAAAAGTGATGACAAAAACACCAACCATGCGAACACTGCAACGCATGAAAAAACTACCAAGGGTAATTCCAAAACCAACCAGACCGTTCCTGATAAAAAACCGGTAGAAAAAATTCCTAAAGATAAAAACGAGAAAAAAATGTATTTGGTGCCGGACAGCACGTTAAAAAATCCACGTTAATAATTAGAAAGTACAGTTAATTAAATAATAATAATAATTTAAATCAAAAAAAATGGAAAACCAAAATCAAAATCAAAATCAAAACAAAAACCAATCGGGAAGTCAAACAACAACAGCTGCCCGTCCGATGATGACAGGAATGTTCACCGATCGTGAAAGTACCGAAAAAGCTTACAATGCACTGCATGAAAGAGGGTACAAAAAAGATGACATCAATTTAGTGATGTCGGACGAAACACGTAAAAAACATTTTTCGTCAAGCGACATTAAAGAAACAGAAATTGGAACTAAAGCAGCAGAAGGTGCCGGAAAAGGTTCTGCCATTGGTGGCACTATAGGCGCAATAGCTGGTGTGATAGCTGCTATTGGTACCAGCCTGGTAATTCCGGGATTGGGAATACTGGTGGCAGGACCCATAGCTGCGGGACTTGCCGGAGCAGGGGCAGGTGGCTTGGCTGGCGGATTAATTGGTGCCCTGGTAGGTGCTGGTATTCCGGAAGAGCGCGCAAAATTATATGAATCAGGAGTTAAAAAAGGTCATATTGTTTTAGGGGTTCATCCGCGTAACGATGAAGATGCCGAGCATATTGAAAAATCGTGGCGCACTAACAAAGGTCAGGAAATTTATAAATAAAAAAAAGAACCATTAAAAGCGGAATGATTTTAAAGTATCATTCCGCTTATTTTGAAAATAAATAATTAATAATAAATAACAAAAAACAAAACAAAATGAAAAACACCAATTCAACAGGTAACGGTTCAAAAAGCAACCATTCCTCAAAAAAAAGCAGTTCGAACGGAACAGCAGAAAACGGTAACAGCACCAGTATGGAATCCTCACAACTCATGAAATTATTTGAAGATGAGTTAAAGGATATTTACTGGGCAGAAAAAGCACTGATCAAAGCAATTCCGAAAATGATTAAAAACGCAACTTCTGAAGAATTGATTGATGCACTGGAAAATCATTTGACTGAAACAAAAGAACAGGTTTCTCGTCTTGAACAAGTGTTTGAATCAATCGGTAAAAAACCTGTTTCCAAAAAATGCGAAGCTATGGCAGGATTGATTAAAGAAGCCGGAGAGATTATGGACGAGTGTGAGGAAGGTGCAATGTGTGATGCAGGAATTATTTCGGCAGCCCAAAAAGTGGAACACTATGAAATTGCTACCTACGGAACTTTACGCCAGTTTGCACAAACGCTTGGTTTATGGGAATCGGTGAAATTACTGGAATCAACTCTTGACGAAGAAAAAGCAGCAGACGAAAAATTAACGGAAGTTGCTATGTCCACAGTTAATATTGGTGCAAGCCAGGAAGAAGAAGTGGCAGGTGAAGAATAATTTTTAAACTATCTTTTTTAAAAAGCGCGGTGATGAAATCCCGCGCTTTTTTATACTTAAATTTTTACCCTGATTAAAATTATATTCCTATAAATTAAAAAACCTAAAAACCATGAGATATTTATTTTTTAAAAGAGAAATTGCATTATTTTTAATTTCAATTATGGCAATGCTCACCCTTTCGTGTAACGAAAAAGACAGGATGGTGAATGCAACCGACATTCCATCTGAACCACACCAAGACGCAACTGCAATGAATATAAACGAACCGGACGCGCAATTTCTGAAAGAAGCCGCAGATGTGAATATGGAGGAAATTAAACTGGGCGAACTGGCACAAAAAAACACCACTACCCCCGAAATAATAGCGTTGGGCAAAATGATGTTTGATGAACATACCAAATCGCTGATGGAAGTAAAAGAACTGGCAGAGAAAAAACACATTTCCCTGCCCAATGAAACAAACCCTACTGCTGAAGGCGATTATCAAAAACTGGTGGATAAAAAAAACCACGACTTTGATAAAAACTATACCGACCTGATGGTAACCGGACATAAACAAACAATTGATAAGTTTGAAAACGAATCGCGGAAGGGGCAGGATGACGATATTAAAAAATGGGCGGCTGCCACTTTACCTGTTTTGAACATACACCTTAGCCACTCTATTACTTCTAAAGAAAAGTGCGAAAGCATGAAATAAGAAAGGTAACGTTCGTGTTGGGGGGAAATGTTGCGTTTTTAGTTAAAAACATTGTTTTTAAGATATTTATCTCATTTTTCCATTTTCTAAACGCCTTTTTTTTCTTCAAACTAACGCCAAGTTAGGTTGGTAACGTGTCAAGTTAGGTAGGTAACGTGCCAAGTTAGGTTGGTAATGTGACAATGTTAGGCTGGTAATGTACCAAGTTAGGTTGGTAATGTACCAAGTTAGGTTGGTAACGTGTCAAGTTAGGCTGGTAATATGCCAAGTTAGCTTTGTAATGTGTCATGTTAGGCTGGTAATGTGTCATGTTAGGTTGGTAACGCGTCCAGTTAGGCTGAAAATTGCCCTTTGTGAGAATCGAAGATGGCGAGGTGGTTGAGTGTTTTAAGTTGGGCATGCCCCCCGATGAAGAATCGGGGGTCGGGCTTTCGCTCCAATCTTTTTTGGTGAAGAACCAAAAAAGGATTTCCGCTACAATCCCTCACGCTGCGTTTCCCGAAGTTAGCAGGTAATGCCTTTTTTGTCAATAATCATCCAAAATTCAAAACCTTTTTAGCATTCCTTACGTCTTTAATAAGAGTAGCTGCCCTGGCAGTTTCATTTTAAAAAATTAAAAACATCCCATCTTATGGCACTTGCTGCATATAAAAAGAAAAGAAACTTTAAGGAAACTCCCGAACCTAGGGGTGGAAAACCGGGTGAAGATAAATTAAGATTTGTAATTCAAAAACACGATGCCTCCCATTTGCATTACGATTTTCGACTGGAAATGGAAGGAGTATTAAAAAGCTGGGCGGTGCCCAAAGGACCATCTACCGACCCGCAGGTAAAACGCCTGGCAATGATGGTGGAAGACCATCCGTTTGATTACCGCAATTTTGAAGGAATTATTCCCTCCGGCTACGGTGCCGGCACCGTGATGGTGTGGGACCAAGGTTTTTATGAACCTGCGCATAGCCAAAGTAAAGACAAAGCCAGCCAGGATAAAGAACTTCGAAAAGGAATACATGCCGGCAAAATTCATTTTCAACTGTTCGGTAAAAAACTGAAAGGAGAATATGCCCTCATTAAAACTCACGGTGCGGCAGAAAATGCCTGGCTCCTTTTTAAAGTAAAGGATAAATACACCTCCACGGAAGATATTACGAAGAAAGACAAATCGGTAATTTCAAAAAAAACACTTGACCAGATTGAAAAAACCTCCACTAATTTTTATGGCGCACAGCGCGTAAAAGAAACGGTTTCGAAAAGCAAAAAGGAAACAGAGTTGAATAAACGGGAGGATGTGAAAGCAGCATCGCTTAGAAATAAAAAAGAAAAACCTGCCGCAAATTCATCAGTTGCTAAACAAATAAATAAAGGAAAACGAGCCAAATTTCCTGTAAAAATAGTGCCTATGCTTGCCACTTTGGTGGATAAACCTTTTGACAAAGAAGGCTGGCAGTTTGAAGTAAAATGGGATGGATACAGAGCTATTGCCCTATGCAATAAAAATAAGGTGGAATTAAAATCGAGGAATGATAAATCGTTTAACGAAAAATTTTATCCTGTGCTGAAAGCCGTGCGGGAATGGAACATCCATGCAGTGGTGGATGGTGAAGTAGTGGTGCTGGACGAGAGCGGGAAATCAAACTTTGGAGCCTTGCAAAACTGGCGAAGTGAGGCAGACGGAGAAATCTATTTTTATGTTTTTGATTTGCTTTGGCTAAACGGAAAAGATTTGATGAAAATCCCCTTGTCGGAGCGAAGAGCACTTTTAAAAGAAATGATTCCCGAAAAAGGAATCATCAGGATGAGCGAAAATTTTGGCGACAGCGGCATCCAATTTTTTGAAGTGGCAAAAAAAATGGGATTAGAAGGTATCATTGCCAAAAAATCGGATAGTGCTTATGCCCCCGGCAAAAGGTCGGACGAATGGTTAAAAATAAAAGCAAACAAATGGCAGGAAATGGTAATTGGCGGATATACTTTAAATGACGATAGTTCAAAAGCCTTCAGTTCGCTGCTGACAGGGGTTTATGAAAAAGGAAGCCTCGTATATACCGGCAAAGTAGGAACAGGATTTAACGAGAAGCAGCAAAAAGAAATGCTAAAACTATTTAAACCCCTTGTTATTAAAAACCCGCCTTTTACCCACCTGCCCGATATAAACAAACCTTCCCGCTTCCGGCCCAATCCACCACACGCCAAAGCAATATGGCTGAAACCCGAATTGGTTTGCGAAGTTAGTTTTACAGAAATGACCACAGACGGAATAATGCGTCACCCCTCTTTTGAAGCCATGAGAACAGATAAAAAAGCCAAAGACGTGACAACGGAAGAAGCAGTAGAAACAAAAAAGATAACCGCTACACTAAAAACCACCGTTGCCAAACTGCTAAAACCGGGAAATAAAAAAGAAAGAAAAACATTTCTTAACCCAACAGATGAAACACAGGTGAGAGAAATAAACGGGCACGAATTAAAATTTACCAACCTTAGTAAATTATTCTGGAAAGAAGAAGGAATTACAAAACGCGATATGCTGAATTATTATTACCAGGTGGCTCCTTTCATTTTGCCTTATCTAAAAGACCGCCCTCAATCGCTGAACCGCTACCCAAACGGAATAGAAGGACAAAGCTTTTATCAGAAAGACGTTACCGGCAAAGCGCCCAAATGGATAAAAACATTTTTGTATCAAAGCGCAGCCGATGAGCGCGACAAACATTTTATGGTGGCAACAGATGAAGCAAGTTTGCTATACATGGCATCCCTGGCGTGCATTGAAATGAACCCCTGGAGCAGTCGCATCGAATCTCCTGACAAGCCCGACTGGTGCATCATTGACCTAGACCCTGCGGAAAACACCTTTGAGCAGGTAATTAATGCTGCCCGGGTAACTCACCAAATTCTGGAAAGCATGAAAGTACCTTGCTATCCTAAAACCAGCGGTTCCACAGGTATTCATATCTATATCCCTTTAGGAGCAAAATATACCTACGAACAGTCGAAAGAATTTGCAAGGGTAATAGCAACATTGGTTCAGCAGCAATTGCCTAAATACACCAGCATTGAACGGGCGGTTAAATCGCGCAGAGGAAAAATGTATATTGATTTTTTGCAAAACCGCTCCCAGGCAACTATTGCTTCTGCTTATTCATTGCGTCCTAAACCGGGCGCTACTGTTTCTATGCCTTTGCACTGGGAAGAAGTAAAAAAAGGGTTAAAGATGAAAGATTTCACTATCCATAATGCCATGGACCGTTTAAAAAACGAAGGCGACATTTTTAAACCGGTAATAGGAAAAGGAATTGATTTAGAAAAAATAATTAAAAACTTTAACAATTAAAAAACATGCCATACAAAAGCGATGCACAAAGAAAATTTTTTCATGCCAACAAAAAGAAATTGGAAAAGCAAGGGATTGATATTGAAGAATGGGATAAAGAAAGCAAGGGATTGAAATTACCGAAAAAAGTAAAAAAGAAAAAGTAATATCTATTTACCGCAGGAATGCAAAAAGAGAAACAGGGAATTATAGTGGAAAGAAATTTAAGTTGTTAAACTCATACTTTTTACCTTATGAGCATAAAAAAACCTTTATCCTCATGGTCCGAGCCGTCAGTTCCAATAGTTTTTACCACATAAAAATAAGTACCAGCCTCTGCCTGTTGTCCGGAAATAGTTCTTCCGTCCCATCCCTCTTTCGGGGCATGAAAGGTAAACATTTTCACTCCCCAGCGGTTGTATATATCTCCTTCCAGTATGGTTACTCCCGTTAAGTTAATATAATATAAATCATTCACCCCATCACCATTAGGCGTAAAGGCATTTCCGGCAATCATGGAATAGCTGTCGAAAACAAGTATAGTAGCAGATGCGGTATCGCTGCACCCGCTCGAATCGCTTACCATCAAGGTAACAGTATAAGTAGCGGAAGTGTTATAAATATAATTTGGATTGATAACCACAGAAGTATCTCCGGTGCCAAACGTCCAGTAATAACTATTTCCCCCGGTGCTTGTATTGGTAAAATTAACGGTAAGCGGTGGCGATCCAGTGGTAGGATTAGCGGTAAAAGCAGCAGTGGGTCCGGGCGAACCGGTTATAACAACGGTAGATGTTGCAAAACACCCGGCAGCGGTATCAGTAACTGTTAGTGTATAAGTTCCGGCTGAATCTATTACAGGGGAAGTAGTGTTGTTTCCGGAGATAATATGTCCGTTGCTGGTAGTCCATAAAAAAACAATGTTGACTCCTGAACTGGACAAACTGCCATCGAGGGTTAGCATTGGTGTGCCACAACTAAATGTTTGTGTTGCACCTGCATTTGCAGTGGGTATTGGTGAAATAAGTATGGTGGCTGATGCTGTTACAGCCGGACAGGTACCGGCAGCAATGGTATTCGTTATGGTATAGGCACCCGTAGCGCTGGTTGTTAAATTTATTATCCCTGTTATCCCATCAATCACCAAACCGGCAGTGGAACTGAATGCTCCGGCAACACCTCCGCCAATATAAACCGGGGCAGGATTTGTTCCACCTATACAAAAAGGACTACTCGGGTAACTGAATGTAGCAATAGGCATTGCGGTAATGCTAAGTGTATCAGTTGAAGAAACAGCAGCACAGCCGCCAAAAGAGGGAATAGTATTAGTAACAGTATAAAAACCAGGGGTGCTTAATGCTAAATTAACAGTTCCCGTAAGTGAATCAATTACTAAACCGGCAGCTGATGAAAATATACCTGCCACTCCACCCCCGCTATAAGTAACCGAAGGGTTTGCAGCGTTCTGACAAAACGGGCTGCCTGTATAAGTAAAAGCAGCAACCGGAATAACAGTAATAGTAATGGTTGATAAAGCACTGACAGTTGGACAAGCCCCGGCAGCAATGGTATTGGTTACGGTATATGTGCCGGGTGTACTTCCGGCTAAATCCACGATGCCTGTTATAGAATCAAGTACTAAGCCTGCGGAAGATGTAAATATTCCGGCTATTCCACCTCCACTAAATGCTGGTGAAGGATTTATTCCCGACTGGCAATAAGGAGTTGCCGGATAGCTGAATGTGGCAGCAGGTAAAGCAATAACAGTTATCAAACCTGTATCTGAAACAATAGGACAACCTCCCGAAGCCGCAATGGTATTGGTTACCGTATAAACTCCTGCACCGCTTGCGGATAGGGTTACCAACCCGGTGAAAGGGTTGATGGATAACCCTATGGGCGATGAAGTAAACACACCGGGTACTCCTCCTCCATTATAAAGAGGTGATGGGTTGGTTCCGCTTTGACAGAAAGGAGGAGCAGGGAAACTAAACGAAGCGATGGGCAGGGCAGTGATAATAATGGTGAAGGTAGCAATTACATCCGGGCAACCGTTGGCTGAAACCGTATTGGTTACTGTATAAGTCCCTGTTGTAGTCAACCCTAAATTAATACTACCTGTTATGGAATCAATGGATAATCCCGGGGTAGAAGTAAATATTCCGGACACTGCTCCCCCGTTCATAGTTGGAACTGGGTTCGAAGCATTCTGGCAATAAGGAGTTAATGTATAACTGAACGTGGCGGCAGGCACAGCAATAACCGTAACCGATGAGGAAGCGGAAACAGCAGGACAACCACCACCGGCTGCAATGGTATTGGTTACCGTATAGGTTCCTCCGCTGCCGGAAGACAATGTAATCAACCCCGTATTTATATCAATACTCAATCCCAAAGGGGTTGAAGTAAATGTTCCTGCCGCTCCACCTCCGCTAAAAGTAGGCATTGGATTGGTTCCACTTTGACAATAAGGGCTCGATACATAACTGAACGATGCAACAGGAAGTGCAGTAATTGTTATTGCAGCAGTGGCAATAATATTGGGACAACCACCGAAAACAACAGTATTGGTTACCGTATAGGTTCCGGCTGAACTTGTTGTTAAATCTATTTCTCCCGTTGAAGTGGAAACGAAATTTAGTCCGGGAGAGGAGGAAAAAGTTCCGGCAACCCCGCCTCCGCTGTAAGAAGGAACCGGGTTAGAAGCATCACTGCAATAAGGACTTCCTGCATAACTGAAAGTAGCCGCAGGAGTGCAAATGATGGTTACAGGCGATGTGCTGATTACAGAAGCACAACCACCCGAAGCAAGGATGGTATTGGTTACCGTATAAGTGCCGCATGTACTTGCAGCTAAATCAATGACTCCAGAGGAAGCTGAAACAAAACTTAAACCCGGAGAAGATGTAAATATGCCCGCAGTCCCGCCTCCGTTGTAGGTTGGTGACGGATTAACAGCCGATTGACAATAAGGACTTGCAGCGTAGCTGAAGGTAGCAACAGGAATAGCGGTCAGGCTAATGGTTGCAGTTGCAACCACATCAGGACAGCCGGCTGCCAAAACAGTATTGGTTACCATATAGCTTCCGGCTGAACTTGTTGTTAAATCTATTTCTCCCGTTGAAGTGGAAACGAAATTCAGTCCGGGGGAGGAGGAAAAAGTTCCGGCAACCCCGCCTCCGCTGTAAGAAGGAACCGGGTTAGAAGCATTACTGCAATAAGGACTTCCTGCATAACTGAAAGTAGCCGCAGGAGTGCAAATGATGGTTAGAGGCGATGTGCTTGTTGCAGCAGCACAACCACCCGAAGCAAGGATGGTATTGGTTACCGTATAAGTCCCGCAGGTGCTGGCGGCTAAATCAACGACTCCCGTGGAGGCCGAGACAAAACTTAACCCCGGAGTAGAGGTAAATATGCCCGCAGTCCCGCCTCCGGTGTAGGTTGGTGACGGATTGGTTCCGCTTTGACAATAAGGACTGGCAGCGTAGCTGAAGGTAGCAACAGGAATAGCGGTCAGGGTAATGGTTGCAGTTGCAACCACATTAGGGCAACCACCTGCTAATACGGTGTTGGTTACCGTATAGGTTCCCGCTGCACTTGTTGATAAATCAATGACTCCCGTGGAAGTTGAAATAAAGTTTAACCCCGCTGTGGACGAAAATGTTCCTGCTACTCCCCCACCGCTGAAAGTGGGGGCTGGATTGGAAGCATTGATGCAATAAGGACTTCCGGCATAGCTAAAACCGGCAGACGGTGTTCCGTTAATGGTGATGGTTGCAGTAGCTGATACCTGCGGACAGCCCCCGGCAGCAACAATGGTATTGGTAACAGTATAGGTTCCTGCGGTACTCGCTGATAAATTAACTTCACCGGTAGCAGCTGAAACAAAGTTCAGTCCCGCAGTGGAAGTAAAAGTTCCGCCTGCTCCTGCCCCACTATATGCCGGAAAAGGATTAATGGACGATTGACAATAAGGATTAGCAGTATAGCTGAAAGTGGCAACAGGAACTGCTGTAATGGTTACGGAGGAAGAAAAAGAAACAACACCGCAACCTCCCGATGCTGCAATAGTATTAGTAACCAGATAGGTTCCCGGAACAGAGGTGGATAAATCAATGACTCCCGTGGAAGTTGAAATAAAGTCTAACCCCGCTGTGGAAGAAAATGTTCCTGCCACTCCGCTACCGCTGAAAGTAGGGGCTGGATTGGAAGCATTGATGCAATAAGGACTTGCTGGATAACTGAAAGTGGCAACAGCAGGACAAGTGATGGTTACTACCGCAGTAGCTATCTCTTGCGGACAACCGCCTGCCGCTGGCAAGGTGTTGGTTACCGTATAACTGCCGCAAATGCTGGCGGATATATTTATTAAACCCGATGAAGAATTTAAAACTAATCCCGCTGGAGAAGAAGTAAATGTTCCGGCTACCCCGCCTCCGCTGAAGGTAGGAGAAGGATTTCCTCCTGACTGACAATAAGGACTTGCCGGGTAACTAAACGAAGCGATGGGCAGGGCAGTGATAATAATGGTGGAGGTAGCAATTACATCCGGGCAACCGGTGGCTGATACGGTATTTGTAACAGTATAAGTACCTGCACTGCTTGAACCTAAAGTAACCATACCGGAAAAAGGGTTGATGGATAACCCAACCGGGAAAGCGGTAAATGTTCCGCCTACCCCCCCTCCGCTGAACGTGGGCGATGGATTGGAAGCAGTGATACAATATGGAGTACCGATATAGCTGAATATGGCAACCGGGACAGCAGTGATGGTTATGGAAGCAGTAGCTACTGCCTGCGGACAACTGCCCGATGCTGCAATGGTATTGGTTACGGTATAGGTTCCGGCTGTGCTGGCAGATAAATTAATTTCTCCGGTAAGCGGGGAAACAAAAATTAAACCCGGTAAGGAAGTAAATGTTCCGGCTGTGCCTCCACCGCTATAGGTGGGAAAAGGGTTGGCGGATGATTGACAATAAGGATTTCCTGTATAGCTAAACGTAGCAACATTGCCCGAAATAATAGTGATAGTGGCAGTGGCGCTTCCTGCCGGGCAGCCTCCTGCAGCTGCTATGGTATTGGTTACGGTATAAGTTCCAGTAGTGCTTGTGCTTAAATTAACTACCCCTGTGGTGGTAGAAACAAAGTTTAATCCCGGGGTGGACGAAAAGGTGCCTGCTGTGCCGCCCCCGCTGAACGTGGGAGCCGGATTACCTGACCCCTGGCAATACGGAGACCCGGTATAACTAAATGTAGCAACCGGTCCATTAGTAATGATTACCTGGGTGGAATCCACCACATCGGGACAACCATCGGCAGCGGGCAAAAGGTTATACACCCAATAAGTTCCTGCAAGACTATTGGTAATGTCCACATCTCCCGAATTTATATCTACTATCAAATTGACAGAAGAAGAAGAAAATATACCCGGCTGACCTGCACCTATAAAATGGACAGGAACAACGCCCGCAGCGGGACAAAATGGATTTCCCGTATAATCAAAAGTGGCTACAGGCAGTTGGGTGATGTTTAAGGTGGTGCTTGCCGCAGAACTCGGGCAGCCAAGCGTGGCAGGTACTGTATTGGTTATGGTATAACTGCCGGGAGTGGTAACTGGTAAATCTACTTCCCCGGTACTCACCGATACAAAACTTAACCCTGCTGTGCTCGAAAAAGTTCCGGCTGAACCACCTCCGCTAAATGTCGGTATCGGGTTAGCTCCGGCAGAACAATACGGGTCGTTTACATAACTGAAAGCAGCCACCTGCGAAGTGATGATGGATACCGAAGCCGTTGCACTCGTGCCACCGCATCCTCCGGCAGGAGCAATGAAATTGGTTACTGTATAATTTCCCACCGCGCTGCTGGCAGAGGTAATAACTCCTGTGGCAGCATTAAGTGTTAATCCCGCGGGAGCGGAAGAAAAAGTACCTGCCACTCCCCCGCTGCCAAAAACTGGCACTGCATTTATTCCTCCACTTGAACAATAAGTTCCGCTGGCATAACTAAAAGTGGCAACCGGCACCACGGTGATGGTAATACTTGCAGTAGCAGAAACAGCATTACATGCTCCTGCGGCTGCAATAAAATTGGTTACCGTATAGGTTCCGGGTGTGCTGGCTGCTAAGTTCACCACGCCTGTGGAAGGTGCAATGCTCAACCCCGCTGTGGAACTGAATGTGCCCGCCACCCCGCCTCCCGAAAAGGTGGGCGATGGGTTTGCTGCATTTTGACAATAAGGAGTACCCGAATAACTAAATGAAGCCACCGGCAGGGAGGTAACATTGATTACCGAAGTGGTACTTGCCAAACAGCCCCCGCTGCCCGTAGAATAGCTTATGGTGACAGCGCCCGACAACCCGTTGGGATTAAAAGAAGTGCCCGACACCCCCGAACCCGAAAACGTACCCCCCGAAGGATTTCCAGACAGGGATACTGCTGCTGCATTGCTGCAAAGCGGAGCCACTGCCGTTATACTTGGAGCAGTAGGTGCCACGTAAGTATAAAACACCGAATCCTCCTTCGGGCAACCGTGATTGCCATTTACCGTTAAATAAAACTTTGTATTTACAACAGGATTAGGATTCAATGACGGGGTAAGCGAGGTAGTAGCATTGGGAATAGTAAATGCCGGAACGGCAGTCCATGTAAACCCCACCACATCGGTAATAATAATGGGAGTAGTATCCAAAACAGGGTAAGTAGCCGTATAAGTAGATGCTGTGCCCGAAGAGCAGGCGCCATCGTTAATGGCAGAATTGATAGTGCCCGAAGTATAATTTACCGTAGCAGTACCACACGTGCCCGCTCCCGAAAAAGTAATGGTAGTATTCGTCAGCGCTCCCACATCCAGGTTCACACAGTCCCAAATCTGAAGCGTAAACCCTCCGTTAGAAGCATTGCAGCCATACAAACCCGACCAGTTAATGGCTGTATGCGTGCCCCCTGCCGGTCCGTACGAACTATAGGTGCCCGAATAATTGGAAGTGGTAGTGGTGGCATTTACCCCGCCCAGCTCATTACAGGGGTCAAAGTTGGCACCTGCCGTAGTAGTAAAACACAATCCGTTTACATTATTATTACTGTTACACACATTCGACTGCCCGTTGTTTCCCGGGTTAGGCGACAATAATATATCAGGGCTGCCACAGGCTGCCGGTCCTATTAAATGAAATGCCAAATCAGAAACATACGTATGCAGTGCCGTAAAACAGACCGTAATAGTAGTGCTTGCATCTATGATGAGCTGGTCGGCTGGCGGATTGTAATATTTAAAACTGGTGGTATTTCCGTTGGTATTAATGCTGCCCGCCAAACTAAACGGACCGCAACCCGAAATAGCCGAACCCGCATCCACCGTAAGGTCAATATTCCACACCCACGCATAATCGCAACCCACCACTGCCGAAGTAGCATCCGTAATCACTAATTTATATCCCCCCGATGCCAGCGCACCGGCTGTAGAACTGCCCACTCCCGCATTGGTTTGAAAAGGAGCTAAAGGATACTGGTGGGTAGTGCTGTTATAATAATACCACTTAAATGTATAAGGCGCTGTGCCCCCGCTTCCGGCAGCCGACAAGGAAGCTACTGCCGGACTGCAAAAAACAAACACCGTATCGTTAGCTGCCCCCGAAGTATAACTGGTTAAAAACCGCGAAGTAGCAGTACCCGAATGAATCAGTTGCCCCGCACACCACACAGGCATAAAAACAACAAGAAGAAAAATAAAACGCTTCATCATAATACTATAGCCGCCTTTTTGCCTTGCAAACGTAATGATTTTTATTGAAACCACCATTATTTAGAAATCAAAGTGTTTTTTTTAGGCGCTTCGCTTTAGGAAGTTCGCTATGTTAAGCACTTTGTGTGCCTCCGGCAGTCGGTGTGTCATCCGCCCGTTTTTTTTCGTCCCTGCCAATTTTAAATGTGGCATCTTTTTCACATCCCTTTTCAGATCGTCTATTACTTCTTGGCGAAAAATTAATTTCATAATTTCCATCAGAGTTACCGCCTCACCCCTTGGTTTCGGGTATTTATTTATCTTTTCTTTCTGTCCCCAAAAATATCCTTATATATAAGGTATACCCAAAACCCCCTTTTTTGCCAAAAAGAGCAAATTGTATGAACTCGGCATCCAATCCGTACAATGTTCAATAAAAGCGGGGAAGTTTAAAATTTGCAGCCACGAAAAAAAAAGGGCGAATGACACACCGACTGCCGGAGGCATACAAAGCACTTCACCTATTGAACTTCCTAAAGCGAAGCGTCTAAAAATCTATTTTCTGATTTTAATAATGTATTAATGGCTTTAACATTGTGCCAAAGCGATAAAAATTCATTTCTGTCCGGCATAAATACCGCCTCTTTTGTATCTTTGCACTTTATAAGAAACGCTTTCGTTACCATGCCAGACATCATTCAGCTTTTACCCGATTCGGTTGCCAATCAAATAGCAGCAGGAGAAGTAGTTCAACGACCTGCTTCTGCGGTAAAAGAGTTGATGGAAAATGCCCTGGATGCTGGCAGTACGCTCATCAAACTAATAGTAAAAGAAGCAGGCAAAACACTCATACAGATTATAGATAACGGCTGCGGAATGAGCGAAACCGATGCCCGCATGAGTTTTGAGCGACATGCTACTTCCAAAATAAGAAAGGCAGAAGATTTATTTTCCATCCGTACTATGGGGTTCAGGGGCGAAGCACTTGCTTCTATAGCCGCCATTGCCCAGGTGGAACTTAAAACCAAACGCATCGGTGATGAAGTAGGAGTAAAAATTGAAATAGAAGGCAGCGAGGTAAAAAGCCAGGAAGCTGCCAGTTGCGCAGAAGGCACAAGCATTAGCATAAAAAATTTATTCTATAACGTGCCTGCCCGCAGAAACTTTTTAAAAACCGATGCCGTGGAACTTCGCCATATTATTGACGAATTTCAGCGGGTTGCTATTCCCAATCCACAGGTTGCATTTACATTCCACCATAATAATACAGAAGTATTTAATTTACCTGTAGGTAATCTGAAACAACGACTGATGGGAATATTTGGGAATTCATACAACACCCGTTTGGTGCCGGTGGAAGAAAATACCGGCATTGTAAAAATTAAAGGTTTTGTAATAAAGCCCGATTTTGCTAAGAAAACAAGGGGCGAGCAATTTTTCTTTTTGAATAAACGGTTTATCAAAAGTGCTTACCTGCATCATGCTGTTCAATCTGCTTTCGAACAATTATTGCCCAATGATAGTTTTGCTTCTTATTTTCTTTTACTGGATGTTGACCCTAAAACGATTGATATTAATATACATCCCACCAAAACGGAAGTGAAGTTTGAAGACGAAAAAGCGATTTATGCTTTTCTTCGCTCTTCTGTTAAAAAATCGCTGGGGCAGTTCAACATTGCTCCCAGCCTGGATTTTAACCAGGAAGCCCATCTGTATAATATGCCACTGAAGCCTGTTGATGGCATTTACAAACTGCCTACCATTAAAGTGGACCTCAATTATAATCCGTTTAAAACAGATACGATACCTAACAGCAAACCTTCGGAAAGAGAATTATCTAATGGTGCTAACTGGGAGAAAATGTACAGCAGGCATGCGGATAACCAATTGGAGTTTGAAATTAAAAAAGAAGAGGAAACACAGCAAACTATTAATTCTGATTGGGATAATGAGCTTCATGAAAGTAATTTAAAATCTTCGTATCAATTGCATAATAAATATATTCTTACTCATATAAAAACTGGCTTAATGGTGATAGACCAGCAGGGAGCGCACGAGCGAATTTTGTATGAACGGATTTCGGATACTTTTGAAAAAAATAAATTTGCCAGTCAGCAGGAATTGTTTCCAAAAACAATAGAAATGAATGCTGCTGATTTTATTTTGGTAAAAGAATTGCAATCGGAAATACATGCCATGGGTTTTGACATCAGCGAATTTGGTAAAAATACGTATGTAATACATGGCATACCTGCCGATACGGTGGATGTGGATTCGGTGGCTTTGCTGGAAGGATTGATAGAAAACTACAAGGAGAATTTAATGGAATTAAAATCGGATAAGCGAGAAAACCTGGCGCGCGCCATGGCACGAAATATGTCCATCAAATCGGGCAAAGCATTAACACAGGAAGAAATGAATAATTTGATTGATGAGTTGTTTGCCTGTAAAATGCCTTACAGTACTCCAAACGGAAAACCAACAATAACTACCTTTTCGAGTGACGACCTGGATAAAAGATTTAAAAAATGAAAATAGCGAATAGGCAATAGGCAATAGGCAGTAGGCAATAGGAAATAGGCAGTAGCCAATAGGCAATAGGCAATAGGCAGTAGGCAGTAGGCAATAGGCAGTAGGCAATAGACAGTAGGCAGTAGGCAATAGGCAGTAGGCAGTAGGCAAAAGGCAGTAGGCAAAAGGCAGTAGGCAAAAGGCAGTAGGCAAAAGGCAGTAGGCAATAGGCAATAGGCAATAGGCAATAGGCAATAGACAGTAGGCAAAAGGCAAAAGGCAGTAGGCAATAGGCAAAAGGCAGTAGGCAGTAGGCAACAACTAATAACTAACAAATAACAATTAATAACTAATAATGAATTTCAAGCAATATAGCCCGAATAGTTTTAGCGTATTACCACCCGTTGTAAAAAATTTACTGATACTGAATGCCTTGTTTTACCTTACCACTATGGTAATGGAAAGCCAGTTCAGCATTGATTTGTCAGAAAAACTGGGTTTGCATTATCCTCTTGCAGAAAAATTTCAGCCTTACCAGTTGGTTACGTATATGTTTATGCACGGCAGTTTTATGCACTTGTTTTTTAATATGTTTGCTTTGTGGATGTTTGGCAATGTTCTGGAAAACTATTGGGGACCCAAACGGTTTTTAACCTATTACATGATTACAGGCATAGGTGCCGGCTGCATACAGCTGCTGGTAACCTACTTGAGGTTAGAATCTCTTTATTCGCAGGTTTCGCCCGAAGATTTAAAAATGGTAATGAGTAAAGGTGCGGAAGCACTTAGCGAAGGAAAAAATTTTATAGACGGTACCATGGCAGAAATTAATGGCTTGCTCAACAGTTCCACCATTGGAGCATCGGGTGCGGTATTTGGCATTTTATTAGCGTTCGGAATGTTGTTTCCAAACACGTTATTATATATCTATTTTGCTATTCCTATTAAAGCCAAATGGTTTGTACTATTATACGGTGCAATGGAATTATTTTCAGGAATTGCCAACAACCCGACAGATAATGTGGCTCATTTCGCGCATTTGGGAGGCATGTTATTTGGTTTTATTTTAATAAAGTTCTGGCAAAAAAATAAAAATCAGGTGTTTTAATGGTATGGCAAATCAAATAGTAAATGATATAAAGTTAAAAATTAGCGGTGGCAATGCGGTAACTCGCTTAATCATGGTTAATGTGGCTGTGTTTTTGGTAATAAGTATTGTAAAAATACTTTCCTTTTTTACAGGCGGTATGCCCGGCTATCCTTCTGTGGAGGATTTTTTCAACAGCTTTATCACCCTGCCCGTGAGCCCCCAGGGCTTTTTTTATAAACCCTGGACACTGATTACCTATATGTTTGTTCATTTTGAACTGATGCATATTTTCTGGAACATGATTACTCTTTTTTGGTTCGGTCAAATACTAACCAGCTTCACCGATTCCAAAAAAATTATTCCGCTTTACCTCATGGGCGGCATTGCCGGGGGATTGGTTACTTTTCTTTTCAACCTTTTTCCTTTTTTCAGTATGTATATTGGTGGTCACCTGCTGGGTGCTTCTGCCGGTGTAACGGCTATTATAATAGCAGCCGCCACTTTGGTGCCCAATTACAAATTGAGCCTGATGTTTATCGGGGAAGTGAAATTAATTTATGTTGCCATCTTTGTTTTGTTTCTTGATATTTTGGGGGTAGCTTCTTATAACAATGTGGGAGGAAACATAGCCCACTTAGGCGGGGCATTGATGGGTTTTGTTTTTATCTGGCAATATAAAAAAGGGCGGGATTTATCCAAGGGCATCAATTCTTTTTTAAGGTGGGCATCAGGTTTACTTTCTTTTTCTCCTAAAGGTAAAATGACAGTGGCTTATAAACGCACCGTTTCTGACGAAGAATACAATTACAAAAAAAATGTTACACAACAGGAAATAGATTCTATATTGGATAAGATTTCAAAATCGGGATATGAAAGTTTGAGTAAAAATGAAAAAGAAATTTTGTTTAAAGCCAGTAAAAATAAATGATCCCTCTTTCCCACCCCTCTCGTTGTTTTGAGTAAAGAGAACAACATATATCAGCATAATACAAAGATTAAAAAAGGCAAACGCTATTTTTTTAATAAAGGGGCTATTTTTTTTAACCACCTGGCTGCTGTTAGTTTACTGATTTCTTACCTTGCCCCACATGTGAGCCCCGAAAATTTTTACTTCATCGCTTTCTTCGGTCTGGCATATCCCACGTTGGTCATCATCAATTTTCTGTTTGTTATTTATTGGTTTATCCAGTTGAAAAAAAGGGCATTTTATTCGTTGTTTATTATCCTCAGCGGGTGGATAAATATTCATCATTACGTTCAGTTTACCGTCAGCACTAATCCGGGTAAAACCAAGAAGCTGGTTAAAGTAATGCAATACAACGTAAAGGTTTTTGATTTGTACAACTGGAGCCACAACCTGGAAACACGCGAAAAAATGTTTAACCTGGTAAAAGATGAAAGCCCTGATATACTGTGTATGCAGGAGTTTTTTTCGCGCGACAGCAGCAAGTTCGATAATTTGGATTCCATTGTTCATTTTCAAAAAGCAAAGTTTGTGCATGTGGAATATACTTCTCACGCGCGGCTGCACCAGCATTTCGGTATCGCTACGTTCAGTTCCTATCCCATTGTTTTGAGAGGAAAAATTGATTTTGGGTACAAGAGCAATAATGTCTGTATTTATACCGATATAAAAATGGGCAGCGACACCATGAGGGTGTATAACATGCACCTGCAATCTATTGCTTTTGGAGTTAATGATTATAAATACATGGAAGATTTGCAGAACGATGTGGAAAATGAGGATTTGGAACGCTCCAAAAATATTTTGAGACGGTTGAAACTTGCTTTTATTAAACGGTCCAGGCAGGCGGAATTAATTTCGGCAAGTATTGCTGCCTGTCGTTACCCGGTTATCGTTTGTGGCGATTTTAATGATACTCCCGGCTCGTACACGTATCATACTATTGCTAACCACCTGCAAGATGCCTTTGTGGAAAGTGGTAATGGTTTTGGCAGAAGTTATGTAGGCAAATTTCCTTCTTTCCGGATAGATTATATTTTACATTCCGATAAATTTAAAGCCTATAATTTTAAAACCATCCGCGAAGAACTATCCGACCATTATCCTGTGGTTACCTATTTAGAAGTGAATTAAGAAATTGTTTGTGGCTGTCTATTTATTGCTTCGCAAACTTTCTTCTAAGCGTGGTTTCTCTCTCTCCTTGGGTTGTTGAGCCTGTCGAAATAACCTCCACAAAATACATTCCCTTTGCCAAACCACTCACATCTAAAGTTAGTTGTTTGTTATTAGTTGTTAGTTGTTGGATAACATTCCCCATCACATCATAAATCTTCACTTCTTTAATTCCAAATTTCTCAATTCTAATTCCTAATTCCTCCTGCGCTGGATTTGGGAAGAGAGAAAGTTCCTCATTCATAATTCCTCATTCATTTCCTCCAACCCCCACATTCAACCCATAACCCCAACAAGCTATTAAACTTGCCTGCACATTTCCTGCCCTTGTAAAAGCACCCCAACATACAAGTTACTGTCTTTTGAAAACAAAGCAAATACCCTTCTATTAGTACCACCTCCCACTTCCTGCCAATTTGTACCCGTCCACTCTGCAATATGTTTTGCTGGTACACCAAGCCCTGTTTGTGTAAAGCCGCCTCCTGCGTATAGTTTATTTTGTAAACTGTCAACTGTTAATGCAAGTACTGTGTCATTTAATCCTTCACCAACCTGTTGCCAAGTTTGTCCCATTCCACTTAGCTATATGGTTTAGTGGCGTAAGATTATCTCTTGTTGTAGTGAACATACCACCTGCATATAATTCTCCATTATAAACTGTTAATGCCCATACTGTATTATTAAACCCAACACCTAACGCACTCCAGGCACTACCATTCCAGGCAGATATACCACTGTATGTACCGAAGGCACTACCATTTATTGAAGTAAAATATCCCCCCCGTAATTAATTTGTTTTGATAAATACAAAAATCAATTACAGCACCATCTGGATATGGAAAATCGCCAGCCATCTGTCCAATAGCGGAAAAAACAGTATCGTTCCACTTTGAAATACTTTGGGTGGTATGCATTCCTGTATAATCAAAAGAACCGCTAAAAAAACCACCAGCATATAAATTATTATTATATACTTTTAATGCCTGACAAGAATTATTAAAGCCACAAACAGGAGGATAAGTACCTGCTAATGGATTCCAGGCAGTTCCATTCCATTTGGCAATATGTCCGCAAATATGTGTAGTTTCGCCAATATAACTGCCCCCTGCTCCAAAAAAACTGCCTGCACTATAAAAATTGTTTTTATATTCTGTTAGTCCATTACCTCCATTGCCTGCGCTATCAATTGCAGGTGTTGCCCAAACTCCAATACCCATAGGTTGCCAATTGCTACCAGACCATTGAGCTATTCCATTAAGTATTGTTGAATTTTCTTTTTTGAAATTTCCCCCAATCGTTATTTTATTATTATAGTAAGTAATCCCTGTAATGGCTCTACTACCTTTGATAGTGCCAATTGTGTCTAAATTCCCCATATTAAACCATGTTTGTGAGGTTGAAGTAAAAAATGCAAATAACATTAATATTAAAATAATCTTTTTCAGACTTTTTCGTTATACAAAAGGAGTAATTTAAACTGAAATTACTCCTTCTTGGGTTATTTATTTATTATAAATTTACCTCGTGCTATTGTTGTACTATTTACTACTAAAGTATAAAAGTACAACCCATTTGAAACAGAAAAAGAGTAAGACATAGAGTAATTAAAAAAATAATTTGATAAATTACCCAATTTCTTTAAATATCCTCATTTACCCCTAACGCCCAAAGCCCCGCCCGAAATACATCTAAGCAGGGGATGGGAGAAAAACCCTTTTTTAGCTTATTCTTCCGGAAAAACAAATATGATTACTAACAGAAAAAACAGGTTTGATGTGTTACAGATGTTAAGTGAAAACAGGTTAATACCATCTGATGTAAGACAGTACAAAAGTGATGTGTTATTAACACAGTTTCATAGTAAAGTAACTTTGTTTCTGGAGCAATCGAATACATTTGAAAGGAAACCTATGTTATCTGTACACGAACAAACTCTGTGTGATAACAAACGAATGTTGGTGGAGGACAACTTACATCAATGTTGTTTGAAAGTAAAACAACTTATGAAAAAATCGATACAAGTTGACAACAAACCAATGTTAGGTGCACACAGATTAAATCGGTTTGTTCACCAACAACATCTGTTTGTAAACAAACAAACTCGAAATGAGAAAAGGTTAACACAATGTGTGTACAAACCTGCTTTTCGTCAAAATAAAATTAAAAACTAACTATCAATTATCAACGTGATTAACCAATAAATATAGGAGGAACAAAGAAGTGTTGTAGTACCGATATACAGTTGTACGGCTTCGCTAATGACTAATAAAACATAAGTCAAGATTAAACTTTATTTAAAAACTTTAAAAAATAACAATGAAAAAAGTAAAATTAAATTTAGCAAAATTATCTATTCCACGCAAAGTAACGTTTGGACAAGGAGTGAAAGTAAAAATGAACGGAAACGTTAATTTTACTACTCCTACTCCCACACTGGTGGAACTGGATGCAGCGTTCACTGCGCTGGAAACAGCAGCAAACAATGCAGTGGGAGGTACTCACGCACAAACGGAAATTATGTATGCAAAAGAAAGAGCATTTGACATAGTAATGACAGGTGTGGGTGGATATGTGGAACGCATCGCAAATCAGTCGACAGACAACGCTTCGGCAATTATTGCAAGCGCTGGTATGGAGGAAAAAAGACAAGGTTCGCATGATGTTCCACCTATACGTGTGAAGAAAGGTCCGTTGCCATTAAGTGCATTTGTGTATGCAAAAGGACCGAAGGGAAAAGTAGGGTACAAGTTTCAACTATCGCCCGACCCTATTACACCCACTAGCTGGACAGATGCAGGTCAGACTTCGGTTTGCAAGCTGTATGTTTCCGAAGGTTTGATTTTCGGAAAAGTATTTTGGTTCCGTGTAGCCATCATCAAAGGCACTGTAATGGGTGCTTATTCCGATCCTGTTTCTATTTTAATAGGAATGTAGGAAAAATAATTAACGATAATTGATAGATAAAAAATCCCTTAAGAAATTAAGGGATTTTTTATTAATAGCCATAAATTTTAAAACCTATATTTTAAAAATCATTCGCCAGGAACTGTCCAACCATTATCCTGTGTGTACTTATTTGGAAGTTCAATAACTTTTATTTTCTTTTTTCACCCTTTTCAGCCCCAGCAAATTCATCGGATTCAGCGTCAACCCGCTTATGTTATTTTGCTCCAGCCTCACCACTTCATCATAATACAAAGGCACAATAGGGGCATCTTCAATTAATAACTTATCCATTTCCCTATATTCGATATAGCGAACCGAATCATTCAATTCCTCCTGCGATTTTTTATATAACTCATCAAAATCCGGATTAAAATAATGTGTGTAGTTAAATCCTTTGGGGCTTTGGTTTTTAGAATAAAAGAGGGAGAGGAAATTTTCTTCATCGGCATAATCGGCAACCCACGATTTGCGGAAAAAATTAATGTTTGAATTGGCAGCATTTTCTGAAAGCACTGCAGGTTTTTGAACATCTATTTTCATGAGAATGCCAAATTCGCTTAACTGGGATTGAATGTATTCTGCCAGTTCCAGGTACTGCTGGCTGGTGGCGAGCGAAATTTCAGGCAGTCCTTTTCCGTTTGGAAAGCCTGCCTGGATTAATAATGTTCTTACTTTGTCGGGATTGTATTCGTATCCTTTTACGAGGGAGGCATTATAAGAAGGTAAGCCGGGCGGTATAAAACCAGCTGTGGCAGGGATACCCAGGTTTTTTCGTAAATACTGTACCATTTTTTTTCTGTCAAAGCCATAGTTAATAGCCTGGCGGAGGGCTTTTAGTTTTAGGGGAGAATTTTTTACGATGGGCAAATTTTCATCCACCACAAAACCTAAATAATCGGTTTTTAAAAAAGGGGCGGTTTGCATTCGAAATTTATTTTTGTATTGGTCATTAATAATTCCTTCGGTAGTCAATACTTCATCGGTATTAATGGCATCAATGCCCGAAACCATATCGGTTGTGCCTTTGAGGAAATTAAGAAAAGAAGTTTCGCGGTCTTTGATAAAAGAAACGGAAACAGCATCTAAATAAGGCAAATGGTTTGTTCCATCGTATTCAAAATAATTTTGATTTTTGAGCAATACCAATTTTGAACCTTCTTCCCAGATTTTAAATTGGAAGGGACCGGTGCCCACAGGGTTAATCCTGAAATCGTCTGCATAAAAAGTAATTGCTTCGTGAGGAATTACTGAAAAATATTTCATTGTCAATATTCCAAGAAAGGGAACAAAAGGTTTTTTCAGGTGAATTAAAAAAGTAGAATCGTTGATGGCTTCAAATGCTTTTTTATTTTCATTGTCCACGTAGGTAAGCAAGCTGGCTGCGCTGGAAACCTTAGCGTCAAACAAGCGGTTGAAACTAAAAACAAAATCTTGTGCAATTACTTTTCTTCCTTTTCCGCCAGCAAAGCAGGGGTTGTTATGAAAAAAAACATCGTTGCGTAACTGAAAAGTGTAGGTCAGTTCATCGGTTGAGATGGTCCACGATTTGGCAATGGAAGGCTCTGTTCGCAATGAATCATTGATTTGCACCAAGCCATTGTATAACTGATTGACCACGGCAGTGTTTTCGAAACTAACAGCGGCAGCGGGGTCCAGGGAAGTTACCGAACCCATTTCATTGTATTTAAAAACGGTGCGGGTTTCTTTTTTTTCTTCGGAGGAACAGGAAGAGATAACCATTAAAATAAAAAAGAAATAAACTGTTTTTTGCATTTACAACTTTGTATTAGACATTATTTAGGAAAGGGGTTTTTTATAGTTTTCTTGACCTCTCCCCCGTCCCCTCCCCTTGAAAAAGGGGAGGGGTGCCAAGGTGTGAAGTACCAGATTGTCATACGTTTCTTAATCTATATAATGTCTATTAATAAAAACCCCTTTCAATTCTTTGGTAGAAGAACTGAAAGGGATTAGTGCTTTTGTTTTTCTTCTTACTGAAGTATTAATTTTTTAGAAATAAATTCATCGCCCGAACGTAGGGTAACGGTATAAACTCCTTTTTGAAGATGAGATAAATCTGCTTCAATGCTTTCGGCAGTCAGGTTTTTGAATTCATAATTATATACCTTTTTACCCAGCATATCAAATATTTCCACCTGCCCGTCTTTACGAACCGCTAAATCAATATTGATATATACATGCCCGTCTGTAGGGTTTGGATATACATTTAACTTTGCTTTATCAGTAAAAATATAATCGCTAATGCCGTTTGTTAATCCCACCGTAAACTGCTGATATATTTTTGCGCCAAAGTCGGGACCAAAGTTTCTGAACGTTACATTTGGCACCACTTTATTGAAGTGAAGGTAACCTGCACCTTGCGCAGTATTTGCCCACCACGATAAACCATCACCTCCACCTCCACCATTGCCGGCTGCATTGTCGGTTAGCTCAAAAGTGTAACAGCCGTTGGCAAGGTTTAACGTGTCGTTGTAAATAGTATTTGCTGCCATTCCGTTGCGGGAAGCAATGGTATTCCCGGCATCATCTTTTAATGTATAAGCGTTATCCTGCGGAAAATTATTTGTTTTTAATACAATTACAAATTGTGATGGCATCACTTGCGGATAAGTAAAGTGCGAAAGTTTTGTATTGTTGCTGGCATACTGGTCGGTGCCTCCATTAGGATTACTTACCGTAGCCGTAAAATTTGATGCACCAGCTGCCCAGGCAAATGTGCCAAGGGTTACCGTAGCGGTTTCTGTAAATTTTAAATTACCTGTCCAATGATAAATGGACAAAGTTCCACCAACCAAACCATACGTTATATCCAACGAAGTTAATGGAGTGGAACCTGTATTTTTTATTTTAATAGTTGGATTGGTACAAACAGGATTCATCCGTTGCCACATCTGGTCGGTGCTTGGCGAAAGAATATCTTCAACAGCTGCATCAAGAGTAAAATTAGGAGGTCCGTAAGTTACCAGCTGGTCTTCTATCTGAAAATAATCCCATCCCCCGGTATGTGTATAAGGGTCCACACCGTGACTTAAACTAACAGTACTTCCCGGAGGTGCATAAGGAGTAAGTTCCCAATCGTACGTCCACACTTCGGCACCCGGGCACCAGTTAGCCCGGCTATATACCCATGTTCCTCCCTGCGGATAAAGTGGGTTTACATCACAATTATCTCTCCACACGGATTTTGAAAACTGCTGTACACCATTTACTTTAAAGTAATGTGTTTTTGCACAAAATTCAGAACAGTTGTTTGGCGTATCCATTCCATGCCCGGTAATACGAGATTTCCAGCGGCTTGTACCTCCGTTTATTCCGGTAGAAAAATTAATAGCGGCAAGGTGGTTAATACTGTCTGCCGGGTTGCCGTAATCAAATCCTCCGTTCCATAAATTTTTCACTGCAACAGGGTCCCTGGGAGGGATTCCTTTTATTAATAAAAATTTAACATCCAGTAATTCCTGCCAGTTTCCTGCATTCAGGTGTACGCTGTCGGCAAGCAAAGTACGGTAATCACTCACATCAAATGTCCAGGTGAAGCCGCTTCCAAGGCTTAATTGATTTCCGTACGGAGTAATAAACCGAGCCAATTCATAACGAATTACCTGGGGAAATTTAGTGTACCAGTTGTTATAATGCTCATTTAATGTACTGTCTGGAGTTACCAACGTTGAATCGTAAGCTACACCTTGAGCAGTGTATAAATAATTAGTATAGTATGCGGGCCATACCGTCATGGTATCTACTCCTACCCCGGGATTATTTACCGAATCGGTGTAGGTAATAATTTGCACAGGAGCATTCACCGTAGAGTCAATCACCCGAACCGAATCCAGGTGTTGAGTATAAACT
>JANYDQ010000193.1 GCA_025363555.1 Bacteroidota bacterium | reverse complement strand
CGGGGCGAAGCCCCGACCTCCCCCTCGCCCTAAATCTCATACAATGCTTGTCATTCCGAACGAAGTGAGGAATCTCTTTTTATTAATTAATTTTTTGTCGGTTAGTAGTGTTATTATTTAGTAAATAATATACATCATTTCCAATTTGAACTGAATGTGGCTTTTCCTTAACTATTGTTTCTTTTTTTCGTCCCGTTAACTTTGCGACTACTGCGAGGTAATAAAAAAGGTGTAATTTTTTCTATTCTAAGAGGTCTTTTATGGGTACCATTTTTTAACCTTAGTAGAAATAATCCATAAGTATAAAAGTTAAACTTTATTACCTTATTTATTTTTCTCTACATTCAAATTACTATCTTTGTTGATGAAAAAATAAAAGAACCCAGGAATTCTTATCCGGGATTTTATTCATAAATATTCAAATGAAAATGTATAGCTACACCACCTTATCCGAAGCGGTTAATGATTTAACAATCCGGGGCTACACTTATGAGTTTAAACTTTGCACAGATAGTATCGAGTGTTCCGGATTAGAACTCGTTTTGCATCCTGAACATTTCGAAATTACCGAACATTATCGCTTTGAAGGGAACACCGACCCTGCTGACGAATCAGTTGTTTACGCAATTCAATCTACAGATGGTAAAACAAAAGGGATGATTGTAAACGGGTATGGAATATCTTCTGATCCATTATCTGACCGTATGCTCAAAAAATTGAAAGAACATTTACCTGATAATTAAAAATAAACTACATTTGCGCTCCAAATAAAATAATCAATGAAAACTAAAATCTTTACACCACGTTTTGTCTTTGTATTGTCTGCTATTGTACTTGCTGCTGCAAGTCGGTTGTTACCTCATATTCCTAACTTTACACCAATAGCTGCAATGGCTTTGTTTGGCGGAGTTTATTTTACTGATAAAAGATTAGCCTTTATTATTCCTTTATTAGCAATGTGTTTAAGTGATGGAGCAATGGAGATAATTAACGGAACAGGGCATCACAATACTATGATTTATGTTTATATTGGTTTTGTTTTAACCTCTTTCATAGGGTTAATGATACGAAACAAAATATCTGTTTTATCAATTGCCTTTGGTTCCTTTAGTTCTTCTATATTATTTTTTATCATCACCAATTTCGGAGTTTGGGCAGAATACCACTCTACTTCAGGTTCACCGGGGTTAGTTCAAACTTACATTCTGGGAATTCCTTTCTTTTCGCCTACTTTGCTTGGAGATTTATTTTATAATGGAGTAATGTTTGGAGCATTTTATTTTGCACAAAAAAAAATGCCCTCTCTTGCAAGAGCTTAAAAAGTTGCCGCTGTTTCCTGCTTTTTATTAAAAAGTTGTTTGTACCCTCTAAATACAACATATTTAAAGGATAATTGGAAAACTCCGAAATAAGCGCTGTTTTTTTCTAAAAAAGATTTAGAAGAAAGTGTATATCTGGCAGATACAAATAAATTTTTTGAAACACCAAATTCTAACCCCGCCAACAACCCAACGTCATCATCCATTTTTGTTTTTAAATGTTCTGTATGGACTCCTGCAGAATTGCCACCATCTAAAGTATCGTATTGAGATAAAATAAATTTTGAATACTGGATACCTGCATTCAACTTAAAATTATCGCTCAATTTTAGTTGATAATAAAAAGGAATATCAACAAAACCAAAACGATATTTTACAATTGGTTTACTTCTTTTTACGGCTTTTCCGGAATACAAAATTTCAATTCCTATATTCGCTTTTCCGGTTACCGCCAAGGTGTAAACAAATCCTGCGTTAAAAAAAATTCCTGATTCATATTTAATTGTATCCCTGTATATATCCGAACTGGTTAAACCAACTGTAAACCCAAAAGAGGAAGATTCTTTATTAGAATAATAGGTTTGAGAAAAGGAATTTTCTGTAAATAAATAAAGCCCTATTAGAACCAGTAATAGCTTATTATTTGTGTCATTTAACATTTGCAGATTTTTGTTCGGTTACAAATAAAAGTATTATTGCTCCGTCTTTTTAATAAACTCCTGTTCGGTAATCGGCACTCCATCTCTGGTCCAGTAAATGGGACCGAACTTGGTTGTTTTTTGAATATACAAATGTCCTTCATTACCTTTTACAACAATTCTTTTTACAAGACTTGCATTTAATTCAGTGGCATATTCTTCTGTTAAGCCTTCAGGATATTTTTGAGCCAGGTCGTTTTTGTTTTCTTCTTTTTTAACCGCAACCGGAGCTACTATTGTATTTTTTCTTTTTAATAACACATCAATTTCTGCCATCTTATCTTTAGGATATTGCTCTGAAGATTTAATAATAAGAGCATCAGAATAAATTCCTCTTGCTTTCTGATAATCTTTTGCAGCAAATAATTTATCGGCAATGGCAATAGTGCTATTGTACCGGTCGTCTTTTTCTTTTAAACGGGCAAGTGCATCCAAAATCCTGTAAATATCTGAAATCCTGGAACCCGGATAAGGCTCATTCGGTTTATAAGTTTGAGCTTCTTTGTAAGCCGAAATTGCATTTGCATACTCTTTAGTAGAATAGGCAGCATCACCTTTTGCAATGGCAGCATCGTACTTTTCTTTCATTAATTTTTCCCTATTCAAATCAGCCAGTATCTTTTCAATTTTGGCTAACTGATCTTTTGGGTATTGCTCATTTGGTTTAAGGGAGATTGCCTGGTTAAAAGCAATTTTAGCATTTTCATAATCAGAAGAATTAAACGCAATATTACCAATGCCAATGGCTTTTTTATAATCAGCCTCCAGTTTTTTCGCTTCCAGTTCTTTTGCAAGTATCACATCTATGGCAGCAATTTTGTCTTTCGGGTATTGCTCATTTGGTTTATAACCCGATGCACTTATAAAATCAACTTTTGCATTCAAATAATCTTTCGAAGTAAACGCAGCATCACCTCTTGCAATAGCAACTTTGTAATATTCTTCCTTTTGTTTATCTGCCGCTTCATTTGCAATAATAGTATCTATTTCAGCAATCTTATCTTTAGGATATTGTTCCGTTGATTTTACCGTTAGTGCCTGATTATACACATCTTTTGCTTGCAAGTAAGATTTTGCCCCGAACAAATTATCAGCTTTTGTAATCAAAGCATTGTATTTTTCATTGCTCTCTTTCTCTTCTTTTTCTTTTGCGGCAAGGTCTGCCAGTATCCTGTCAATTTCAGCCAGTTTAGTTTTTGGATATTGTTCCGTTGGTTTAATTCCTAATGCATTATTATATTCTGTTTTTGCATTTTGATATTCCTGCGAACCGAAAGCTGCATCTGCTTTTGCAACGGCAGCATTATATCTGTCGTTTATTTCTTTTTCCTGTTGAGCGTTTGCAATCAGTTTTTCCAATTCAGCCAATTTATCTTTCGGATATTGCTCATTTGGTTTTAATCCTAACGCATCACTATACCCTGATTTAGCAGATTCATAATTTTTTGCCGACATAGCCACATCGCCTCTCAAAATTGCTGCCTTGTAATTTTCTTCCAGTTGTTTGTCTGAAGATTCCTTTGCAAGCAGAGCATCTATCTCTGCTATTTTATCTTTCGGATATTGTTCTTTTGGTTTCAATGCAAGAGCTTCGTTATAACTTCCTTTAGCTGCTGCATACGATTTTGCAGTAAGAGCCATGTCCGCTTTTGCAATAGCAGCGTTGTAGTTAGCATTCAATTCTTTTTCTGCATCCAGGTCTCCCAAAATTTTATTAATCTCTGCAATTTTATCTTTCGGATATTTTTCCGCAGGTTTAAATCCTAAAGCTTCGCTGTATCCTGATTTTGCAGTAGTATAATCTTTAATTGCAAATGCAGCATCTGCTTTTTCAATGGCTGATTTATATTTTTCGTCCAGTTCTTTTGCACTCATTTCAGCAGCCAATAAGCGGTCTATCTCAGCAATTTTATCTGTTGGATATTTTTCATTTGGTTTTATACCTAATGCTTCATTATACGTAGCTTTTGCGGTAGAATAATCTTTCGAACCGAAAGCTGCATCTGCTTTTGTAATTGCAGTTTTATATCGTTCTTCTAATTGTTTATCTGCTAATTCTTTTGCGAGGAGAGCTTCCACTTCTGCTAATTTGTCTTTCGGGTATTGCTCAGTGGGTTTTAAACCTAATGCATCGGTATAACCCGTTTTTGCTGTGGCATAATCTTTAGCAGCAAGTGCTTTATCTCCTTTTGCAATTGCAGCTTTGTAGTTTTCTTCCAGTTGTTTTTCTCCCAATTGCTTGGCAAGGATGGCATCAATTTCAGTAATCTTATCTTTTGGGTATTGTTCATTAGGTTTCAAAGCCAACGCCTCATTATAGGTTCCTTTAGCATCTGTATATTTTTTATCTGCCAGCGATTTATCTGCCTTTGCAACCAAGGCATTGTATTTTTCGGTCAATGCTTTATCAGCAGCCAGGTCGGCAAGTATTTTATCTATTGCAGCAAGTTTTGTTTTTGGGTAACTTTCAGCAGGCTTCAAACCCAATGCCTCATTATATCCGGCTTTGGCGGCAGTATAATCCTGTTTGCCAAATGCAGCATCTGCCTTATCAATTGCAGCATTGTACTTATCGTTCAACTCTTTTGCGCTCATTTCAGCAGCCAGCAACTTGTCTATTTCAGCCAGTTTATCTTTCGGATATTTCTCATTTGCCTTCAATGCCAACGCTTCATTATAACCTGATTTTGCATCGTCATATCTTTTTGCTGCCATGGCTGCATCGCCTTTAGCAATTGCAGCTTTATAACTTTCATCCAGTTGTTTTGCACCTAATTCCTTCGCAAGAAGGGCATCAATTTCGGCAAGCTTATCTTTCGGATATTGTTCAGTCGGTTTATAAGTCAACGCTTCGTTATAAGCAGTTTTGGCTTCAGCATACGTTTTTGCTCCAAGTGCTTTATCTCCCTTTGCAATAGCAGCATTATATTTTTCTTCCAGTTGTTTTAAACCTGCATCTTTTTCTATCAGTGCGTTTACTTCTGCTAATTTATCTTTCGGATATTGTTCGTTTGGTTTCAACGTTAGCGCATCTGTGTAACCGCTTTTGGCATCCAGGTACTTTTTTTCTGCCAGTGCTTTATCTGCTTTAGCAATCAGTGCATTGTATTTTTCAGTCAATGCTTTCTCCGTTTTATCTTTGTTGGCAAGGTCTCCCAGAATTTTATCTATTTCAGCAAGCTTATCTGTGGGGTATTTTTCTTTTGCTTTTATTCCCAATGCTTCCGTATAAGCCGCTTTGGCAGCCGTATAATCTTTGGTACCCATGGCAGCATCTCCTTTATCTATAGCAGCTTTATATTTGGCTTCCATTTCTGCATTTTTTGCAGCATTACCAAGTAACTTATCTATTTCAGCCAGTTTCTCTTTCGGATATTTTTCAGATGGTTTTATTCCCAACGCTTCATTGTAAGCTGATTTCGCGTTTGTATACTCTTTTGTGCCAAAAGCACCATCGCCTTTTGCAATTGCTGCTTTGTACTTAGCATCCATCTCTGCTTCTTTGCCTGCTGCGGCAAGTTCCCTGTCGCATTCGGCTATTTTATCTTTTGGATATTGTTCAAATGTTTTTATTGAAGACGCTTCAGTATAAGCTGTTTTTGCATTCGCCCAGTCTCTTTTTACCATAGCTGCATCTCCCTTTGCCAGTGCATCTTTGTATCTTTGGTTGTCTGCTTCTGCTTTTTTCAGTGCTTCTTCCTGCAGTCTTCTTAAATTAGCCAAGGCATTTTGCATAGATGCCGCGTAGGCTTCATCATTAATAATATCATCCTTTGTAGGGTCGTAATATAGTTTTCCTACCGGTTGAGTTACTATAGCATTTATTTGTGCTGCTAAAGCAGGGTCTTTCGGCATTTCAAACAAATCTACTTCCGGATAAAATGTTTTACTGAAATTTTTGGCAGTTTCTGCCGAGATGCCCATAGTGGTATACATTATTTTCTTTGTAATGTACCCGGGCCTGGTAAGGGAAATAGTGTATTCGCTATTGGGTTCTAAATTAAAATTGAATTTCCCATTTGAACTGGTTGAAATTTGCTGAACTACAGATTTGCCTTTATACAAGGTAACCACAGCGAGCTCTAACCTGCTTTTGCCATTGCTTACTGTTCCGTTTATCACACATTTAAACTGGGCTTGTGCTTTCTGACCGCTGAACACAGCAATAACCAAAACAAAAAACAATTGAATGATTTTATTAAAATAAGTTCCTTTATAAGAACTATATGTGATGCCCAATTTTATCATACCTGAAAATTATCCTGCCTTTTTTAACTGCTTTTTACCTCTTTTTTTGTGCGTTTTTAAAAAAGAACGCGAATATCGTAAAAATAAAAAGATTTTTTGTCTATTTCAATAATAAAATATACCCTTTTAACAGTTATTCGTAATTCAGCAAAAAAAGTTTCAATTTTTGATGTTTAAATTAATAATTAATTTTACCGCTGTTAAAGAATATTAACTACTTTGACAAAAAAAGATGAGTTTAAGCTTTTGGGAAAAAAACAGCTATTTTAATAAAACAGATATTGTTATTATTGGCAGCGGAATAGTTGGTTTGAATGCAGCCTTGTATTTAAAAAAAAAGAACAAAAAATTAAAAATAATTGTTCTCGAGCGCGGAATGTTTCCAATGGGGGCGAGTTCTAAAAATGCCGGTTTTGCCTGTTTTGGGAGTGCGTCCGAACTGTTGGAAGATTTAAAAACACATTCGGAGGAGGAAGTTTTTTCATTGGTGGAAAAAAGATGGAAAGGGTTATTGAGATTGCGAAAAAATTTGGGCGATGGAGCCATTGATTTTCAAAACAAGGGTGGATACGAAGTTTTTGATTTGAAAGCAGAATTTGAAAAATGCAGCGAAAAGCTGGATTACCTTAATGCTGCTATTTCTTCCATTATCGGGAAAAAAGATGTTTTTAAAAACGCTGATGGTGCCATTAAAGGTTTTGGGTTCAAAAAAATAAAGCACCTGATAGTCAATTCTGCCGAAAGCCAGATTGACACCGGCAAAATGATGATTGCTTTAATTGCCAAGGTTCGCAATTCGGGTATTGAAATTATAAATGGTTTTGAAGTATCGGAACTGAAAGATGATGGAAATAAAGTGGTTATTGTTTCTAAAAACGGAATTCATGTTTCCTGCAAACAAGCCATAGTAGCCACCAATGGGTTTGCCAAACAGTTATTGCCAAATGATGAAGTTCAACCGGCACGGGCACAGGTGCTGATTACCCACCCCATTAAAAATTTAAAACTAAAAGGCACTTTTCATTACGATTCGGGATATTATTATTTCCGCAATGTAGGAAACCGGGTGTTGCTGGGCGGGGGAAGAAACCTTGATTTTATAACCGAAGAAACCACCGAGTTTGGCTTAACCCAACTGGTGCAAACCCGGCTGGAAGATATGTTGCAAACCATGATTTTGCCAAACGTGAATTATCTCATAGATATGCGCTGGAGCGGCATTATGGGGGTGGGTCCTCAAAAGAAAAGCATTGTGAGGGCGGTAAGCAACAATGTGTTTTGTGCCGTTCGCATGGGCGGAATGGGTATTGCCATTGGCAGCCTGATAGGGGAGGAGGTAGCCATTTTAGCCTCTTCGAACCGATGAAGTACATTACCTGCGAAATTTCAGGAAGCGCAGCGTGAGGGATTGTAGCGGAAATCCTTTTTTGTTGCGTGGGCACTTCTACAGGCTCAGTGTGACAGCGGGGCGACAAAAATTATCAACGAGTTCTGTTAATCTTTCTTCAAAAGAAATAAAAATTCCTTTTTCGGAAAACTTATTTATCCCGTTCACCAAAAACTCAAGTGCAAAAATTGTTTTTCCGCTGCCTGCATTGCCCAGCAAAAGCGTAGGACGGTTTTTGGGCAACCCGCCCAAAGTAATATCATCAAAGCCGGGAATGCCGGTAGGTGTTTTGGCAATGGTGCTGTAAATTTTTGTGTCTTTCATTTTTATTTTTTTGATAAATATAAGACGTTTTTGGTGGAGATGAATGGTTTTATTTATAACGATTACACACTTAGCAAAAAAAATTCTTTATTTAAAGCACCCTCCCTGTACTGCCAGTTAATAAGGGCTACATGGTTCAATACTCTTTTTAAACTTTCAAAATCGTTGGGTTTGGTTATGTAAATATCGGCACCTTTCAGCAGGGTGGTTTCTATGTCTTTTTTAGAAGACGAAGTGGAATACATTGCCACGGGCAGGTGTTTCAGTTTTCGGGATTTTCTTATTTCGTCCAGGCAATCTATCCCGTTTTTTCCGGGCATGTTGATGTCCAGGAAAAGAACATTGGGCAACGAACTGTTTTCATCCTTCAGGTAATCCATCAGTTCATCACCATCGTTCACCGTTTTTACTTCGGTTTTTATTCTTAGTTCCCGAAATGCTTCCTTAAATAGAAGGCGGTCATCTTCATCATCATCTGCAAGGAGTATATGCAAGGGGCGTATGGTGTAGTCATAGTTCATCATGAGGTGTTTTTTTTAAGGGTTAATACTATTGTTTACATTTTATTATAATTTATTATTTATTATTTATTTTCTTTTAAAATTTCAAGTTACAAAGAAGAACGTTATCCTTCTTATATTAGTACACTTATATTTTTATTGCTACAGATAAAAAAACTGCCGGGCAGTGCAGCCCGGCAGCAGGGTTTAATGTTAATGTTTAAAAATTATTACCTGTAAAACGAATACCCTATTGTTCCCTGGAAACAAACATTTTTATACCGTGGCGTGGTTGATGTTCCATCCCCGTTATTGTTTTGAAGGTCTATGCCTACACGGGCACCTAACACAATGTGTTTTAAATTAATTTCGAAACCGCCCACAGCGCCAAATATGTTTTTACGAATGCTGGAGTGTTCAAATTCCAGTTCCTGGTAATAGCTGTTTGCCGAACTGGTAAACTGGTCGCGCTGATTAAGCAGGTAGGAAAACTGCGGACCTACCACCAAAGTAAAAAACTCTGACGGTTTGAGTTCGAATAATAAAGGAACGTCCAGGTAAGTAGTGGTGCGGGTAAAAGTATATGTGTCTAAAAACAACGTACCTCTACCTTTAAATCCTTTTTGAGAAATAACAGCTTCCGGCTGAATGCCGAAATATTTGCCAAAAGGAATGCGCAGGAATATACCACCTGCTGCGCCAAATTTCGGATCGGCTTTAAATTCTTCACCGCTTGCATCATATACGTTAGAGTAATCAGCTCCTACTTTAAATCCGAATTGCAATTTTTCGCGGTTGTCCACATCGGTTGATGATTTTTGTGCCGTTGATATGCTTATTATTGTTAAGAATAAAACTGCGGTAATTGCTGTAATTTTGTTTTTTAAATTCATTTTTTTTGTTTTTAGATTTTACATTTATTTTTCGGTACAAAGGTGCAGTTGTGTTAGGAAATGGGGGTTGTATTATTTTTAAAATAAGTTGCATAATTCATATTATTATATATTATTAACACTACTAACCGACTAATTTTTTGAGATTCCTCACTTCGTTCGGA
>JANYDQ010000157.1 GCA_025363555.1 Bacteroidota bacterium | reverse complement strand
CAGCACCGGGGCATTGCCCAACAGTTCTGCCATGCTGGATGTGGATGTGGCTGCACTTGCTACCAAAAAGGGCTTATTGATACCGCGAATGACATCGGCTGAAAAAACAGCACTGAACCCATTGCCCGCAGCAGCGCAGGGATTGCTGATATACCAGACTGACGGAGCACAGGGGTTTTATTATAACACCAGCCTTACCACGGTGCCCATTTGGAACTATATGAGTTCTGCCGCAATGTCGGGTTGGGCAATAACAGGAAATGCAGCCACGGTATCTACCACCAACTTTTTAGGAACACTGGATAGTGTGGCAATGGTGTTCAGGGTAAATAATCATACATCGGGAAGAATAGGATTGCTGGACCCTGCTGATATGAATGCCAGTTTTGGAAACAGTGCATTGGCAGCCCTCTCCACTGGAGCAGGAAATACTGCAATGGGAGCAAAAGCCCTGATGACAGCAACTACTGCAAGTAATAATACAGCTATTGGGAACTCGTCACTTGCTGCAAATACTTTTGGGTCTAATAATACCGCCTTGGGAGCAAACTCTTTGAAAGTAAATACCACCGGGGCGAACAATACTGCAATGGGTGTTTCTGCAATGTTATCCAATCAAACGGGTTTTGATAATACTGCCACAGGCAGAGGTTCTTTATTTAATAATATTACAGGAAATAGTAACACTGCAACAGGTTTTGAAGCGGCATATAATATTGTTTCGGGAAGTAATAATGTTGCGAATGGTTTTCATGCTTTTTACGGTATTGTAACACAACCAAGAGGTCCAAGTGGTAATGTTGCAAACGGAGCATATGCATTATTTTCAGATACATCATTCGCTGGTAATAATAATACAGCAAATGGATTTAATGCAATGTTTTCCAGTATCAGCGGAAGCAATAATACAGCAAGCGGCTATAATTCATTGTATTCATCAACCACTGCAGTAAGTAATGTGGCAAACGGAGCAAATGCACTTTATACCAATGCTACCGGAAGTGAAAACACAGCTATTGGTGACTCTTCCATGTATGCGAACACCACCGGATATTATAACACTGCTACCGGGTATGCATCGTTGTTACAAAATACCACCGGCTTAATGAATACCGCTAACGGTATGAACTCATTATTAAGTAATACTACAGGAGTATTTAATACTGCAATAGGTTATAATGCGATGGCAAACAATACGGGGGGAGCATTAAATGTGGCGGTGGGACATAGTGCACTTCAGGGCAATACCACCGGAACTAATAATACTGCTGTAGGTTACCTGGCTTTGATGTCGAACAGCGGCAGCAGCAGCAACACCGCGATAGGTACCAGGGCTTTACGACTCACTAATTCCGGTACATCTAATACCGCATGTGGTGTTCAGGCAATGGATGCTAATTCATCAGGTCAGGGAAACTGCTCTTATGGTTTTCAGTCACTATTTGTGAATACCATTGGAAGCTATAACGTAGCCATTGGTAAATGGGCAGGATATAATTCGACCACCACCACCTTTTCGAATGTAAGCGGGTTTTACAATGTTTTTGTTGGGTTTCAGGCAGGGCAGGGAGTGGCTACGGTACTGAACAATGCTATTGCTATTGGTAAAAATGCAACAGTTAACATCAGTAATGCCATGGTGCTGGGTGGTACTGGTGCGGATAAAGTATTTGTGGGAATAGGAACCACTACCCCAACAGCAGAATTAAATGTGGTGGGAAACGGATTGTTTACCGGGACGGTAACGGCAAGTTGCGGTTTGCTGGTTTGTTCAGACATCAGGTATAAAAAGAACATTAAAACATTACCCAATTGTTTAGATAATATAATGAAACTATCGGGTGTTAGTTATGATTGGAGAAAAGAGGAGTTCCCGGAAAAGAATTTTACAAATAAAAAACAAATAGGGGTGATTGCCCAGGAATTGGAAAAGGTGTATCCCGAATTGGTTTTTACAGATGATAAAGGTTACAAAACGGTTGATTACACCCGCCTTGCACCCATTTTACTGGAAGCAATAAAAGAACAGCAAAAACTAATAGAAGAACAAAAAAGCAGCATCACGCAGTTAAAAGCAGAAGTATCTGAAATAAAAACCATGATAAATACCAATGCAGCTTTCAGAACTGTAAATGTGTATAATTCTTCTGCCTTGTTGCAAAAAAAGTAACCAGGTTATAATTCTTATTTCGTTTTCGGGGGTTGTTCACAACTCTTATTTTGTTTTTTTTCAGACCAATTATATTATCTCAATAAAATAATTACATTTGCTCCGATACTATTTCATTAGTTTCAACTAAATTTATGAGACAAATTCTATTCGTTTTATTCATTTTCGTTTCTTTTCTTTTTCCTGCTCCTATTGCCAATGCGCAACAACCTCAAACAGTTATTGATTTTTTTCTTTTGCTTCCCGACACAGTATTTACTACCATAAAGGAATTAAATTTTGCAGAGGCAGATTCTTTTCCAGTGAGAGAAAGAACAAAAATGGTAGCTAATTTTGATGAACAAAAAAGAACATTTACCGAAAAAGACCCTCGGTTTCATATCGTTTCAGAAAACGAAAAAAACAGACTTTTGTGCTGCGTGCGCAATGAACTGAATATGGACGTAAAGGTATGGACACTTGCCACCGGGGAATCCTTAATAGCAGTGGACGGATGGTTTAAAAACGATTGGAAAGAACAGACCATAAAATTTTATAATTATAAAGAAGGGAAAATAACAGTTGCTAAACCTTTGCCCGAAACCTTCCCTGTTAAATTATTTTTCGATTCTACTTATCTTAAAAGACTAAGAGTAGATCCGGAATATCCTATTCCTATCACACTAATAGAATTTTCGAAAATAAACGATGATATGGAATTAAAGATACCCTCCGAAATTTTTGATGAAGAAATAGTAGGTAAAAAAGGACACCCGCTAACCCTTCTAAGTATGGTCAGATTAAAACGTCCATGGTTATTACTTACTTTGCAAAACGACAAATTTGTTATTGCCAGGTAGTTTTTCTTTTTAAAAAATTCAACTAGTTATGAGTGCACGAAGTATAAAAAAAATTGCGGTACTTGGTTCAGGAGTTATGGGAAGTCGCATTGCCTGCCATTTTGCAAACATTGGGGTGGAAGTTATCCTGCTTGATATTGTTCCTAAAGATGCGGGTACAGATAAGAAATCGAGAAATAAAATAGTGGACGATGCACTTGCATTTGCTCTGAAATCAAACCCCTCCCCTATTTATCGTAAATCATTTTCGAAGAGAATTATTACCGGAAACTTTGATGATAACATGAAAGACATTGCCACCTGCGACTGGATAATCGAGGTGGTGATTGAGAGATTGGATATTAAAAAACAGGTGTTTGAAAAGGTGGAATTGTATCGAAAGCCGGGAACATTAATTACTTCAAACACTTCGGGAATACCTATTCACCTGATGGATGAAGGACGAAGCGAAGATTTTCAAAAACATTTTTGCGGTTCACACTTTTTTAATCCACCAAGATATTTAAGGTTATTAGAAATCATTCCTACTCCCAAAACATCTCCTGAAGTAGTGGACTTTTTGATGCACTACGGAGAATTATTTCTTGGCAAAACTACGGTGTTGTGTAAAGATACTCCAGCTTTTATTGCCAATAGAATAGGAGTATTCGGTATCATGAGTTTATTTCATTTAGTAGAAAAAATGGGATTAACCATTGATGAAGTGGATAAATTAACAGGTCCTGTGTTGGGTCGTCCTAAGTCGGCTACCTTCCGTACTTGTGATGTGGTGGGGTTGGATACATTGGTGCATGTGGCTAATGGGGTTGCACAAAGTTGCCCGAATGATGAAGCCATAGAATCATTTAAAATTCCTGGCTTTGTTGCAAAGATGGTGGAAAATAAGTGGCTGGGAAGTAAAACCGAACAAGGGTTTTTTAAGAAAGTAAAAGGCAAAGAGGGGAAGAGTGAAATACATTCGCTTGATTTAAAAACATTGGAATATAAGCCATCTGTAAAGGCAAAATTCGCTACACTTGAAATAACCAAGTCAATAGATAACTTAAAAGACAGGATGAAAGTGTTGCTTGCCGGAACAGACAAGGCAGGTGAATTTTATCGCGCATCGTTTTATGGTTTGTTTGCTTATGTAAGTAGTCGAATACCTGAAATTACAGATGAATTATATAAAATAGATTCAGCAATGAATGCTGGTTTTGCATGGGAATTAGGTCCGTTTGAAACATGGGATGCATTAGGTGTTGGCGAAACGGTGAAGGCTATGGAAGGAGCAGGAAATAAACCTGCGCAATGGATTTATGATATGCTTGCGAGTGGTGCAACTACTTTTTATAAAGTAGAAAACGGTAATAAAAAGTATTATGATATTCCAACTAAATCGTATAAAACTATTCCAGGAACAGAATCCTTTATTTTGCTGGATAACATCAGGGGAAATAAAACCGTGTGGAAAAACAGCGGTGCAACACTTACTGATATTGGTGATGGAATAGTGAACATAGAATGGAATACCAAAATGAATTCTATAGGTGCGGAAGTAATTGAAGGAATAAATAAAGCAATTGAAATAGCAGAAAAAGATTTCAGAGGTTTGGTTATCTCCAACGAAGGAGCTAATTTCAGTGCAGGGGCCAATGTAGCAATGATATTTATGATGGCGGTGGAACAGGAATATGATGAGTTGAATTATGCCATAAAAACATTTCAGAATACGATGATGCGGGTTAGGTATTCTTCTATACCTGTTGTAGTAGCCCCTCACAATCTTGCATTGGGCGGGGCATGCGAAATGAGTTTGCATTCCGACAGAGTGGTTGCTCATGCCGAAACCTATATGGGATTGGTAGAATTTGGAGTTGGATTAATCCCGGGAGGTGGTGGAACAAAAGAGTTTGCAGTTAGACTATCCGATGAATTGCAGGAAGGAGATATTGAATTAAATAATTTCAGGGAAGGGTTTTTAACCATCGGGCAGGCAAAAGTTTCTACTTCTGCTTACGAGGCATTTGATTTGGGATATTTAAGAAAAGGAAAAGATGTGGTAGTAGTTTCTATCAATCGTTTGCTTGCAGAAGCAAAATTAAATTGTATTGAACTGGCAGAAGCGGGATATACTATGCCTGCACACCGTAAAGATATCCGTGTGCTTGGCAAACAGGCACTGGGGTTGGCATACCTGGGTGCAAATTCTATGTTGACAGGAAATTATATTAGTGAACACGATGCAAAGATTTCTCAAAAACTTGCCTGGGTATTGTGTGGCGGTGATTTATCTGCTCCAACTTTAGTAAGTGAACAATATCTTTTGGATTTAGAAAGAGAAGCGTTTTTGAGTTTATGCGGGGAAAGGAAAACGTTGGAGCGGTTACAGTCAATTATATCAGGTGGAAAAATATTAAGGAATTAAATGGAGTTAGTTTTAAATACCATTAATCTTACTGCTGATGAAGTTGACCTATCCAAACTATCGGTATTGAGCTTATGAAAAACGGTGAAATGGATATTTGCAGTAATAACGAGACCATTCAAGATTTTGAGGAGAAATTAAATTGCTTTGAATTTCTGAAGGATTACGATGAATTAGATTTATTAAATATCTTTAGATTTAAAAATAGTGTTCGCAATGAGCACCTATTGCATATAAAAACAACAACTCGTCATCATTATAAAGGGAGGTCTTCTTCGAATAGTGAAAACTATATCATCTGTTACTTTGAAATAAAAGAGTCTTTAGGACATGTAATGATAAGACCGGAAACTTTTGAAGATAAAATAAATGAATTCTTTTCTAAAGCAGAAATAGATTTTGACAGTAATCCAAAATTCAGCAACAAATACTATATGCTTTCAAATAATGAAGTGCAAACGGAAACTAACATTAGCACTAATTTTTTAAGCATAATAGAAGAATATGATAATTTACATATTGAAATAAACAATAATAAATCCATCACAACATCATTAATAACTATGAATATTGAAGAAGCTGAAAGAATGGCTGATTTTTGCAGGAAAGCCAGCGTTGTTGCTTAATATCCAATATCTAACATCCAATATCCAAATAAAATGAACGCATATATAGTAGCAGGTTTTCGTACAGCAGTTGGTAAAGCCAACAGGGGCGGATTTCGTTTTACCCGTCCTGATGATTTAGCTTCGGATGTTATCAAACATTTGATGACAAGTGTTCCGAATATCGCTCCGGAAAAGGTGGATGATTTAATTGTCGGGAATGCAATGCCTGAAGCAGAACAAGGGTTAAATATGGCTCGTCTAATTTCATTGATGGCATTTAATACTGATAAAATAGCAGGAGTAACCGTGAATCGTTACTGCGCTTCCGGATTAGAAACTATTTCCATTGCTTCAGCAAAAATACATTCAGGTATGGCAGATTGCATCATTGCAGGTGGTGCAGAAAGTATGAGTTTAATTCCGATGGGAGGCTGGAGAATTGTTCCCCACCCGAGTATTGCGTTGACTCACCCTGACCATTACTGGAATATGGGTTTAACAGCAGAGGCGGTTGCAACAGAATATAATGTAAGCCGTGAAGACCAGGATGCGTTTTCATTTAACTCTCATCAAAAAGCAATTAAAGCAATTAAAGAAGGTAAATTCAAAGAAGAAATTGTTCCTATAAAAGTTACTGAAACGTATGTGGATGTTGATGAAAAGAAAAAGACAAGAGATTTTATTATTGATACAGATGAAGGTCCGAGAGCAGATACAACGCTTGATGCGCTTGCAAAACTAAAACCTGTGTTTCATGCGAAAGGAAGTGTTACCGCAGGTAATTCTTCACAAACAAGTGATGGAGCAGCATTTGTAATGATAGTATCAGAAAAGTTTTTAAAAGAAAATAATCTGAAACCAATTGCGCGAATGATAAGTTTTGCAGCAGCAGGAGTTCCGCCACGCATAATGGGAATAGGACCAGTTGCCGCGATTCCAAAAGCATTAAAATTAGCAGGAATGAATTTGAATCAAATTGATTTAATAGAATTGAATGAAGCATTTGCATCTCAATCTTTAGTTGTTTGTAGAGAATTAAATTTGAATCCCGAAATTGTAAATGTTAATGGGGGTGCCATTTCGCTGGGACATCCATTGGGTTGCACAGGTGCTAAATTATCTGTTCAACTATTTAATGAATTGAAAAGAAGAAATAAAAAATACGGAATAGTTTCAATGTGTGTAGGGACAGGACAAGGTGCAGCGGGGGTATTTGAATTGCTTTAGCTGGATGTTAGATTTTAGATATTGGATATTAAAAAGAGAATGATATGCATAATTTTAGAGAGTTAAAGATTTGGCAGGAAGCAATGGAAATAACAAAATTGACATGTAAATTAACTAAATCTTTTCCAACCTCAAAATGTATAGTTTAACTTCTCAAATGAATAGAGCTGCAGTTTCAATACCCTCAAATATCACTGAGGGTTCTGGCAGAAATAGTAATAAAGAATTTACACAATTTCTTAATATTGCGATCGGCTCTTGTTTCGAACTTGAAACACAAATGATTTTAGCGTTTGAATTTACTTATATAACAAAAGAAGATTTAGACTTATTTACTCTTAATATTAATAAATAAGAAAGAATGATTAATTCATTAATATCAACTTTGAGAAAGCAATTAATTTAACATCCAATATCTAACATCAAATATCCGACATTATGAGTACATCAACCAAAGGAGGAGAATTCCTTATCAAAGAAACGGAGGCAAAAGATATTTTTATTCCTGAAGAATGGAATGAAGAGCAACAAATGATTGCACAAACGTGCCACGATTTCCTAGCTCAAAATGTCTGGAACAGCCTGGACCGCATTGACGCTCAGGAAGAAGGTTTAATGCCGGAATTATTGCATAAAGCAGGAGAACTTGGTTTGTTAGGCATTTCAGTTCCCGAAGAATACGGTGGTTTCGGAAAAGATTTTACTACTTCTATGCTGGCAACAGAAATTATGGGTGCCGGGCATTCATTCGCAGTAGCTATTTCGGCACATACAGGAATAGGAACCTTACCTATTTTATATTATGGTAATGCCGAGCAAAAAGGGAAATACATTCCCAAGTTAGCAAGTGGGGAGTGGAAAGCGTGTTATTGTCTAACTGAACCAAGTTCTGGTTCAGATGCTAATTCAGGGAAAACAAAAGCAGTGCTTGCTGCTGATGGTAAACATTATATTTTGAACGGACAAAAAATGTGGATTACTAATGGCGGGTTCGCAGATATATTTACAGTGTTTGCAAAAATTGATAATGATGCAAATCTTTCTGCATTTATCGTTGAAAAATCGTTTGGAGGTATTTCATTAAACCCGGAAGAACATAAAATGGGAATTAAAGGAAGTTCCACACGACAAGTATTTTTTAATGATTGTAAAGTTCCGGTAGAAAATCTTTTATCAGAAAGACAAAACGGATTTAAAATCGCAGTTAATATTTTAAACCTCGGGCGTATAAAGCTTGCAGGGGCTGCCATTGGCGGAAGTAAAGTAACGGTTACCAAAGCAGTGGAATATGCTAATGAACGCCAGCAATTCGGGAGACCTATTTCTAAATATGGTGCTATTCGTTATAAATTAGCTGAACAGGCTGTTCGTATTTATGCTTCCGAATCGGCTATTTACAGGGCAAGTCAGAATATTGAAGATGCTATTAAAACATTGATAGCAGGTGGAATGGATGAAGCAAAGGCAAAATTAAAAGGAGTGGAACAATTTGCTGTGGAAGCTGCTATATTAAAAGTGCATGGCTCGGAAGTACTGGATTATGTGGTGGATGAAGGTGTACAAATTTACGGAGGAATGGGATACAGTGCCGAAGCTCCTATGGACAGAGCATATCGTGATGCACGAATCAACAGAATATTTGAAGGCACGAATGAAATCAATCGTATGCTGATTATGGATATGATGCTGAAACGGGCTATGAAAGGGGAATTGGACTTAATGACTCCTGCTCAGAAAGTTGCTGGTGAACTGACAAGTATTCCAAGTATGGAAACTCCAGACGATACACTTTTTGCTAAACAAAAAAGTTATATCATCAATTTCAAAAAAGCAATATTGATGGTAGCAGGTGCTGCTGTGCAAAAACTAATGCAGCAATTAGCAAAAGAACAGGAAGTACTGATGAGCATTTCGGATATGATGATTGAATTGTATGTGAGCGAATCTACTTTGCTACGCGTGGAAAAATTAGTAAGCATCAGAGGTGAAGAAGCCTGTAAAGAACAACTGGCAATGATGCGTGTTTATTTGAATGATGCTGCTGATAATATTTATAAATCAGGAAAGGAATCGGTGAATTATTTTGCAACTGGTGATGAGCAACGAATGATGTTAAGCGGACTAAAGCGTTTCACAAAAGTGGACCCTTTTAATTCTGTAGATGCACGAAGAACCGTTTCGGCAAAATTGATTGCTGAAAATAAATATTGTTTTTAGAAGTCTTATTTTTATTTTGGTTTTAAACCTTCAAGGTTTTACGAAACAAAACTCAATGGACATTCATAAGGCATATTGCTCCTCCCCCATCGGAACTATTGAAATTACAGGCAATGAAGAAGGTATTACTACTCTTAATTTTATTGAAAAAACTACAGCAGATACCCCTGACAGGGTTCTAAACCCTGTCAGGGATAAAACCAAAATTCATCATTCATTAAAAGAATGTATTCAACAATTAGATGAATATTTTAATAACTCACGAAAAGAATTCGATTTAAAACTTAATCCCGAAGGAACTGAATTTAGAAAAAAAGTGTGGGATAAATTGGTAAAGATTCCTTATGGAAAAACCAAATCTTATTTGGATATTGCCAAGCAAATGGGTGATGCAAATGCCAACCGCGCAGTAGGCAATGCCAATGCTAAAAATCCCATTTGTATTATTGTGCCTTGCCACCGGGTGATTGGAAACACCGGTGAATTGGTAGGGTATAGCGGAGGCATGTGGAGAAAAGAATGGCTGCTGAACCACGAAAACTGTGCTGTATTTGGAAAACAAACGGTGTTGTTTTAAATGTGTTTTGTTTTGATGTGTGCGACTATACTAAGGGGTATCTATCTTTTTGGGGAAAGAACGGGCTTAATTTACTCCATTCCAATTGCTTTTTAATTAGTGGCACAGGATTAGCATAAGTATTTATAATTGTATAATTAACCAACAGTTTAAAAAAAACAAAATGAAAAAAGTAATTTTATTAGTTGCAGCGGCATTATTAATGTCGTATGTAACCTTTGCTCAAGTTGCTGAAAAAAAACAGGAACCGGTAAAAACAGAAAAAAAAGAAGCGAAAAAAGGTGGGAAGAAAAAAGCGGGGAAGAAGGTTGTAAAGAAAACGGAAACGAAAAAAGAAGATACAAAGAGTAAATAATTCATTTTGTATCTTTGTTTAAGCAATTCTCAAAGATTTTATTTTACTTTTGAGACAGACTAAAGCCCTAAACTTACTCCTTTGTAGTATCCGCAATCACTTTTCCTTCGTCTTTAATAGCAGTAGCAGCCTCATCTATTTGCCGTTTCATACTTTGCCCCGCTTCGTTTATTTCGGTGCGGATATCGGAGGTATGTTTGTTTATTTCTTCTTTGAAGGCAGAAGTTGATTTTTGAATTTCGTTTTGAATCTGCTCCTTGGCATCGTTTATCTGGCGAATGCCTTTTCCCAATCCTTTTGCTATTTCGGGAAGTTTATCGGAACCAAAAAACAAAATGACAACCAGCACTACTATGAATACTTCACCACCACCAAGATTTAAGAATAATAACATAATTATAGTATTGAGATATGAGTATTGGGTATTGAGATGCTTAACATTGTATATTGAGAATTTGAATGTTTTTCCGGTGCAAAAGTACTTAAAAAAAGAAGCCCGATAGATTTAATATCAGGCTTCTTTTTTTAATCTCTATACTCAAGACTTACATCTCACTATTCAATTAAACCATTTCACCCACCGGTTTTGCCACGTCTTCTTTTTCTTTTTCAAAATCGATTACAATCGGAGTTGCAATGCAGATGGAAGAATAAGTACCGATAACGATACCGATTAACAAGGCGAAAGAGAATCCGCGAATGGTTTCCCCACCAAATATAAAGATGGCTAATAACACAAAGAATATGGTTAATGATGTATTGATGGTACGACTTAATGTACTGTTCAAGGCGTAATTAATAACTTCCACTCTTTCGTTTTTATGTAAATCGGCTTTGTTTTTTTCTGTTAAGTATTCACGAATCCTGTCGAACACAACAACCGTATCCGTCATGGAATAACTCATTACCGTTAAAATAGCTGCTATGAAATCCTGTGTAATCTCTAATGAGAAAGGAAGAATGCCATCGAAAATAACGAATATGGAAAGTACTATGAGCACATCGTGAAAGAGAGCGACCACCGCACCCAAACCATATTGCCATTTTTTGAACCGGATGAAGATGAACATAAACATGACCAGGCAGGACAACAAAACTGCCCAGATGGCTTTTGATTTTATATCACGAGAAACTGTTTCTCCCACTTTTTGCGAACTCACCACTTTATAATTGGTATGAAGTGTTTTTAATCCTTCATCCAACTTTGCTTCCACTTGTTGTTCAGCATTTTCGTCTGTATTGCTGATTAAATAGGTAGTAGTAATTCGCAATTGGGTGTTTTCACCGTAGGTTTTTACTTCAGGCGCTTCGCCAAAAGTGGTGGTTAATGCTTTACGCACATTTTCGGTAGAAGCCACATCGTCAAAACGAACCACATACGAACGACCTCCTTTAAAGTCAACTCCTAATGTAAATCCTCCTTTTGCAACATAAGCAAAAATACCGCAAACAATAATGGCACTGGAAAAAATGTAATACAATTTACGTTTGCCGACAAAGTTGATGTTGATTTTTTTGAAAGCACCAGAAGTATATTTATTATCAAAAGAAATAGTTTTGTTTTTACTTAACCATCTGTCGAATACCAAACGGGTGATGAAAATTGCACAGAACAAAGAAGAAACAATACCGATTATTAAAGTAGTGGCAAAACCCTGGATAGGACCTGTACCGAACACATATAATATAATACCTAATAATAAACCGGTAACGTGAGAGTCGATTACGGATGACATTGCATTGCGATAACCTTCTTTAATTGCCAGTCCGGTTGCTTTGCCCATGGCGAGTTCTTCCCTTACCCGCTCAAAAATAAGAATATTTGCATCCACCGACATGGCAATGGTTAGTACGATACCTGCAATACCCGGCAATGTTAATACGGCAGAGAACGAGGCGAGAATACCGATTACAAAAAAATTATTGATAATCATGGCAAAATCTGCCACCCAGCCTGCTTTGTTATAATAAAAGCCCATGAACAAAAGCACTAATATTAATGCTATAACGGTTGAGAACAATCCTTTGTGAACTGCTTCAGCTCCTAATGTAGCTCCTACCACTACTTCCTGAACGATACGGGCAGTTGCAGGTAATTTACCTGCTTTTAATATGTTTACTAAATCTTTTGCCTCATCCTGTGTAAAGTTTCCGGTAATAGAAGAGCTTCCCCCGGAGATTTCGTTTTGAACAGTTGGGAAAGAATACACACTGTTATCTAAAACAATGGCAATGGATTTTCCGATATTATCTTTAGTTAAATGTTTCCAAACCAAAGAAGCATCAGAAGTCATGTTCATTGATATTTGAGGAGTACCGCCACCTGCCTGCTCATATACCACACGAGCTTCGGTAATGATATCGCCATAAAGAGGAGATTTGCCGTCCTTACGGGTAACATGTATAGCAACCAGTTGCAAAGTAGTTTCTTCTTTGTCAATGGCTTTGAATGTCCATAAAAATTTGATGTTGGTAAACAACCCTCTTATTTTTGCCATGCGCAAATACTGATTTACCAAACCTGTATCTTTTATAGCAGTGTAACCAATAACAGGACCTTGGCCCAATTCCTGCTGATTTTGAGCATTACGATTGGTAGAAGGTGTTAATACGGCAAACAAAGGATTTTCTCTTCTTAATTTTGCAATAGTATCTGCCTTGGTTCCTTTCGCTTTTTTGGCAGTATCTGTTTTTCCTAAACCTAATTGTTTGTCTAACGACTTAGCAGAATCCGATTTAGTTTTAAGAGAATCTGTTTTTGCTAATTCCTTTTTATCCTTATCGCCTTTTTTTATTTTTTTCTTATCTGTTTTAGCATCCGTTTTTTTGTCTTCCACTTTTGCAACCACAGCAGTATCTTTTTTCGCAGCAGTATCGTTTGGAGTCAAAATTTCTTTTAAGCGGGTATTTGCTTTTTCCAGAATCGGGTAAATTTCTTTGTTATCATACGTTTCCCAGAATTCAAGATTAGCGGTTCCCTGTAATAATTTACGGATACGATTTTTATCGGTAACCCCCGGCAATTCAATTAATATACGACCCGAAGAAGCTAGGCGCTGAATGTTAGGTTGAGTAACTCCAAATTTATCAATACGGGCACGTAACGTATTTTCAGAAGTAGAAATAGCATCCTCTACTCTTTCACGAATAAATTTTAACACCTCTTCGTCTGTAGAAGTCATGTCTATTTTACCTTTCAATTCAATAGTCAAAAAGTTAATGGCCAGTTTTGCATTTGGATTTATTTTATGAAACTCTTCCCCAAAAAGAGTTACATAATCTTTATTCGAAGTTTTAATATCTTCATTAGCTTTATCAATTGCCTGTATAAAGGTAGGGTCGTTACTGTTGTTAGAAAGTCCGCGGATAATTTCACCCACCGACACTTCCAGCGTTACGTTCATACCACCTTTTAAATCCAGTCCGAGATTTAACTGGCGTTTTTTCACATCATCATACGTATAATCGGTGATGAATAAATTATAAACTACTTTCTTTTTTAAAGAATCGAGGTAACAGTTTTTCCTGTAATTAAGAACAGAATCCAGCCAAGTGTTTTTTTCTGCCGCATTGGTAGAAGATTTAGCTGCTGCGGTTTGTACCTTGGAAGTGTTAATGTAATCAGTTGCATACACATCCGCATCTTTTACTATGTTATTGGCAACATAAGTAAACATTAAATAATAAGCACAAGCTATAGTCAGTAAAATGGCAAATAACCTGATAGCACCTTTGTTTTGCATGATTTTTAAATTAAATTGTTGTTATAAAATTGTTGATTTGTTGATTGGAGAAATAAAGAATTGAATTACTTACTATTTTTCCAATTCTCCAAATCACTAATTCTTCATTTCTAAAATCTCCCCTTTTTTAATTTGGGGGTGCAAATATAGAATAAAACAATTAATATTTACCAAAATTCTCTTTTTATACTTCCATTTTAAGTCTTACCTTGCACCAATTTTAAAACACAATTTATATGCAAAAACACCAACCGCTGTCTTTAGAAGAGATAAAGAAACTTCGCAAACCGCTTCGAAATGTTAATATAGAGCGGAAACAAAAATTAAAAAAACTGGATAAGTTAGCTTTATGGATAACCAACCATGTTGGCACCATGGGTTTTTTTATCATTATTTTTATCTGGACCGTTTGCTGGCTGGGATGGAATGCCCTTTCTCCTCCGTCCTTGCGATTCGATCCTTTCCCTGCTTTTGTGCTTTGGTTATTTTTATCCAATATGATTCAAATTTTCCTAATGCCTTTAATTATGATTGGGCAAAATCTGCAATCAAGCCATTCTGAAGCGCGAGCCGAAGCAGATTTTGATGTAAATACAAAAGCGGAAAATGAGATTGAAACCATTTTAATGCACCTGGAAAATCAAAACAAACTGATAGTGCAGATTTTGGAGCACATTGACAAGAAACAATAAGGATTAGCAACCTTTAAAGATAAATGGGTGAGAAGAAAGCATGCCTTTCTCTCACCCATTTTTATTTTTCTGCTTTCTTTTTTCCAATCAGAAAATCTTTCAGGTAAAAGGGTTCGAAATAGGCTACATCCTCAAATTGCTTATTATTATAAGCCTTTTCAGAAAGGGTAATCATGTTTTTTGCAGAAGGGAAGATATCGTCCATGAAGAATACATTTTTATTGGCAGATAAAACTTCCCTGCATTTTGCGGCACCATCGCCAAATAAATAAATAGTGTTTTCTTTTAGAGTATCAGCAAAAGAATTTTCATCAATAATTAATGCAGAAGTTTGCATTACACAATTAATATTAATATCATATATTGCACAATATACTTCCATTCTTCTTGCATCCAGCATCGGACAAAATAGAGTATTGAGATTTAAGATTTGGGATTTGAGATTTGTTATTACAGAAAGAGCGATATGTTGTAAGGTATCTACTGCAATCAATGGTTTGTCTAACGAATAACATAAACCCTTGGCGGTGCTGACTCCAATTCGTAATCCGGTATAAGAGCCGGGACCTTGGCTTACGGCTATTGCATCCACATCTTGCAGCTTTAAATTTGCTTGCTTAAAAACATCTTCAATAAACACAGTAAGGTTTTCGGCATGAGAATAATCGCCATTAATTTCTTTTAAACCTAACAGTTCGCCATCTTTTGATAATGAAACACTACATGCGGTGGTTGCTGTTTCAAGGTTAAGTATGAGTGGCATTCTCTATTTTTTAGAAGCGGAAAACAGCTCCGATTTATCCACCTTTTTTACTTCGTTTCCTTCTTTCAATACCTTTGATACTGCTCCATAAGGACCCGAAATTATTTCATCACCTTCTTTCACTCCTTCTTTTATTTCTATGTAGTTATTATCCTGGATACCTGCTTTCACCTTTATCAGTTTTGCTTTTCCATCCACATATAAAAACACACACTCATCCACTTTTATTACGTCTTTACTATTATCCTTATTTTTATTTTTTTCATCTCTTATCACTATTCCATCCGGTTCGTTTTCTTCTTTCTTATCCATGTCTTTCTTTTTAAATCCCGAACTGTCAGAGCGTGTAGTTACTGCCTGGATAGGAACTGTAAGAACATTGCTTGCTTTTTTAGTTTGCACATCCACTGTAGCACTCATGCCCGGACGGAAAGGCGCATTTGTTTTTTCAGCATTAAATAAATCCATATATGATTCCTGCAAAATTCTAATCTTAACTGTAAAGTTAGTTACCTGTTCAGCCGTTACCCCTGTTGTGTTTGCAGAGTTTGCAATTTCTGTAACAATGCCTTTAAATTTTCTGTCGAGGTAAGCATCTACTTCTATTAATGATGTATCGCCATTGTGAACTCTTACTATATCATTTTCATTTACATCTACATTCACTTCCATTTCATTCAGGTTGGCAAGGCGCATAATTTCCGTTCCTTCCATCTGTGCCGTACCTACCACCCGTTCTCCTTTTTCTTTATTTAATTTGGAAACCGTTCCGTTTACCGGGGAATATATGTTTGTTTTAGCAAGGTTATCCGTTGCTTCTTTCAAGGAGGCTTCCGTGCTTTTTACATTATAATCCGAAGCATCCACATTGTCTTCCGAGCCTTTCACATCTGCTTTGGCTCCTTCGTAGGCAGCTTTGGCAGCATCAAAATCCGATTGAGAAATGGCTTTCTGGTCAAATAGTTTTTTGTTGCGTTCGTAAGTGGACTCAATATTGGCAAACGATGCTTTTATCTGTTCTGTTCGTGCTTTTGAATTTGCCAGGCTTGCTTTTGCGCCATTGAGTGTTGCCTGCATCCGGTTTAAAGACGATTCGTAAATCAACGGATTAATTCTGCATAACAAATCTCCTTTTTTAACCTGATCGCCTTCTTTTACATATAACTCTACTATCTCGCCTGATACATCCGAACTTATTTTTACCTCCACTTCCGGCTGAATTTTCCCGTTGGCAGAAACCGTTTCAATAATATTTCTTTTCTGAATTTTTTCAGTAGTAACAGAAAGTGCTTTGCTTCCGGAACAGTTTTTAAGCATTATAACTGCTACCAATACTCCAACTCCTGCAATGATTATCCAAATTATTTTTTTCATGATTAGTGTAACACCTCACCCCCCGGTCCCTCTTCGAAGGAGAAGAGGGACGGAGCCGGAAGCACTTTATTTATTTATATATTATTCAATTCTTTATTTTTTCTCTAACTCACCTATAGTTCCCGCTCCCAGGTCAGGGGATTAAGGGGTGAGGTGATTTACAATTTCAATGGTTTTCCTTGGTAAAAATCAAGCACCTTGGTTTTAAACACAAACTCATACTTTGCCTGCAACACCTGGCTTTGTGTGGTAATCAATTTATTTTTTGCTGTATTAAAATCATTGGTATTTACCATGCCCACATTAAATTTCTGCTCAGTATATTTAAAAGATTCCTGCACCGCTTCCAAAGCTTTTTGGGATGAAGCATATTTTTTTAATGCAGCATTTGCATCAGAATAAGCCTGCTGAATATTTTTCTGAATCGTTAGCTTTGTTAATTCAACAGTAAGTTCAGCACTTTGTTTTTGAATTTTGGCGCGGTCAATAGCCGTTTTGGTTTGAAAACGATTAAAGATAGGAACCGTTAAATAAAACCCAAACGACTTATTCACATTATTTTTATACTGGTCTGAGAGGGGAACCTTTTCATATTTGGGGCTGGAATAAGACGGAGAATAGACTGTATCGCCCAGGGAAGTAAAACCGATGGGCGTAAACCCGTTGAAAACAGGCGCACCCACCGCCTGTAGTGCTGCCCCAGAATACCCGGTTCCGTATGATGCGCTGAACGACAACTTAGGGCTCAACCCACCCCATGCCACATCCACCGCCTTATCCGCACTTTTTACTTTATTATCAGCACTTTTTATTTCCGGCAAATTAGTAACTGCCGAATTATAAATTTGTGCCGGGGTGGTAGTAAGTAATGCTTCATTAGCCACTGACAGTTCGGGTTTCACAATTACAAACCCCTCTGCCGACTGCAGGTTGAGCAGTTGGGCAAGTGTTAAATAAGAAATGTCCAGATTGTTTTGTGCTGTGGTTACGTTCAGTTCTTCCGAAGCAAGCTGCGCCTGTATGTCCAGCAGCGTGCCCCTTGCAGCCGAACCGGCATCCACCAGCATTTTTGTTCTGTCTGCCTGCGCTTCGGTTATTTTTTTTTGGTTCATCGAATTTTCAAGCGCTTCCATGTTATATAAAATCTGCAAATAATCACTCGCCACATTCAGCGAAATATCGTTTTTCATCTTATCAATATCGTACTTTCCTGCCAGAAAACTATATTTATATTCCTTAATTGTATTCAGGTTTTGCAAACCGCTAAACAAGTTAATATCACTGCTCAAAGAAAGGTTTTGGGATAGCACCTGCTGGGTGGCAAACTGGTTGGTAAATCGGTCAATCGTTCGTCCGTAATTATAACTATGGGAACCATTTCCATTCAAATTGGGAAGCAAATTAGCTTCGCTTTGGGTCAAATTTACCTGTGCCAAATCAGTGTTTAACTCCGACTGCTTTACGGAAATATTATTTTTTATTGCGTAATCAATACACTCTTCCAGTAACCAGGTTTTGCCACCAGCCGCCTGTTGCGCAGGTACACGGAATACAAAAAGAGAAACGAAAAAAGAAAGCAGAACTATTTTTGGGTTTTGCATGGACGCAAATGTAGAAATAAAATTGGTTCATTCCTTTGGTTCATTCGTTCATTTATTCAAGGGGTTCATAAACAAAGGTGTACGAAGCCCTATAATAATTTTGTATATTAATCCTTGTATGATTTTGAGGAGTGATTGGGAATTATTTTATAAATAGCTAGTCCCATTGGACGTTTTACAACTTTTATTTATTTAAAAGAAACTTCTGTCGCCACTAAATACTAACTTTGCACACTTTTAAAAAAATAAATACAATGCCACTAGTATCTATCAAAGGAAAAACAATGCCTGCATCGCCAATACGCAAACTGGTGCCTTTTGCAGAAACCGCCAAAAAAGAAGGAAAAAAAATATACCATCTTAATATTGGTCAACCGGATATAGAAACCCCTTCCACTTTGCTCGATGCCGTAAAAAATTCAAACATCAAAATATTGGAATATTCTCATTCGGCAGGAATTGAATCATACCGCAAAAAACTGGCGAAATATTATAATGGCTTTCACATAAATATTGACTGGACAGATATAATGATAACCACAGGTGGTTCCGAAGCAATTGAAATTGCAATGATGACATGCTTTAATGCAGGTGATGAAATTATTATTCCCGAACCATTTTATGCTAATTACAATGGTTTTTCGTGTGCTGCCGATGTTATTGTTAAACCCGTGAAATCTACTATTGAAACAGGTTTTTCATTACCACCTATTCAGGAGTTCGAAAAATTAATTACCCCAAAAACAAAAGGCATTATGATTTGTAATCCCGGAAATCCCACCGGTTATCTTTATTCGCGCCAGGAACTGGAACTGCTGAAACAACTCGTTTTAAAGTATGATTTGTTTTTATTGAGTGATGAAGTATACCGTGAGTTTTGTTATGACGGTAAAGAATATGTTTCCGTAATGCACCTGAAAGATATTGATAACAATATTATTCTTTTAGATTCCATCTCCAAACGGTACAGCGCCTGTGGTGCACGAATCGGGGCATTAATTTCCAAAAACAAAGAAGTGATGATTACTGCATTAAAATTTGCACAGGCGCGCTTAAGTCCTCCTACTTTCGGGCAAATAGGCGCAGAAGCTGCCCTCGATACCCCCAAAGAATATTTTGATAAAGTCCAAAAAGAATACGTAGAACGCAGAAATTTTGTGATTCAAACATTAAATAAAATGGAAGGTGTATTTTGTCCTAAGCCAAGCGGAGCGTTTTACTGCATCGCTCGCTTACCTATAGACAACTCCGATAAATTTTGTCAATGGCTGTTAGAATCTTTTGATTTTAATGGGGAAACAGTAATGTTAGCTCCCGCTACCGGCTTTTATTCAACACCCGGGTCCGGATTAAATGAAGTACGCCTGGCGTATGTTTTAAACAAAGAATCTTTACAAAAAGCAATGGTCTGTTTAGAAAATGCCCTCAAAGTTTATCCCGGCAGAATTAAGTAGTATTTCCTTTTTATAAAGTGCTTTAGATTTTAGTTTCCCGAGTTTAATCGCAAAAAGGCTTGCTTTTTTTCTTAAATTCCGTTATCACGTTATCATAACACAAATAATAATTTCCTCTTACCAGATTAGAAATAACCACATTTTTTCCATATCCCCGCTTCAACACTTTTCCGTAAGCATCATACACCTCATAAAGTGTTTCAGCCGAAAAAATAATGTTTCTCGTGTCTTTACCCATCACATAAGTAGGTTCAGGAATACTGGAAATAACAGAAACCGTACTCGATTTTTTTGAAACATCACCATAACCTATCTGCCGAACACGAAATTTGTTTTCTCCAGAATGCATCACTGCTTTATACAAATACACATTTTTTCCCATATTCCCTTTTCCGTTCACCTCCCCAATTTCAATCCATTTGTGCCACCTATATTGCTCCACAATATAAGGGAGAGAACCCATTTCATTCTTAGTAGTCCAGTTTAAAATCCCAACACGGTCAATATTAATATCCACCACCTCAAAAGTAGCATGTGGCTGCAACACCTCCGGATTAATCACTTTAGGACTACAATCATCCTTGTGCTCTATTTTTACCACCACGTGGGAACCCGGTTTAATATCAAACTGCGAAAAATCAATTTCAAATGAACTCGAATTTACCTCATCTGTAGAAACCCTGCCGTTAATAGAAACTTGATATGTACAAAAGCCGACACCATTGTCCATCACACCATTTATCACATATAAATTCTGGTTTTGATATTTGCCTTCCAGCACCAAAGTGCCTGCCCAAGCGGCATTCACGGAAAACAAAAAAAGGAGTGAGAATAATAAAAATGTTTTCATTTTGTTATCAACTTGAAATTCAATACAAAGTTACAATTAATTACCATACAAATATTTGCGAACCCTTAAAATTTGCTTTCCGATAGTAAATTTGTGAATTCAGGGCACATTTTTACAGCAAAACCTTGCTGACTGTTTAGTTCTCTCTTTTATTTCCTTCCGTTTTTATTAAATAATATTTCTTAACTTTGTATAAACTAAAATTGAAATTAACGATTACGGTTCGCTTCTTTCATTTAACAAAACAAATAACAAACAAAAAAGAACCACATGAAAAGGTCAGTCGGGTTAGCTGTTTTTTATTGTTTTTCGTTGGTTTGTTTTTCCCAGGGCGGTGGTCAAATGAAAGGCGTAACAAGAAATGTAAGCTCCTTTTCTGCTCCCGGCACTAAAAATATTACCCCTGAATTAATTCAACTCACCGCTTCCGCCTTTCGCGAACATCCTGATTTTGGAATACTGCCCGAAGATTCACCATGCTCGGATTGCATAGAACTGCTCGAAAAAAGGACGTTGAAGTCCCGATATTATGTAAAAAATGGCTCGAACGGAAAAGAATTTTTCTGTCAGGCTGGTTATGAAAATCTTAATTATAAAGATGAAAAAGGTTGGATGAGAGCAATGAACCCTGATTTAAAAGCTTCGTCCTTGCCGGGAGTATATGAAACTAAAAACTTGGCAGAACCAAAAACCCTCAACATGAATACCGGAAGCACTTCTATAGAGCTTCCCGATTTAAAACTGGTTTTTAATTTACATACCTCCGTTTCTCAACTGGTAGATAATACTGTTATTCATCTGTTTGGAAATAGCAATTTATCAAATAGCTCCGCTGGAACTAACGGGAGTTTTACTTCAGATGCCTGGCATGGAATAGACAGGGAAATTCTTTTTGATGTTAATTCTATTGAAACAAATTTTATTTTAACTAGACGTCCTTCTTTGCCTTCTTTCAGCGGGTGGTTAGCATTTTGCGATGAGGTAACACTCCCTAACGAATACACCATAATAAAGGATAGTGTGGGGGCAGCGGGAATAGAAGGATGTTTTAGAGGTTCGTTAGTGGTGGTAAAATTGGCTAGCGGAGAGGTGGCAAGGTGGAACCCGATAACGGTGTTTGATAATAACCAAAGCAGTCCCGAATATTCTGACGGTGCTTACCAGTTAATTAAAAACGGAAACGTATATACTATTCGAACCCTTGTAGATGTAAGTTGGCTGCTGGATTCATCAAGAGTTTATCCAGTTACCGTAGACCCGCTGGTGAGTGGCAATGCAACCTGGAATGCAGGAAATATAGGGTTTACCGCCTATACAGCAGGGGACGGATTTTGTGGCAGTTCCACTACACCTTGTGTGGGTGGTGCTTTAAATGTAACCTTACCTGGACAATGCACCGCAACCAATGCTATCTGGGGGGCAAGTTATCACGCAAACGCAGGAAGGCAAAGAAGATTTGGTGGATTCAGAATGGTGGGTCCGTGCGGAGAGGACCCCGTAAGTATGGACAACTGGTATTCCTGTAATGTCAATACTTCGGGAGACTGTATCGGTTCAGGGTTCAATGCCCCGTGGTTGGTAACCTGTTTAAATCCGAGCTGTGCAGCCACTGTAGTTCCATTTCAAATTAAAACAATTGATTGCGGGTATGGCTCTGCTGCCTGTTCAACCACTAATTTTTTTATTACCAACAGCACATGGACAGTAAGTGTTCAGGGCCATACTTTGGAGGTACTCGGAAATAGTTCGGGCAGTGGCTCCTCCTCCATAACAGGAAGTTGCAGCATCAACAGTACGCTAAACCCTGCTGCATTGTATGGAGTTCCTGCATACACTTATTTCTGGTCTCCCGGAAGTGCTACCACCAATACCCTGACTGTAAACCAAAGTTCGAACGGAACTTATAGTTATACCAGTACAGTTACTGATGCCTGCGGAGTTGCTCAAACGGCTACTTTTACTTTTACCATTGCTGACTGCCCGCTGCCAATTGAGTTATTAAATTTCGATGCTTTGTATAATGGTAAATCGGTGGATACAAAATGGAGCACAGCAACGGAAACCAATAATAATTATTTTACGATTGAACGAACTACTGATGGAATAAATTATTCCTTGATTGGGTTGGTTCCAAGCAGCGCGCCTGGAGGTAATAGTACTACTCTGCTTTCCTATTTTTTAAATGATGCAAATGTAAAAACAGGTACTTATTATTACCGCTTAAAGCAAACAGATTTTAACGGAATGTTTCAATATTCGAATGTGGTGCCTGTTACAATTGCTGATGAAAGTAATGCATTCAGTGTGGTTCCCAATCCTGCAAACAATTCCACAGATATTTTTTATCAGGTTTATGATGATGCGCCTTCGTTATTAAAAATACTGGATGCCCAGGGAAAACTGGTGTATAGCGAACGCATAGAAAATGTGAGGGGAAAAAGAAAACACACAATTAATTTAAGTAAGTTTTCCAATGGGTTATATTTTATAAGGATGGCAACAAATGCAAAAATCTATAGTGTGAAATTAGTGAAGCAATAAAACTATGAATGGGATAAAACCATTTTCTTTAAAGCCTCTATCCATTCAGAATTATCATTTAAACTTTCTACCAGCTGAATTTTTTCTCCTCCGTGTTTTTTAAATAACTCATTGTATTCAGTTCCTATTTCATAAAGAGTTTCTAAACAGTCCGCAACAAATGCAGGAGAAAAAATAAGTATTTTCTTTATCCCTTCCTTTGCTTTTTTTTCAATTACTTTATCGCTGTATGGCTTTATCCACTTATCGTCCAGCCGGGATTGAAAAGTGGTTTCATATTTCCCTTCGGGGATTTGTAATTGCTTTACCAGTTGGCGACTGGTTTCAAAACAATTGGCACGATAACAATACTTATTGTTATTATTTATTGAATCACAACAACTGCCCATTGTGCAGGTATTGGCGCCATAATGTACCGAACCTTTAATAATATGCCTTACCGGCAAACCGTGATAAGAAAAAATAACATAGTCGTAATCCTCAATAACAAATTTTTTTGCAACCGATTTACAGGCAGCAATAAAATCAGGGTTATCATAAAACCTGGAAATGATTTTTACCGACGGAATAATTTCCCATTTCTGAATTACTCTTATGGCTTCTTCTATGGACGAACCCGTGCTGGAGGAAGCATATTGCGGATACAAAGGAATAATAATTATTTTATCCACTTGAACCATTCGCAATTTATCTAACGCAGATTCAAGACTTGGGCTTTGATAGCGCATACCTAATTCAACTACACAAGAGTCTCCTAATTCTTTTTGCAAAAGGGTTTTCATTTTAGTGCTGTTGATTAAAAGAGGAGAGCCTTCTTTTGTCCAGATATGCTGATACAGTTTGGCGGATTTAGAAGAACGAAATGGAACGATAACGCCATTTACTAGAATAAAACGGGCAACAGGATGTATGTCAATCACTCGTTTGTCGTTCAGAAATTGTGTTAAATATTTTCTTACATCCGAAGTCTTCGGACTATCCGGAGTTCCTAGATTGATAAGCAGTACGCCTGTTTTCATAAAAATTAATGATTTAGTGATTTAGTAAATGGAAAATTCGGGAGTAATAAAATTTTAATTCCTTCCTCTTCTATTTTTCTAATTCGACAATTATATATGCAACGCTCTCTTACCTGTTGCATCCAGGCAAGCTTCTTTCATAGCTTCTGTAAATGTAGGGTGAGCATGACTAATTCGCGAAATGTCTTCTGCACTTGCGCGGTATTCCATAGCAACAACTGCTTCTGCAATCATATCCGCAGCCCGGGGTCCAATCATGTGTACACCAAGAATTTCATCTGTAGTTTCATCAGCCAATACTTTTACAAATCCATCCGTATCCATGGAAGCACGCGCACGACCACTTGCTTTGAAAGGGAAGTTTCCAACTCTGTATTTTTTCTCCTGTTCTTTTAATTGTTCTTCGGTGAAGCCAACAGCAGCTACTTCGGGCCATGTATAAACCACCCCCGGAATTAAATTATAATTAATATGTGGTTTTTGCCCCATCATCGTTTCGGCAACAAATACTCCTTCTTCCTCTGCTTTATGAGCTAACATAGCTCCTTTCACCACATCACCTATTGCATAAATATTAGAAATATTAGTTTGTAAATGTTCGTTAGTTTCTATTCGTCCCCTGTTATCAAGCTTTACCCCTGCTTTGTCCAGACCTAAATTATCGGTGTATGGTTTTCTTCCAACCGAAACCAAACAATAATCTCCTTTGAATTCAACCTTTTCTCCTTTATCATTTTCAGCAGTTACGGTAACTTCTTTTCCTTTAGCTGTTGCACCGGTTACTTTATGATTGAAATAAAATTCGAATCCAAGTTTCTTCAAACATTTCTGCAATTCCTTTCCTAATGAGCCATCCATTGTACTTATTATTCCTCCCGTAAATTCCACTACAGATATCTTTGCACCCAAACGAGCATATACAGACCCTAATTCCAAACCAATTACTCCTCCGCCAATTATTATCATATGCTTGGGAACTTCAGTCAATTCCAATGCTTCGGTAGAAGTAATTATTCTTTTTTTATCAATTGAAATTCCGGGTAAGGAAGAAGGTTTTGAACCGGTAGCAATAATTATTTTGGAAGATTCAATTTGTGTTTTCTTTCCATCACTTCCTGCAATCTCAATAGTAGTTGCATTTACAAATGAACCATGCCCGTTGTAAACAGTGATTTTATTTTTCTTCATAAGGAAATTAATACCATCGCATGTTTGTTTCACTACATCACTTTTACGTTTAATCATTTGTTTCAAATTTACTTTCACATCCTTCACATCAATGCCATGCTCTGTAAAAGCATGAGTAGCATTATGAAAATGTTCTGAGGAATCGAGCAATGCTTTTGAAGGAATACATCCCACATTTAAGCACGTTCCGCCAAGAGTATTGTAACGCTCAATGATAGCGGTTTTCATTCCTAACTGTGCACAGCGAATGGCAGCAACATATCCGCCAGGACCGGAACCAATAATGGTAACATCAAATTTTTCCATAATAATAGATTTAAGATTTCAATGATTGCAAAACTACTTATTTTTTAACTATTCTAAAGCGTATCAGCCACGAATAAATAACCAATAATAAAGAAATATACATTGCCGCACGGGCAATGTAATCTCCAAAACGTGAATAAAAAGTAATTTCACTTTTCAATTGAATTTTCCCGGAAATTACTGCCGGTACCCACCAATCTGTCGGTTGCTGAATTTCCCCTAATGGATTTATAAAACAGGAAATACCCGTATTAGCCGACCTTGCAATCCATCTCCTGGTTTCAATTGCCCGCAATGCTCCGTATTTTAAATGTTGCTTATAGCCAGGAGTATCGCCCCACCAACCGTCATTGGTAATGATGGAAATAAATTGAGCACCATTGGTAATGTACTCACCAACATATTCTCCATATATACTTTCATAACAAACTACAGGTGCTGTTTTCGAAGAATTATCAGGAGAAGTAAAAACGGTTCGTTCATCCTGAACACCTAAACTTCCTGCTGTTCCTCCTAATTCAATTGCAAAGTTTTCAACGTACTTAAACAGGAATGGAAATGGCATTTTCTCTACGCCAGGCACCAACTTAGATTTATGATAAATTTGAATTCGTTTACTGCTATCCAACTGGAATGCGGTATTAAAATCATCATAATAAGAAACCTTATCAATATATTTACGTGCAGTGATTGAAGGCGTTTCGCCTTGTTTATACAATTTGGCTGTAGCAGCTCCTATAATAATTTTAAGTTTAGGAAACTGTTTTAAAAATTGTTTTAGTACACTTAAACTTTGGCTTTGGGATAATTTATCTTCCCATATATTTTCCTGTAAAGCTGTTTCCGGAAATAATAAATAATCAGTTGTAGAATCTGTTTTTTCTTCAGCTAATCGAAGCATTGTATATAATTGGTCGGTGTAGGAACCAGTAAACTTTTCATTATACGGATCAATATTAGGCTGTACTGCCACCACTTTTTGGTACGCATTTTTATCAGTTAATAAATCAGCACTTTCATATTTTACTTTTATTAGTAATGAAATAATAATTGGAAGAACAAGAAGAGAAATAATAGAAATGATTGTTCTGTTTCTTTTTCCCGATTCCTGACTTGTAAAGAAAGATGAGATTAAACAATTTGTAAGAAGTATCCATATACTCCCACCAAATACTCCCGTATATTCATACCATTGAATCCAACTATTGTTATTTGCAAATCCATTTCCGAGAGTAAGCCAGGGCCATGATAAATCCCAGCGAAGGTGCATGAATTCGAACGTTATCCAGAAACAAATAAAAATAACACTTCCCCATTTTTGTCCAACACGTTTTTTTACTTTATGAAATAACATAAAGACAAAAGTCATTAATAAAGTATTTGCACCCATTGCCATTACACCTCCCCCCAATGAGGCATTTTTTACCCAATAAGTAGTAATAACATTCCAAATGAAAAAGGCAAGGAAACTGCAACCAAAAAGAGTGAGCGATTTATATTTAATCTCCTGGTTAAATAAAGTTTGTTCAACAATAAGTAATGGAACAAAGGCGAAAAAAAGCAACGGAGCCATGCCATCGGGGAACCACCCATAAGCAAGCAATAAACCACTTAGTATAGATAATAAATATAAATGATAGGTTTTCATTGAAGTCAAAGATATTGATTTATTGAATTACTCATGATTAACATAATCTATCTCAATATTGACAAACGGTGCGAATCGAGTTTAATAAAGATGAATAGTAAAATAGTAAACGACCAAAGTGAAGAACCGCCATAACTAAAGAATGGTAAGGGAATACCAATAACAGGAGCTAACCCGATTGTCATACCAACATTTACTGTTAAATGGAAAAACAAAACAGAAGCTACTCCATATCCATAAATACGGCTGAATGCAGAACGTTGTCGTTCTCCCATAAATATTACTTTTAAAATTAAAGCAAGTTCCAAAAGGATTACAACCGAGCTACCTATAAATCCCCACTCTTCACCCACAGTACAAAAAATGAAATCAGTATCCTGTTCCGGAACAAAATCATATTTGGTTTGTGTTCCGTTTAAATAACCCTTACCTGCAAAACCCCCTGAACCAATTGCAATTTTTGCCTGATTTACATTATACCCTTCTTTTTTTAAATTGACAGTTCCTCTCCCCAGTAATACGTCAATACGTATTTTTTGATGGGCTTCCATGTGTTCGTACACAGTGCTTGTTCCTTTTACCATTCCGCATGCAATCAACCCTACTAAAGCAATAGCAAATAAATTTTTACGGGTGCGTCTGATAAATAAAGTAGCGACAACACATAATGAAAGGATGATTAAAAATAAATAAATATTGTTCACCAGTAATGCTAAAATAAATAAAACGATTGCCAAAAAACCCAATAACAAATAGTTTACAGATAGCCCTTCCCTGTATAATGTAAAAATAAAAGCAACGAAGACAATGGCTAATCCTGTTTCGTCCTGTAGTATTTTTATGACTAGGAGCGGAACGCCTATAATCATAAGTGTGATAATTGTATTCCTGTAATCAGCAATTTTAATATGTTGGTTACTTAAAAATTTTGCAATGGCTAAATTAGCAGCGAACTTCATAAACTCTGCAGGTTGGATTCCGAAATCGCCAAACCTGAACCAAGAGCGACTTCCTTTTACTTCCCTTCCCAGAAAAGGAACAGCGATGCAGGCAATAAGAAAAATTCCGTATATCAGATAAGCAAATGCAGTGTAAAATTTCTCATCAATAATTAAAATAATTAAAGCAATTAATAACGAAGTGCCTATCCAGAGCATTTGTTTACCATATTTTTGCGTCATATCGGTAATTACATGGTGGTCCTCGTTATACACTGCCGAATAAATATTTAACCAGCCCATTGTTATCAATAGAAGGTATAGCAATACGGTTACCCAATCTACATCACTAAAAATATTATTGCTTTGTTTTCTTTCCAATGGTATGTTTTACTTTTTCTTCTTTTTAACCTCTGTTGTTTTATTATTATCAATTAAGTTAGCGTCCATCATCGTTTTCTCCAATTCTTTTCGCACTACTTTTCCATTCAAATATTTTTCCATCATTAAGGTGGCAATGGGTCCTGCCCAGGAAGCACCCCACCCTGCATTTTCAACCAATACAGCAATGGCAATTTTCGGATTGTTTTTGGGTGCGAAGGCAACAAATACAGAATGGTCATGCCCATGCGGGTTTTGAGCAGTTCCTGTTTTAGCGCAATATTCTACCCCTTCAATTTTCAGCAAGTGTGCCGTTCCGCTTTCTGTTACATGACTCATTCCTTCAATCACATTATTATAAATTAACGTGTCATTAATCGCAGTATAATGCTTTACTTTAAAACGATTCAAAATGGTATCATTAGGATTATCATTTATTGCTTTTACTATATGGGGAGTATAATACCAGCCCTTGTTAGAAATAATAGTAGCCACGTTGGCATTTTGCAAAGGCGTAATACCCATTTCCGCTTGTCCTATTCCTAAGGAAATCACAGTAGATGCTTTCCATACACCTTTGCCAAATATCCTGTCGTAATATTTTATGGAAGGAATATTTCCTCTTAATTCATTGGCTAAATCGGAGTTAGTTTTTCTCCCGATATTAAAACTCAACGCAATGTTTCTCCATGCTTCAAACGCTACATAGGTATCGTGATATTTTTTGTTTTCAATAATGCTTTTAAACACATAGGAAAAATAGGAGTTGCAGGAATAACCAATTGCATCGTACAAAGCTAACGGAGAAGGATGAACTTCACATTTAGGATGTCCTCCAAGTGGGGCATAACCTGCAGAACATGGGTACCTGGTTTCAGGAGTTAACACACCTTCCTGCTGTCCGATTAATGATTCCACTAATTTGAAAGTAGAACCGGGAGGATAGGATGCCATCGTAGCACGATTAAATAAAGGAACACGGATGGTATCTAAATAAAGTTTAGAGAAATTTTTATTTCGCGCTCTCCCAACTAATAAATTAGGGTCATAAGAAGGGCTTGTTACCAATGCGAGTATCTCACCTGTTTGAGGTTCAATGGCAACTATACTCCCAACCTTGTTTTGCATCAGTTGTTCACCATATAGTTGCAAATCCGCATCAAGAGTGGATTCTAACGATAAACCAGGTTTGGCAGCAGTATCGTACAATCCATTCATATAACTTCCTTTGGGACTATTATTAACGTCCACCATTAATATATGCATCCCTTTTTTTCCTCGCAACACTTTTTCGTATGTTTTTTCCACACCGCTAACTCCGAGATAATCACCTTCATTATAATAAGGGTCTCTTTCGGTCATGTCCTTATCCGCTTCGCCAATATACCCTAACATATTAGCGGCAATCTTCATTGGATATTTTCTCAACGTTCTTGATTGAACAAAAAAACCATGAAATCTATATAAACGTTCCTGCAACGCAGCATAATCCTGGGGTGATAATTGTTTTTCAAACACAGAAGGCTTTCTTGGAGAATTGGGCGCCTGAACTGCTTTTTTCATTTTCTTTAAAAATTCATCTTTAGTAATGTCAAGTAATTTACAAAAATCAGTTGTGTCCAGCTCTTTTACTTCTTTGGGAGTAACCATTAAATCATAAGCGGCTTCATTATAAACAAGCAATTTATGTTTCCGGTCAAATATATATCCGCGAACGGGAAACTCTGTTGTATAGCGAAAAGCCTGGTTACGGGCATCAAGTTTATAGGTATCATCAATTACCTGGATATAAAATAAGCGAGCAATGAATACTAATCCGACCAGAACAAATACGCCTATAATAATAAATCTTCTTTCGGATAATGGATTCATTCTGTCTCTTTTTTATTGTGAAAAAGATACTGGGTTATCACTACTAAAAGGAGTGTAAAAACAGAACTAAGAAGAACTCTTAACAGAGTATAAAAGAATTCGGAAAAACGAAATACTTCCAGGTAAAACAAAACAAAATGGTGCAATACAATTAATATTCCTGAATAAGAAATAAACCAGGGTACTCCTAAATACTGTATGGTTGGCTGAGTTCCGAATTCGTATCCTTCCCTTGGCGAAAACAAATTCAATATACTTGGTCTGATGTAAGCCATAAATACTGCTGCTGCTGCATGCATTCCCATGGTATCATAAAACATATCTACTGTAATACCCAAAATAAATCCGCTTAAAATTAATACCCATTTTGGAGTTTCAAAAGGCAATACAATAATAAAAAGTACATATAAAAAAGGATTGATAAACCTTCCTAATTCAATGTTTTTAATTATCAGCACCTGCACCAAAACAAGTACAATAAAACGAATAAAATTTTTTATAAGGGTAGTTAGCACTATTTATTATTTATTTTTAGTATCCGATTCTGATTTTTTTTCCAACTCTTCCTGTTCCTCTTTCAGAATATTATTAACGATATAAACATGAGAAAGTTTTTTGAAATCCGTTGATAATTTTACTTTTACTGTATAAAAAAATTCGCCTGTTTTTTGAACAAAACTTTCTACTGTTCCAATCATTATATTTTCGGGAAAAGTGGTTGAATATGCAGACGTTACAATTGTATCTCCGGTAATGAGCCTCACATGAGTGGGAATATCATGAAGTGTTGCAATACTGTAATCATCACTCACATCCCACATCAAAGGTCCGTAAGAGCCATCTTTTTTTATCTTCGAACTGATTGTGGTTTTACTGTTAAGCAACGACATTACCGTACAGAAGTTGGCAGAGACATCTTTCACCTGTCCTACTACTCCGGAACTTGTGATAACCGACATATTGTTTTTAATTCCCTGTTTTGAACCTTTGTCAAGCGTAAGATAATTATTGCGCAGATTTGTTGAGTTTTTTACCACCTTAGCACTTGTAAAAGTATATTTTTGGTGATAAGTAGTATCCTTTACCGTGTATTCATCATTCACTAAAACAGAAAACGAAGCAAGTGTTTTTCCCCGCAATTCGGCATTCTCTTTTAACAGTTTTTCGTTAGCATCTTTCAATAAAAAGTATTGATTAACATCATGGCTTGCTGCTAAAATATTAGCAGAAATGCCATTGGAGGAATTAATAAAATTTGCACGTTGATAATAGTTGTTTTGAACAACTAAATAAATGCAAAAAGCTTCCAATAATAGAAAGAGAAATAAAAAATAATTTCTCAAAATAAATAAAAAAAGGCTGCGCATTTTTACAATTAGTGAGTTGGTGAGTTGGAGAGCCTAAGAATCGTTGAGTTATTCATGTGTAAACTGGTTGCTGAAAAAAATAATCCCACCTATCCCTCATCGTAATCAAGCTCTATTTCTCCATTTCTCTAATTTCTTAATTTAGATTATCTCATCAGGAAAGGGAATTTTCCAACATTTTTAAGGGCAATACCGGTTCCGCGAGCAACAGCACGAAGCGGGTCTTCAGCAATGTGTACAGGTAATTTTGTTTTTAAAGAAATGCGTTTATCTAATCCTCGAAGCATTGAACCTCCTCCGGCTAGATAAATGCCTGTACGGAAAATATCTGCGGAAAGTTCGGGAGGAGTCATTTCCAGCGCATTTAAAATAGCTTCTTCCACTTTTGATATGGATTTATCCAGCGCATGAGCAATTTCGGTGTACGACACATAAATTTCTTTTGGAATCCCGGTCATCAAATCCCTTCCATGCACCGCATAATCAGGCGGGGGATTGTCTATTTCTGTCATTGCAGCACCTACTTCAATCTTTACACGTTCAGCCGAACGCTCACCAATCAGGATGTTATGCTGTCTGCGCATGTATTCTTCAATGTTTGAAGTAAATTCATCTCCCGCAATACGGATTGATTTATCACATACGATACCGCCAAGTGCAATTACTGCAATTTCGCTGGTTCCACCTCCAATGTCAATAATCATATTGCCCATCGGTTCTTCCACATCGATGCCGATGCCAATTGCAGCAGCCATTGGTTCATGAATCAAATATACTTCTTTGCCACCTGCACGTTCAGCACTATCTCTTACCGCACGTTTCTCCACTTCCGTTATTCCGGATGGGATACAAATAACAACCTTTAAAGAAGGCGTAAACAAACGTCTTCCGGGGTTTATCATTTTTATCATTCCGCGTATCATGTGTTCGGCAGCGCTAAAATCGGCAATTACACCATCTTTCAGCGGACGAATGGTTTTTATGTTTTCGTGCGTTTTTCCATGCATTTGCTGTGCTTGTTTGCCTACAGCTATAATCTTGCCGGTGGTTCTATCCACTGCCACAATAGAAGGTTCATCCACCACTACTTTGTCATTATATATAATCAGCGTATTGGCTGTTCCTAAGTCAATCGCAATTTCCTGTGTTAAAAAACTAAATAATCCCATACTTTAAGTTCTAATATCTAATTTGTTATTCGTAAATTCGTTCTTTCTATTAACTTATCATTAATGTTTAAAATGCCTGGTTCCGGTCATTACCATTGATATTCCGTTTGCATCACAATAGGCAACAGAATCTTTATCTTTAATGGAACCTCCCGGTTGAATTACAGCCGTAATCCCTGCATTATGGGCTATTTCTACACAATCCGGGAATGGAAAAAATGCATCAGAAGCCATTACTGAGCCTTGCAGGTCGAATCCGAATTTCTTTGCCTTCGCAACTGCTTGTTCCAGTGCATCTACCCTTGATGTTTGCCCTACACCGCTTGCAAGTAACTGGTTGTTTTTTGCAAGTACAATGGTATTTGATTTGGTGTGTTTCACAATTTTGTTTGCAAACTCCAAATCTCGCTTCTCATCAGCAGTTGGAGAAGTTTTGGTAACCGTTTGCATATCGGCATCTGTTTCCGTTTTCGAATCTTTCTCCTGCTCAATTACACCATTCAATAAAGTTCGGAAAGATTTAGGCGTAAGTTTAACTTTCTTTTGAATTAGAATAATTCTGTTTGGTTTTGTTTTCAATATTTTCAAAGCCTTTTCTTGATAGGCAGGAGCAATAATAACTTCGAAAAATAATTTATTTATTTCTGTTGCAGTTGCTTCGTCCACCGTGGTATTGACAATTAATACTCCCCCGAATGCACTGGTGGGGTCTCCTGCCAATGCGCCTTTCCATGCATCCACCAGTGTGGGTCGAGTTGCAATTCCACATGCGTTGTTATGTTTAAGAATGGCAAAGGTGAACCCCTCTCCGGTCTTACCCCCCAGAGCAGGAGAGAATTCAGCTATCAGGCTTACTGCTGCATCCACATCCAGCAGGTTATTATACGACAATTCCTTTCCGCTTATCTTGGTAAACATTTCTTCCAGGTTACCATAAAAAACCCCCTTTTGATGAGGATTTTCTCCATAACGCAATACACTTGCATTTTGAATACTGTGTTTGAAAGCAACAGAATCGTTACCGTTAAAGTAATTAAAAATGGCAGTATCGTAATGCGAAGAAACATTAAATGCTTTTCCCGCCAACTTTTTCCTGTCTTCAGCGGTCGATGAACCTTTTTGATCCACTAAAATGGTATCGTGCAGAAATTTGTATTCGTTTTTAGAGGGAATAATTACTACATCATTGAAATTTTTGGCTGCGGCACGAATCAACGAAATTCCCCCAATATCAATTTTCTCAATAATAGATTGTTCGGATGCCCCTGATTTAACAGTTTCTTCAAAAGGATATAAGTCCACTATTACTAAATCTATTTCAGGAATTTCGTATTCTTCCATCTGGTCAATATCGATCTGTAATTCCCGTCTGCTCAATATTCCACCAAAAACTTTAGGGTGCAGAGTTTTTACTCTTCCTCCCAAAATAGAAGGATAAGAAGTTAAGGATTCCACAGGAATTACGGCAACACCCAGCTTTTCAATAAATTCCTGCGTTCCCCCGGTACTGTATATTTTCACCCCCAGCAAATTCAACTGACGTACCACCACTTCCAAATTATCCTTGTAATACACTGATATCAGTGCATTTTTAATCTTTTTTAAATCGCTCATTTATTTTTTAAAATTTCCCTCACAAAAGTAGGAATTTTTACAAGGCAATGGCGGTAAACTTCAATTGTTAATAAATGTTTTTTGAAAGCTAATAAAGGACAAATTGGTTTTGAGGCATGGGGATGGTTAGGCAAAAAAGCAAAAAACTTTCGACCAAACTATTTACGGAGAAAGGAGTTTGTTCGGCTAAACGATGTAAATCAATCTTATTTTACTTTTAAATGATATTACAAACAGTGTCAATCCTAATAAGAAAAAGTGAACCAGCCACCAAAGCGAGAATTGTAACTTGCCCAAACAGATAAACGTTTTATCAAAATGTAACGCCAACTAAATTCATATCCAAGCGCCAGTATTCTAAATTTTCACCTAATATTAATTTAAATTTCAAACTTAGTAAGTAAAAGTTACACCACCGCCCCATCCCATATCACTGTCATAGTGGGTTCCTAAACTCAGGTATTGTGTAGCAATGTACCTGAAACCAGCCATATATTCTTTGTCTGTATTTATCATAACCCCGAAACGCAGGCGTTTGGTAACAGGTATATCTTCGCGGCTTAATTGTAACCTGAACTTTCCGTCCCCGTCCATCCTGCCATCTATTACAAACAGCATAGGCAGTATATAGACCACGCCCACCACTGCCGTATGACGGTTATTTTTATTGCTCGTTTGACCTAACCAGTTGGTCTGCTCGCCCCGGAAAATGTTCTGAACTTCGTGTGGGCCGGTTACTCGTTTATAATGATAATCAAAACCAACATAAGGATACAGCCATTGCATTTTTCCAAAGTACCTCCCTATCATTGTTTCACTTTCGTATCCGTGTTCATCGTGATATCCCAAATGCCATAGCGTGCTAACTTTCCAGCGGGTTTGAGCAAACATAGCTTCACCATCGCTGCCATTAGTTTCAATACCAACCTTTGTCATAAAATGAAATTTTCTATCATCTGCAAATAGTTTTCGTTGTGCTAATTTCGGGTTGGGTATTTCAGGATTGGCAGGTTGGTTTTCATAAGTAAATACCCTGCCCATTCCGCTCATCATATGGTAAAGAATGTGGCAATGAAAAAACCAATCGCCATATACATTGGCATTAAATTCCAGGGTGTCTGTTTCCATAGGCATAATATCCACAATGTTTTTCAATGGTGCATAATCTCCTTCCCCGTTTAACAAACGGAAATCGTGCCCGTGCAGATGCATTGGGTGGCGCATCATAGAGTTATTATGAAGGATGATACGTACATTTTCCCCTTTCTTAATTAAAATTTTATCTGCTTCTGAAATTACTTTATTATCCATGCTCCACACATATCGGTTCATATTCCCGGTAAGTTCAAAACTTATTTCCTTTACAGGCGCGTCTTTCGGCAGGTTTGTTTTAGCAGGCGATTTCAGCATTCCGTAATTCAAAGTAACAAGTTCGTGCTGATCGCCTTCTTTAGCATAATGATTGGTATCCCTCACATTCATTTTCATATCCTGCATTTTCATATCACCCATATTCATATTGCCATCCTTACTTTTCTTTCCGGGTTGTTCCTCACCTGTTATTTCAGGGTACATCACGGAGTTCATATCCATTTTGTTCAGGCTCATTTGCATTCCCATATCATCCAAATCTCCGTTCATCTTCATCATACTGTTCATCATTTTCATACCTTCAAAATATTTTAATTTGGGTAAGGGAGTTGCCCGCATTTTCATTCCGCTCCCCAGCCATAGCGAAGCTGATTTGGTGCGGTCTTCAGGCGTAACCAAAAATTCATAACTCATATTTTCAGGAATGGTAACTATTACATCATACGTTTCGGAAACCGCAATCAGTAATCTATCCACATCCACCGGCTCCACATCATTGCCGTCACTTGCTACTACTGTAATTTTGCTGCCGGCATACGTAAGCCAGAAATAATCTGATGCACCACCGTTTGCTATTCGTAACCTTACCTTATCGCCAGCTTTAAATTGTGGTTGTTCGTTTTGATTTTTACCATTGATTAAAAATTTATCATAAAACACATCGCTTACATCCATTGCATTCATTCGTTTCCATTCGTTGGTTAATTTGGTTTTCAAATAACCTTTTTTTATTGCCTCGGCATAACTTTGTGTTGTTCCTTTTTTAATAGCGAACCAATCGGTGGCATTATGCAGCATACGGTGTACATTTTTTGGATTCATATCCGTCCATTCACTTAAAATAATTGGAATTGTAGGTATAGCCAGTTCTTCCCTTTTATTCATTATAAAGGAACCATACATACCTATTTGTTCCTGCAAGCCCGAATGACTGTGATACCAATGCGTGCCGTGCTGTATAATTGGAAATTTATACAAATGCGTGGTATGCGGTTTTATTGGCATTTGGGTAAGGTTAGGCACACCATCGTATTGATTGGGTAAAAATATACCGTGCCAGTGCATCGCTGTTTCTTCCTTTAATTGATTGTGTACATATATTTCTGCTGTATCGCCTTCCGTAAAAGTAAGGGTTGGCATAGGTATTTGTCCGTTCACAGCAATAGCTCTTTTTGTTTTGCCGGAAAAATTTACCGTGGTATCCCTTATGTATAAATCGTAACGAACGCTATGCAGAGGCGTTTTATTTACTATTGTTTTCATAGGTTCAGCTTTTGGCTTTTCCATATCCTTCATTTGCCTATTTCCCATATCGTCCATATTCATTTCGCCCATTTTATTTTCTGTTTTTTTTACAGAATCCTTTGCTGGTGCTTTCATTACACCATCGTTGGGGTTTTCTTTGGCAGGTTGTTTTACTGCCTTTGTTTTTTCCTTTACCAAAGTCATCCCGCATTTAGGGCATTTGCCTGGTTTTGCAGCGTGTATTTCAGGATGCATTAGACAGGTGTAGGTTACAGGCTGCTGTTGTTCCTTTATTTCTTTCATCTTCATATCCTGTGCAGATGCTCCGGAATAAATGATAAGGAAGAGTGTTATTGAAATATGTTTTTTCATTTTGAATTGTTTTATTTATTTGCGAATTATTTCTTTTCAAACAAATCTTTTTTACTATCAAAAGATGCAGAATACGATTTTCCGTTTTTAGTCAAAGTGCAAGTTGCCGTAAATAATTGTCCGTTGAGAGCTTGCATCGCTGTTTGTTTGCTGTCCATTTCCATAAGTTCAATGGTTTTACTTTTCTTATTTTCGTATAGCATCTTCACGTTACCAGTTACATTTTTCATATCAATCGGTTTTGCATCACCATCTAACAAATAAAAAATGAGGTCGTTGTTATCAGCAACAATTTCAATATGGTAAGGGTCTGCCTCTTCAATAGTTCCTTCATGCGGTCCTTTGCCAAGTTCACCCACATGATGGTTTTCCTCCTGTTCCCCTCCTTTGTTTGCTTTTTTTTCATTTTCCGATTTTTCCATATTCATCGGTTGCGTAGCGGTTTCAGCACCTTTTTCAGTAAATTTATACTCACCTAAATATTTGCCTTGTGGTCCTATTCCCTGCAAATAAACAAGCATTGCACCGTGATGTCCTGCAATGGAAACAGTAACTGCTGATGCAATCAGCAATAGTGCTACCAAACCTTCTATCCACCATTTTCTTAAGAAGTAGAAATGTGAAGGAATTTTTATCAACAAAGCAATAAGAGAAAACCACCAAGTAAGCGATGCCATTTGTTCGTGAATGGCAAAAATTTCTTTTGCACTTCCAGTTAATGTACCTGGCATTGCATGAAATGTATTGGATGCAAGCCACGCTGTGATTACACCGAGTGCCAAAAGAATAAGTGTAACGATGCTGAATTCCCTTTTGAAAAAAAAGAATGACAGCAACTGAAATGCAACTGACATTAATAATAACACAATCGGGAAATGAACTATCAACGGATGATAATTCGGAAAATCAGTAACAGCTTCCATTTGCTGATGTTCTGCCATTTCCTTTTGCATCAGCGAATCAGATGCTGTCATTTTCATTGTAGGATGATGATTGTGTGCATAAGTCGTTTGTGTAGTTGCTGTAATCAGCAACACCAATGTAACGATGATTATTTTTTTCATTTTGATTTAGTTTATAATTACTTTTTTAGTTATAATTTGCTCCTTATTTTTTATTTTCAAAAAATAAATTCCCGAATTAAGATTAGTTTTTAGCTTCATTGTTTCATCCTTTCCATTCCAATTAATTGACTGTAATTTTTTACCTAATATATCTGTAATAATAATTTCGGAAGGTAATGTATTTGCAGAAGGCAACTCAACATTGAATTCACCATTTGAAGGATTAGGAAAAACATTTATTGATGATGAATTTAATATTTCAGGAATACCAGAAACGGTTGAATACTCCCACAAATCTTTTCTATTAGTGCCATCCCAACCAGTAGCTACATATCCATTTGTACCAATACTCAAACCTACAGCGCCTTCACGCACCGTACCTCCAAAATCCGCTTTTTGTGTCCACACATTCCCTATTGGGTCATATTCATAAAAATCTTTTGTATCGCCAGTTGTAGCATATCCATTACCTACATAACCCAAACCACCAATTGCAAAACCAATATCGTGTTCTCTGCCATTGCCTGCATAATTTGCAATTTGTGTCCAAACATCCGTTATAGGATTATATTTCCAAAAATCATTTGTATAACCAGTACCTATATAACCACAACCAACATACGCATTACTGTCAATCACAAAAGCAACAGCAGCGTGTCGTGCAGTGCCGCCATAGTTTGATTTCTGTGTCCAGCTATTCGCTACAGGGTCATATTCATACATATCGTTTAGTAAACTACTATTCTGTCCTATCCCCATATATCCTTTTGTACCAATGGAAAACCCAATAGGGTGATGCCTTGATGTACCAATAAAATTTGCTTTTATTGCCCACGTATCGGTGCTGGGGTCGTATTCATAAAAATCATTGTAATAAGTACTTCCCACTCTTCCACATCCTACATACCCTTTGCTACCAATACTGAATGCAGATGCTGCATAACGTGCCACACCTGGGAAGTTTGCTTTTGCAGTCCAGGTATCTGTTGAAGGGTCATACTCATAAAAATCGTTGTAGTAAACACTATTATTCCAACCTGTGCCAACATACAACTTGTTTCCAATTGTAAAACTTACAGCGTGATAACGTGCTGCCCCAGGGAAATTTGCCTTTTGTGTCCAACCTACTTGTCCAAAAAGGAGAGAATTAAGTACTACTAAAAGTACTGCCATCAAAGTAATTTGTTTTTTCATTGTTTGATTTAATTTTATAATAAGAATTTATTTTTATTTATTTTTATTGAATTGACAATAAAAAGTCCTGCACGGTCAGAAAATATTCTGCCGTGTGAATTAAAATATTAAAAAAATCAAATCAGGAAACTATTGATAAAAATTCTTATATCGGATTTTGGGGGTGGGGGATGAAAACCATTAAAAGCAAAAATATCTTCTCTATGCGAAACGGGAAGTATATTTAATATAGGAGTTACAATTTGAACAATTGTAAAAAACACTTTTACAGTATCAATACTTTTTGCAAATGCGTATTGTCCGGTTGCATTGAAAAATGAAAAATGAAGGTCCTGGCAGTCAGGTTTTGGGTTGGCAGATTTTTCTTCTTGTGCGGAACAGGATTTTTCACAATTGTTGCCTTCATCACCTTCGCTGCAACAAAAATCGACTCCCGTTGCACAAAAAGCAGAACAAATGTGCATATATGTCATTACAACAAGTAATAAGCAGCTAATGTTTTTTGATATGATCTTTTTAATTTTCACTTTACGCAACAAAGGTAATTATTTTTTATTTAATAAGAAAAAACTATTTCCTCCTTTGGAGATTTATTTAACCGATTTTACTTTCAGCATTTTTGCATTTATAGCAACCACAATAGTGCTTAAACTCATAAGTACAGCACCCATTGCAGGGCTTAACATTATGTTCCATTTATAAAGTACACCAGCCGCAAGGGGCAAAGCAATTACATTATATCCTGTTGCCCAAATTAAATTCTGAATCATCTTTTTATAAGTTGCTTTACCAAACAAAATTAAACTTGCTATATCCTGCGGATTACTATTTACCAAAACTATTCCTGCGGTTTCTGCTGCAATGTCGCTACCACTCCCAACCGCAATACCAATATCGGCTTGCGCCAGGGCAGGTGCATCATTCACACCATCTCCCGTCATTGCCACAAATTCACCTTTATTTTGCAACTCCTTTATTTTTTCCAACTTCTGATGTGGCAACACTTCGGCAAAGAATCCATCCATCTTTAATTCATCGCTTACACTCTTTGCCACCATCGCATTATCTCCCGTTAGCAATAGTGATTTAATATTATTTTCGTGAAGTGTTCTGATTGCTTCCGCAGATTCACTTCTAATTTTATCAGCCAATGCAATATAACCCGCCAATTCATCATTGATAATCACAAACACAATTGTTTCAGCATTCGTACCTGAATAATTTTCAGGTAACGCAATTTTATTTTCTTTCAGATAACCCGGGCTTACAACTTTAATATTTTTTCCTTCCACCACAGCTTCAATTCCTTTACCTGTCAGGGAATTAAAACTACTTACAGAAGGAATCGCAACAGAAAATTCTTTTGCTTTTGCAATAATACCCGTTGCAATAGGATGTTCAGAGTTTTGTTCCAATGCCGATGCAATGCGAACAATTTCTTTTTCATCAATGTTAGCAGTAAGGCTCACTATTCTTGCCACTTCAAATTTCCCATAAGTCAGCGTTCCGGTTTTATCAAAAATAATTGTAGTGATTTTTCTTGCGTTCTCAAAGGCAGTCCTGTTTTTTATCAGCAAACCATTCTTTGCAGAAAGAGAAGTTGAGATGGCAACCACCAACGGCACAGCCAATCCCAAAGCGTGAGGACAACAAATCACAATCACTGTTACCATTCTTTCCAATGCAAATACTATTGGTTCCTTTGCCACTAACCACCAGAAAAAGAAAGTAGAAAAACCTGCCACCAAAGCAACAATAGTTAGAATTTTCGCAGCTTTATCAGCAAGCAATTGAGTTTTTGATTTTGTTTTTTGAGCATCATCCACCAACTTAATAACCCTTGATAAATAAGAATCTTTTGAAGAATGAGTAACCGTTACTTTCAGCGAGCCACTACCATTAATAGAACCTGCAATTATTTTATCATCTTTAATTTTTTTTACAGGCACGGATTCCCCTGTTAACATTGATTCATTCAAATAACTTTCACCTTCCAAAATTATTCCATCAGCAGCAACCTTTTCTCCCGACTTTATCAAAATCAAATCACCTTCTTTTAACGAATCTGTTTTTACTTCGTGAATCATTTCTCCCATTATCATATGTGCATCCGAAGGCATCAACTGAACAAGCAATTCCAGTTCCCTTGACGCACCCGCCACCGATTTCATTTCTATCCAGTGACCAAGCAACATTATTAAAATCAATGTACACAGCTCCCAAAAGAAATCCATCCCTGCCAAACCAAACACAGTAGCCACACTATAAGCATAAGCAGCAGTAATAGCAACAGCAATCAAAGTCATCATTCCTAATGCCCTTTGCTTTAATTCATCCGCCAAACCTTTCAGGAAAGGCATTCCACCATAAAAGAAAACAACTGTAGAAAGTGACAACAATAAATAAGCGGAACCTTTAAACGCAATTGAAAAATGAAACCATAGCTGAATCATTGGCGAAAGCAGCATTACAGGCACAGTTATAATAAGGGTTATATAAAACCTTTTCTTAAAATCATCAACCATCATTTTATGATGATTATGCCCCGCCATTCCCATTGGCGCATTCATACTATGTTGTGAATGATTGTGTGTATGTTCGTGTTCCATTTTTAATTTTAATCTTTCAAATAATTTACATTTTCATTCCTTCCATACTACTGTTTTTACCTTTCTTGAATATATATTCGCTATTAAGTAAGTATGCTCCGCTTGTTACAATTACATCACCTTCCATTATTCCAGAAATGATTTCAATCTTATCTCCCGATTCAATTCCTGTTTTTATCATTCGGCTTTTGAATGTATTTGATGAAGTTTGTACCCATACAATTGCCCCTTTACTATCACGAATAACAGCATCAACAGGCAAAGCAAATGCTTTGTGAAGATGATGTTTTAAATTCACTATTGCAGCCATTCCGGGTTTTATCAATAAATCTTTGTTTGGAATTTCCACACGAATTAAATCAAGTTGCGTTCCGCTGTTTAATTCAGGATTTATAAAATCAATTTTGCCTGTAAATGATTTGTCAGAAAAATCAGGAAATGTAACAATAGCTTCTGCATTTTTATAAATGTCTTTCAATTGTGTTGGGTAAACCTGTGCTTCCACCCATAAAGTAGTAAGGTTTGCAATTTTAAAAACAACAGCACCCTGCATAATATAATCACCTTCTTTAGTTGCCAACTCTATAATATATCCGCTTGCCAAACTTGATATAGTTGTTACAGGAAACGATGAAATATCTTTTAATTGTTCCTCACTAATTCCATACAAAAGCAATTTGTTTTTTGCAGATTCAATTAATTGCTTTGCATCAACAAAATCATTGTGCGGTTGTTTTGTTTTCTCCAAGGCAAGTAAATATTGCTGTTTCGCTATATTTAAGTCTTCGCTGTTAATGTCATAAAGTTTATCACCTTTATTAATATAATCACCTTTGGTCTTGAAATAAAGTTTTTCAATTTTTCCCATCACCCTCGAACTTATAGAACTTGTATTATCAGTATTCGTATTTACTGTCGCAACAAGAGTAGTAGCTTCACCAATATTTTCAGTATGAAGTGTGTCTGCTTTAATATTTCCCAACAGAATTTGTTGTTCATTCAAATAAATTTCATCTGATAAAATATTTTTCTGAATACTTACAGGATGCAATTCCATTCCACAAATAGGGCATTTCCCTGGCTTGTCTTTCCTCACCTGTGGGTGCATTGAACAGGTATAATAAACTTTATTTTCAGTTACCTGTTTAATGTTTTTAGGTTTGCAACCAACAAAAAACAAAAATGAAATTAGGAAAAGATAACGCAGCATTTTTTATTTTACTTTAATGAAACTTTCACTGTCAATTAAATATTGAGCATTAAGAACAACTGAATCTTTTGAAGAAAAATCACCATTCACAAGAGATTTTTCCAAAGTTGAATAGTTCACATTAATTTTTCTTGCAACAAAACCATTCCCTGATTTCACAAAAACCACCTTATCTTTTCCAAGAGAAAGAATGCTGGAAGTAGCAAGCCACGCACCACTTATAGCTATATTTTTTTCTTCTACTTTCACCCTGCCGCCAATCGGAAATTTTAAAGAAGCATTATCAAAATTAATTCTCACAGTTAATGTTTTGTTTCCATCCCTATATTGAGGCTCTATAAAATCAATCTTCCCTGAAAATAGATTGGAGGAATCAGTACCCGAACTCACATATACAACATCTCCTTTATGAACATAAGGTTGTTGTTCAGGAAATACGTTTGCAAGAATCCACGCATTGTCAGGGTTGTAAATCATAAATAACTGCTGTCCTTTGGTAACATACATTCCTTCTTTTAATGAAAGAGGTTGTGTAATTTCGCTAGCAGTATTCATTACAGGTTCCATATTATTCATTGAAGCCTTTTCTCCCGATTCGTGAATATGTCCATAGTAATTACTGTAAATAGTAATCGTATTCTTAATGGTTTTCTTATGTATAAGCTCATTTAACTGCATTTCATTCATTCCAAGTAACAGTAGTTTTTGTTTTGCTGATTCAATAAGCGAATTATTTCCGGCATCATTATTTAAAATAAAAAGTAAATCCTGTTGTGCTGTTACCAATTCGGGACTGTATATTTCCATTAACTTTTCTCCTTTTGAAATACTTTCAAAACGATATTTTAAATATAGCTTATCAATCCTTCCCGACACACGCGAAGAAATTATTTCTGCATCTTTTTCATTATAATTTACAATTCCATAAAATTGCAAATCAACTTTATTTGTTAGTTGTTGTAATGTTGTAAGTGGTAAAGAAGTAAGCACAAATTTATTTGTTGGTTTAATCACATCATTCAATGAAATAGTTGCAGACGGACGGTTTACAAGTTCACTCTTTTCTTTTTTATCTCCCATATCCATATCTGGCATTGTATCTTGCTTTGTTTTTTTATCACCCATATCCATACCCTGCATATCATTTATAGTATCTTGCCTTGAAGACTTTTCATTTTGCCCACAGGAAATCAGTTGCATTGCAAAAAACAAAACAAAAAATGAATTCAATATTTCTTTTATTGTTTTCATTTTTTCAATTGGAGAATTTTATCCAGTTCTGTTTGCATTGTTAATAATTGTTGCAACTGGTCTAAATAATCAAGTTGTGTCATATTTAATGATTCCCACGCATCATACAACATAAACAACTCTTCTGTATTTTGCTCATAACCCAACTCCATAGTTTTGTAATTGTTTTTTAAAGCAGGAATAATATTAGTTTCATATAATTTAATTTGTTTCTTTTTTGTTTCAATCATATTCAACATCGAACTTGCCATACCATTCGATTCATTAATCATCATTTGTTTTTCACTTTGCAATGCCTCATTTTTTAATTTCAAACTTTCAATAGTTGCTTTGCTCATTTTTGACGACCAGGGAGCAATAGGAATTTTCACCATTCCCATTAAAGAGAACTGGTAAGGCTGTGTCCCAAACGCAAACATATTATCATAACGCACCCCGAACTGTGGCTTTAAATTCGCTTTCTCCAGTTTCAGGTGAAGTTGGTTAAGAGTAATATTTTTGTCTATCGCAATAATATCAGTTCGGTTTGTTGAAAACAAAGTACTGTCAAAATGATAAACAGAATAATCTTTTAAATGATAAGTACTATCAATATCAAATGAAGTAGTAACCTTTCTATTCATCAAAGTATTTAATGCAATTTGTTTTTGCTTCATTTCATTCAGCACCATCAGTTTCATATTTTGCAAATTACCAAGTGCTGCTTTTGCTTTATAATAAGCACTAAGTTTTTCCATATTATTTTTAAACCGCAATTCCGCATCAGCAATCATATAGGTAAGCAATACAGAATCCTGTTCTATAATTGCTGATTTCTTTTTCAACACCACCCACTCAAAATAATTTTTCCTTGCCTCTGCATATAAATCATTCAGCGTAGTATTTTTATTTTGCACTTCCACTGACGACATTGCACTCATATAAGCAGAATTAGCATCCTGTTGTTTTCTATTTGGAAACATTTGTTGAGCCGAAACCATAAACGACCCCATACCACTGTAATTATTTTCTGCATCCGCTTTCCACATCATCGGGTTATAGGGTGTCATCCAGAAACCCGCTCCCACTTCGGGAGGCATCCAGCTTCGCGCTCCTTTGGCAGCAGCGTTCATAGATGCAATATCTGCATCAAACATTTTTACTGAAGGATGTTGTTTGTCAATGGCAGAAAGAATAGAATCAATATTCATTCGTTGCGCCTTGACATAAAATAAAGAGAATACAAATACAAATACAAATGTCAATATTGTTTTCCTCATTCTATTAAAGTGATTTTACCATTGCGTTTTAGTTCCCTTTCCTTTGTCATTTCAAGTACTATTGGTGTTACGAACATTACAAATACTATTGTACTAATAGTCCCTCCCAAAAGAGGAATTGTAATCGGGCGCATTACATCGCTCCCAACTCCTGTTGCCCACAAAATAGGAATTAGACCAAACAAGGAAACCGAAACAGTCATAATAACAGGGCGAAGCCTTTTAGTTGCACCAATTATTATATACTCTCTTAAATCATCAGTAGATATAGTTTCTCTGGAATTTCCTTTATCGTTTACCAATTTTTGCATCGCTTCATTAAGATATATGGTCATCAACATAGCAAGCTCCACAGCCATACCAAATAAAGCAATAAAACCAACAGCAACTGCAACAGAAAGATTTATGTCATACAAATAAACCATTACAACCCCTCCTATCAATCCAAATGGAACAGTTATCATTGTAAGAATAGCTTCTTTAGCCGAATGATAAGTGAAATAGAGAACAAAGAATATAAAAATAAGAACAACAGGCATAATAAGTTTTAATGTTTTATTTGCCCTTAACTGGTTTTCCCATTGCCCACTCCATTCTATAAAATATCCTTTTGGCATTTTATTAATCATCATACTTAATTTTTTCTGTGCCTCAGTTACAGTGCTGCCTAAATCTCTTCCTCTTACATTAAATAATATTGTTCCTCTCAATAAAGCATTTTCCGAATTTATCATTGGCGGTCCTTCCCATAATTTAATATCCGCAACAGCAGAGAGTGGAATGGGGCCGTAATTCATAGTCTGAACTTGTAGTTGATTTAATGCAGTCAGGTTGTTTCTAAAGTCCTCCCCATAACGCGCATTAATTGAAAACCGCTGCCTGCCTTCAATCGTAGTAGTCAGTTTCATTCCACCCAATGCAGTTTCTATAACTGAATTAACATCATTTACCGTAAGCCCGTAACGTCCAATTTCTTCTCTTTTAATTACAATATCAATATACCTTCCTCCTGTAATAGGCTCTACATATAAATCCTGGATGCCCGCAATATCTTCTATACTTTTTTTAAGCTTTTGTGAAAAAGAAAATATAGTATCAAGGTTTTGTCCATAAACTTTAACTCCTACATCAGTCCTTATTCCTGTCGAAAGCATATTAATACGGTTAATAATCGGTTGTGTCCACCCGTTTGTTATTCCGGGAATTTGAAGCTTAGTATTTAATTCATTAATAATGCTGTCTTTTGTAAAACCTTTTCGCCATTCAGTTTTTGGTTTCAAAAGTATTACAGTTTCAATCATACTTATGGGTGAATTGTCAGTAGCGGTGTTCGCTCTCCCTGCCTTACCCAAAACATTTTCAACTTCGGGTAGAGATTTAATAATTTTATCCTGCACTTGCAAAAGCCTTTTTGCTTCTGAGTTTGAAATATCAGGTAATGTTACAGGCATAAATAAAATAGAGCCTTCATCAAGCGGTGGCATAAATTCAGACCCCAATCGTGAAAATATAAAGATAGCAAACACGAGAGCAATTATATTTACAACAATAGTTGTCTTTCTCCAGTTCAAACATAATTTCAGAACAGGTTTATAAACTTTTTCCAACCCCCTTACTATTGGGTTTGCTCCTTCGGGTTTCAAATTACCTTTCAGAAAAAATGAAATCAAAACAGGAGCAAGAGTAACAGCAAGAAACGCATCAACCAACAGAATAAATGTTTTTGTCCACGCCAAAGGACTGAATAATTTCCCTTCCATCCCCGTAAGTAAGAAAACAGGTAAAAAAGATATTATTACAACAATATTTGAAAAAAACACTCCCGGGCCAACTTGTTTCGCTGCCTTTTCAATTATTGTTAGTCTTTCTTCGGAAGAAAGAAGGTCGGGTTTTCTTTTAAACCAATTACTCATTTTTCCTTTCTTTTTAATTGTTCTTCAGATAGATGCCGATACGCATTTTCCACCATTACTATACCATCATCTACCACCACACCTATTGCCAGTGCTATACCTGTTAACGACATTATATTAGATGAAAGTCCGAATGCCTGAAGGAAAATAAAACTTACCGCTACAGATATTGGCAGTTGAATCAAAATTATTAATGCGCTTCGCCAATGAAATAGAAATATTATCACTACTAATGAAACTGTAATTAATACTTCAATCAATGTTTCTTTTACCGAACCGATTGCTTCTTCAATCAATTTGCTCCTGTCATAAGCAGTATGGAATTTCACCCCCTCCGGTAGTCCCTTTACTAAATCTTTCATCTTTTCCTTTACTGCATTTATTACCCTGTCTGCATTTTCTCCATACCGCATAACCACTATTCCACCTACTTTTTCTCCCCCGCCATTTTCATCAAAAATACCAAGTCTCAAATCACCACCCATTTGCACAGATGCAATATCTTTTACTCTTACTGGAATGCCATTATTATTAATCACCGCAATCCCTTCCAAATCTTCTTTTGTTTTTATATAACCAAGTCCACGTATAATATAAGCCATATCGCTCATCTCAAATTTTCTTCCGCCTACATCATTATTATTATCCTGCACAGCGTGCATCACATCCATCATTGATAATTTATAATATTGCAATTTCAAAGGGTCAATAACCAATTGGTACTGTTTTTCAAAACCACCGAATGATGCAACTTCCGCAACACCGTTTACAGTTTGCAAGCCGAACTTAATGTACCAATCCTGCAAAGCACGTTGTTCGCCCAAATCCATTTTTGGTGCATCCAGTGTGTACCAAAAAACGTGACCTACTCCGGTTCCATCAGGTCCCAGTGAAGGTACAACACCTTGCGGCAACAACCGTTGAGCAAAGTTCAACCGTTCAGTTACGCGAGTCCTTGCCCAATATATATCAACATTATCTTCAAAAATTACATATACAAAGCTCATCCCGAACATTGATGTACCTCGTATATTTTTTATTTTTGGAATCCCCTGCAAATTACTTACAAGCGGATAAGTTATTTGGTCTTCAATTATCTGCGGACTGCGACCCATCCATTCAGTAAATACGATAACCTGATTTTCCGACAAGTCAGGAATAGCATCTACAGGATTATTTTTTACACTATAAATACCCCATCCGAACAATCCTGCCGCTACCACAAGTACTATAAACCTGTTACGTAATGCTATTTCGATTAGTTTCTTTACCATTTTTGTTTTTCTTTATAACAATGTTATTTTTTTCTTGCTATTAAATTTCTTCATATATTCATACGATATTAAACATATCGTAAATACTGCGATTGGAAATAACCAATCCACCAAATATAATGAGGAGGTATGAAAATACAAATTCAAAAATGGAACATAAACTATCAACAACATAAAAACCATTGACAATGCTATTGCACCCCATAAATAAAGATTGGAAAATAAATATTTACTCCACACACTTCCTTTTGTTCTTCTTGAAAGAATATTTGCAATTTGTCCAAAAAGAATTGAAACATAAGTTACAGTGGTGGCCTTTTCATAATGATTAGATAAATGATGATTATGAAAATATTCTGCAAGGAACGCTCCATAAGCCGCAAAGCCCATCACTGCACCCCTTACTATAATTCCTTTCAGCACTTGCTTAGAAAGTATTTTATCTTTTGGGTTTCTCGGTGCGTCTTCCATAATTGTTTCTTCAGGCGGGTCGTAAGTCAGCATCATCAGCGGAAACATTTCACCGAGCATATCCATTGCCAATATCTGTATTACTAACAATGGGGTGGCAATACCGAAAAAAGCCCCGACAAATCCTGCAAGTACGCAAATCAACTCCGCAATATTAGAAGATAAATTTGTTATTACTGTCTTTTCAATATTCCTGAAAATAATTCTTCCTTCTTTAACCGCAAGTGCGATGGTGGAGAAATTATCATCCAATAAAATTATGGTGGCGGCTTCCTGCGCAACTTTAGAGCCGTTCAAACCCATTGCCACACCAATGTCTGCTCTCTTTAAACTCAGTGTATCATTTACACCGTCACCAGTTACTGCAACTATTTCACCTTGCTTTTTCAATAAATCTACTATCCTGAATTTATCATCAGGCGATACTCTTGAAAATACAACCGCCCTTTTTTTGAAAACTTCTTTTAAATGTTCATCACTCATTGCGGCTAATGATGTACTATTAATCACTTTCGGAAACTCATTGTTCTCATTCATTAACCCTATGTTTTTAGCAATAGCATTGGCGGTAATTTCATTATCACCTGTAATCATAAACACTTTTATATGTGCTTTGAATACAGATTCTATTGCACTTTTCACCTCCTCGTGAGGCGGGTCGAGCATTGTTACAAAACCAGCAAAAGTTAAGTTACGTTCAGCATCATCAATATTAAATTCTTTTTCCTGAAGTTCTTTATGAGCAAGTGCAATTATTCGCAACGAATTCATTGCGTACGCTGTAGAATTAGAAAGCAATTGTTTTTTTTCTGCTTCGCCCAACACATTTATTTCACCATTAATTATTATTTTATCACATACATCAAGTATTGATTCAATTGCTCCTTTTACAAAAGATATAGTTTTGCCATTATGTTTCCTGATAATTGAAGCCCTTTTTCTTATTGAATCAAATCCAAATGATTTAACAATCGAATATTCATTATTAATTTCCTCCAAAGTAAAACCAGCTTTCATAGCAAGTGTTGCAAACGATGATTCGGTAGGGTCTCCAATGCAATGCCAGGTTGGGTGGTATTTGTCAGGCGGATTAATTTTTCCCGTTGAAGAAAGATAACCTGAAAGAAAAAAGACTTTCACTTCTTCTATATCAGATTTATTAAGATGCCTCCTATCCTTTGATACAATCTCTCCGAAAGGAGCATATCCAAGCCCCGAAACACTATATTCACTGCCATTAAAATAACAATTGGTTATCGTCATTTCGTTTCTTGTAATTGTTCCTGTTTTGTCCGAAGCTATTACTGTTGCAGAACCAAGTGTTTCTACTGCCGAGATTCTTTTTACAATCGCATTATTTTTCGCAAGTCGTCTCACACCTAATGCCAATGCGGTTGATATTTGGGCAGGAAGTCCTTCTGGTACCATTGCCGCGGCAACACCAATAGTAAAAATAACTGCTACTAATATCGAATCGTGCAAAATCATTCGTGTTGCGAAAAGCGGAACAGCAATTATTATCGTACCCCACATTACTTTTTTTGCTACATCTGCCGCTTCAACCTGCACAGGAGTTAAATCTGTTTTAATTTTCTTTGAAGTGGCACTTATCTTGCCTATTTCCGTTTGCATTCCCGTTGCATACACAATTCCAGTTGCTTCACCTCTTGCAACAGTAGTTCCCATAAATGCACAATTCTTAATTTCCGAAACAGGAAGTGTTTTATCAGTAATAAAATCATAATCCTTTTCAGAAGGCAACGATTCGCCAGTTAGAATAAATTCATTAGCTGAAAATCCATTTGACTTAATAAGGCGAATATCCGCAGGAACACCATCCCCTTCAAATAATTTCACTACATCTCCCGCCACAATATCTTCAACCAATATTTCAACTGTTTTTCCATCTCTTAAAACTTTACATTTTTCAACAACTAATTTTTTCAACGATGCAAGAATATTTTCTGCTTTCAGTTCCTGGTAAAACCCAATCAATGCATTAGAAACAACAATAGCAATTAACACAGTACCATCCCTGGTTTGTCCCAAATAGAAATCGAGCACCCCCGCGCAAATGAAAATGACAACAAGCAAATCAGTAAATTGCCCGTACAGAGTTACCCAAATACTCCTTTTATTTGATTCCTTTAAGACATTATTTCCCCACTTTTTTCTGTTAAATTCAATGTCCTGATAAGAAAGCCCTTCCTTGGAATCACTTTTAAAGTACTCAATAATGGAATCAATAGGTTGGCTATAAAATTGCATTTGCCGAATTCTGCTTATCATTTATTTTCCAGTGCACTTTTTGTATCACTTAGCATATTATTCAAACACCAGTTACAATACCAGTTTGCAAAAAAGAAAGAAAGAATTTTATAATACCATTCCTTTGGAGGCAAATAACTGATAGAAATTTTTGCAACCGTTCCATTTTCATCAGGAGAAATTTCAAACCACATCCTGTACCACGACATTATAATAATTTTTGCCTCCCCCACTATCTCCCATTCCTTAATTACAGGAGGTTGCCACTTCATAACCGTTTCGCTGAAATCCATTACCATACCCATCATTTTACCATACCACCTGTATTTAGGACCTACACCGCTTGCATTCGCAGAAAGTTGTTCCAACTTCAATTTACTTCCCATCATCATCGAACTTTCAGTCATATGCATTCCGGTTTTAGAAAAATCATCCATCTGCTGAAACACTTTTTCAGGCGTTGATGCAATGAAGATACTTTTAGATTTTGTTTTCATTTTATTCAAAGATAAAAGGATTCTGCAACTTTCAATAAAATTACAGAATCCTTATTATACTCTTACTTTCGCTATTTCTTTTCTGTTGAACCTTTAGCGTCTTTGTTCATCATTGAACATTTGTCCATTTTGCCATCCATATCCATACAATCACCTTCTTTCATCTTCATTTTTTTTCCGTCTTTCATAATACATTCACCATTAACCATACACTTCGTTCCATTTTTCATTGTCATTTCTTTGTCCATCGGCATCATTTTTCCATCTTTCATTTGCATCATTTTTCCGTCCTTCATCATACAACAATCTTTCATTGTTGCAGGTGCAGTTTTCGTTTGTGCAAAAGAATTACTTGCTGTAAAGCATACTACCAGCATTAGCATTGTAGCTAAAATTGCTGAAATTGATTTTTTGTTTTTCATAATAATTATTATTTTTATTTTTTTTCAGTAACGCTGTCACCCGTTCTTCAGTTTCTCTGTCGCCCGATTATTAAATTAAAATTTCATCACAAAATTATTTGTTTTCCAATCATAAAATATGATTTCTGTCAATTCATACTATGATATTTATCATATTTCTGTTTTCCAGTAAGACACCTTACTTTTCACTGAATACAAAAGTCAATATTTTTAAAGCATTAAAAGTTACACAACTTATAAAACAACTTCCATTATTCACACGTTTTTATTATGTCAATACCTTTCAATTAAATTTATTTTATACTATCCTTCACACTCCCGCAGTCCATCATCTTTTTACCATAGTATGGATTTTTTATTTCCTCCCCATTGCTTATCCAGCTTGCCTTTTTCATCGGGCAATAATCATAGTAAACCGCCTTTCCGTCATTCGCTTTAAATGCTTTCACAAGAGCAAACATATTAACAGAGAGGGTTTCAAAATGCTCCCTGATATGCTCAATGTTTGGCGCTCCGCTTATATGCTCCGCATCATAATCCAGTTTGGTTTGCAAATCCATATAGTAAGTATGTTCCGCGCTCGTCATTTTATTCATATCCACCTTTTCAAGTGCTTTCCTAAATTCTTTAGCAGCAGCCATTGCATCTGCATCTTTGTCTGCAACAAGGGCATCTTTCATTTTATAATACACTATTAGTAAATTATTAATTTGTGTTTGTACATCTGCATTTGGTTTATCAAACACCGGCACAACACTTGTTTCTGCCTTACTTTTATGTTCGTGTTTTTTTTGTGCATTTGCGCTTAATGTTGTAATTATTATTACACCCATTAAAATGATTATTTTTTTCATTTTATTTTTTTTAAGTTTACAATTACTTCTTCTCCACTTTGTCCAAATCCATGCCACATTTACTACACGTATCGGGTTTGGTACTTGTTACTTCAGGATGCATTGGGCATTGATACAGCGTTGCCGTATCAGTTGCAGCACCTATGGTTTTCCTTTCCGGCTTATCAGTATTAGTGCATGACACAAACACCATTGCCGAAATAATTAACACACTCACTATTTTTTTCATTGTTATATTTTTAAAAATTTGTTTTTTTTTAACCGATGCGGGTGAAGCCGGAAATTAACTTAAACACAAACCTACAGACTTCATCCCCTTTTGCATCAGCTAAACAAAAGTTATTTGCTTCCTTATTCAATTGCCGGAACGGTTATGTTTAGCACACCGGCATTATCTTTTACTACTAGCAGCATTCCTCCGGTTGCATGGTGAGAATGAATATTATCAAATCCAACATCATAGATAAAATAATTACCGCAGCTCAAATTAGGTATGTAAACCGAATCTCCGGGCCACTCGCCTATAAAAGCAGCATCATAATCAGAAGGATGAGTGCCTGGGGAAATAGTTGTATTGTATTTAACATATACAGTGTCCCTGTACGTTTTCAAATTCCCGACCGAATGTTGCTCATGTTTCATAAACACATTTAAGATAACATCTCCTTTTGGGCTGGCATCACAAATTCCACCTTTTTTAGAAGTACAGGAAGAGTTTATTAAAAGGTAAAAAACCAGCACAAAAAGAACAGGGAGCTGCATTTTCATTGCATTATGTTTTGTAACATTTTTTTTGAAAAAGTTTCTAATGAATTTTATTACTTCGCCAAAACCCTTCCTGGTTAAAAGAAGGATTTCGGTGAAGTAATGAATGTTTTGTTACTCACATTTATTATTTTTCAACAACCAACTTTTGTGTGCCCGTGTCAATGCCTGATTTCACGGTAACAAAATAAAATCCGTTATCCCATAAAGATGTATTTAACTGAACACTTTTCTGACCAAAAGGAATTTCTTGCGAAAAAATATTTTTACCCAAAATATCAGTAACAATTATTTTTGAAGTAGCTAACGTTGAAAATTCAACGGTAACTTCTTCCGTTGCCGGATTTGGAAATACGCTAAACGAAACAGAATTGTCAGTTTCGTTTATCCCTAAGTTATAAGCTCCGATGCCAATGTTATCTATAAAAAAATTATTTCCGAAATTGCTGATAGAAGTAAACATAAACATTACTTCGCTTTGCCCCGAAAATGAATTCAGATTTATACTGTTATCGGTTCTCCATTGTGAAGAAGTGGGCGAGAATGCAGCTGTTGCGGGAGGAGCAGTAGAAAGGGCAGCACCTGATTTGTCATATACCTGGGTCCAGCTGTTTCCGCAATCGGAAGACGCTAATATTTTTAACTCATCCACGCTTGAAGTATTATATTGAGCGTAGGCAACATCAAAGTGCAGGTAAGTATTGCTTGAAATAGAAGTGAAATTAAGCAATGGAGACATCAGGTAATCTTTTTGCCCTGTAATATCAGTAGTTCCGGAATAATTATTCATCATCATGCTGCCCGTACTGTTTCCAAAACCTCCTGCCGCAGAATGGCTCATAAAATCATTGGTATTAAAATGTACATAACTCCAGTTTGGCGGTGGGAAAGAGGTAACATTAAAATTCTCTGTAAATGGCAAATTCTGAACCGGAGTAAATGCCCTGAAAGAACCCATCATGTTGTTGTTCATCTCCACATCATCAGCCATACCGTTCACCATCATAATCATTACATCTAACCGATGAGCACCATAAGTTATTGCACCATTTGGCAAAGCCACAGAGGTGGTGCTGCCGGATGCTAACGAACCGTTCCAGCTATAAACAGTATGTGTGCCACCATCAATGGAGTAGTGGATTTCCATACTTGTAATTGCAGTACTTCCTGTGTTTTTTACATCAACAGAAGGGGTGATAGTTCCGCTGCAAACATCAAAAATAACAGAATAATATTTACTTAAAAAAGGTACTACATTAGGAGAAGTAATTTTTACAATTGCTGCATCAAGCGCAGGTAAAGCAACATCCAACCGGTAAATTTTATTTTCTGTTTTATTTACGCACCAGATGTGCCCATCGTTACCAATCTTAACGCCCATCATTCCGGGGTGCCCGGTAACAATAGTATCAAGTATAGAAAACGTACCTGCTGTGTTATACAAATAAATGTTTCCATTAGTATAATCAGAAACAACCAATCTTCCATTATAATAATCCATTCCGCACGGTTGAGTAGTTAACGAATCCAATGTTTGAACGGTGCTTCCCAACACATTCCAATATCCGGCTAGGCTTTCATTTGCTGTGCTTGGCACGGTAAGAGTTCCCGAAATCACCCCATTATTTACATTCATTCTTTTTACTTTTTTGCTTCCGCCATCAATAAAATAAAGCCATCCGTTTGTTTTATCAAGCACCATGTGGCTTGGCACCTGGGGCACACGGGTAACCGTAACATCCGAATAACGCCATATCTTCCCTGCGGAATGATTGTCATAACCGGGACTGTGATCGTTCACAAAATCATATTTGCAGATATTACCATTATAGCCATCCATCACCCAATATGCTTTTGCGCTGTCCCAGGCAATTCCCATTGAAAACGGACTTTGGTGCAGCATATCAATATGACTTCCCAAAGGGTATCCATTTGACCATCCTCCCTGCCAAATGTTTGCAAAAATTGCAGTATCAGCCAGCCAAAGGGCAGGACCCATAAAAGTGGTAGAAGAGGAAGAGGTGTTTTGTATTTCGTTGGTGTTCGCTAATTCACCTATGTTACTAAATGCGATGGCACTTGGATAATAATAAAAATGGTCAGCGTGAGAATCGTGCCTTAACTGGTTTGTTTGTGAACTCATTCCTGCATTGTAAAAAATATCCATGGATCCTCCCGTTGCATCTCCATACTGGCAAACCCATAATTCATTGGTGCCGGGTTTAAAGTCTAAATCCTGTGGCATATTTAACTGGTTCGCACTTGTTGCAATAACAGTCATGGTAGGTGAATTACCTATATACGAATCGAGGTAATTGGTTTGTGCTTTGGAAATCACTATTATGAACATCAAAGCGGTTAAAAGGGTAATTGTTTTTTTCATTTTTGTTTTATTGTTAGTTGTTAGTTGATTTTGTTTATTTATTGTATCGCTATTTTTTTAGTAAGAATTGATTCTCCATTAAAATATTCTAAAAAATAAAGCCCTTTTGTTTCTGTACTCAAATCAATTTCCGATTGTGAATTTGTAATTTCCGAAGTATAAATAACTTGTCCATGTATGTTATAAATCACCACTTTACAATTTGAAGTAAACGTTAAATCTGAAATTGAAAATTGAAAATTTCCGCTGGAAGGATTAGGATAAATTGAAAAAAGAGTATTCAAAGTGGTATAATTCGCAACTCCAGCAGTACCTGAAACCACAATGTAACCATCTTCCCCGTGAGGAGAAGCCGGGTGGCAAACATAATGATAGTTTCCCGCAACTGTTACCACATAATTGAAAGAATGATTGCTCATATCAATTGGTACATTAAACATAGCGGCACCGGTTGGTATAAAAGATGAGTTTACCGGACCCACCACGTGATCACCTGCAATCCATGTCCAGTGTATGGTATCCCCAACCGCAGCATTTAGCGTAACAGGTAAAAAATGGGAAGGACTGTCCTGACAAGTAATAGTGCGAATGGTTGCATTTGCCGAAAACATAGTAACGGCAGATAAAATTAGAGTTATTGTTTTTTTCATTTTTTTTTATTTAATTGTTTATTTGTTTCAGTGAATGATAATTAGGATTCAAATCATTGAACCCTTTGATTTAAAGAGTAATGTTTGACCAAAATTTGGCGAACGATGCAAGCACCCTAAAGTACAAACATAGCTCATAGAAAAAATTTATATTCGGGAAACGCAGTTGAGCGTATTAAGAGGAATGCCCCTGTCAGGAGGGACTTTAGAAATGTAAGAAGCAGAATTGTAATTTTTATAACTACAAAATTTTGTTAAAAAACCTTCAGAAACTAAAAATGGATTCAAACAAATTTTATTGAACGAAACTACCTTAGTTGTATTGGAGAAACTGTCTCCAACCGTTTTTACGAAAATACTTTTTCTATCACAACAGTTTTTATTGTGTTTTCTGTTTTCGTGTTTGCATTTACAATGCTTATTAAAATCAATTCCAAATACAATATAAGAAGTTTCACCCTTGCAATGGTGCATAGTTACCTCCATACCCATAGCAGATAAGCCAAATATAAAAGCAAGAAATACAGAAACTATTTTCTTCATCATCACAAAGGTAAAAATAAATTTCGATTAAAAACACAAACTAAAAATTCCGCCCAATTAAAAATGTTGTTTTTTTAGCATCTTAGAAATTAGGGGACTTTAAATTTTTCTTTTTAGAGCGGGCTGTTAAAAATATTAATTAATAATAAATTAAAGAAGCAAACCAAACTCCCAAACGTGACAAAAGGCAAATATACCCTTTAGTACCCGAGACTTTCCCTTTGTTATGGGAAACCTTCCCTTTGTTATGGGAAACTTTCCATTTGTTATGGGAAACTTTCCCTTTGCTAAGTAAAACTTTCCCTTTGCTAAGTAAAACTTTCCCTTTGTTATGGGAAACTTTCCCTTTGCTATGGGAAACTTTCCCTTTGCTATGGGAAACTTTTGCATGCCTTACGAAATAAGCACATTACATTACTTATCATTTATTTAAAGATTGTTGGGTTCGGGCACCAGGGGATAATGAATGGAAATAAAATCAAAAAAAAGCTTTTATTATTATTTATATTTTTTAAAAAATATCTAAAACAAGGCAAATTTTAACATTTGAATAAATAAATATGTGATTTATGTAATTGGAATACAGTGAATTAAAATTATTATTAAAATAAATTAAAAAATATATAGGATTCATGCAACCTTTTATGTATTATGCACGTCTTATAAGTAGAGGGACTAAATAGCTATAATGATATAGCTTTTATAAAAAATCCCTTTTGAAAAAAGTATGGCAACAGCCAATAATTACATTCCGGAAACGGACGAAAGCTTTGACGGATGGCAGTCGAACTTTATGACAGAAGTAGCCACTATGTTAGTTGCGTTAGGTCTTGTACCTGCCGACTTAACGGGTTTACTAACCGAACAAACTACATGGGTGAATGCTTATGCAGTGGGAAGTAAAGCAGTAAAGGGTAGCAGATCGGCTACTCAAGTTAAAAACAAGAACCTTGCGAGAGGTACTTACGAAAAGAGTTTACGGCTTTTTGCAGCAAATCACATCAACAAAAATGTGAATTTGACGGACGGAAACCGTGTAACGCTTGGCGTAAACGTTCCTTCGGCACGTACCAAAGCGGTGAAGCCAACAAGTACACCGGTTAATGCAAATGCAAAAAACAACCAGCATTTGTTTATCGGGTTGGATGTGCGCGATGAAAACTCGCCCAGCAGCAGAAAGAAACCTGCCGGGGTAAAAAGTTACCAGGTGTTCGGCATAGTTGTTCCTTTCGGACAGCCGGCACCCAGTGTGCTTAAATTTGCTTTTCTTGGTAATTTTACCAGGTTCAACGGCAAAATGAGCTTCGCGGAAGAAAATACAGGGCAAATTCTGTCTTTCCGCTTATGCTGGGGCAACGCTGTGGGCGAATTCGGTGCCTGGAGCGTGGTGTATAATGTAATGATTATGTAAATAGTCGTTCATTATTAAAAATTCCCGCTATGGTAGTAAATACCATAGCGGGTTTTTTTATGCACTTTTGTATTTACTTTCTTTTTCAAAATCCCATCACAGGCGGAAAAATATTACATTTGCATACTTTAAAACTTTAAAAACAGTATGCTTTTTTTAGGACTTTTTCGCGAAAGTATTTTGTTTGCCATCAATGCGCTGGTGGTAAACAAGCTCCGTACTTTCCTTTCTCTTTTAGGCATCACCATTGGTATTTTCGCTATCATCACCGTGTTCACAGTAGTGGATTCATTGGAACAAAACCTTCGTAAAAGTGTTCAAAGCCTGGGTGACGATGTGGTATTTGTGGAAAAGTGGCCCTGGACATTCGGACCCGATTATCCCTGGTGGAAATATATGAATCGTCCGCTGCCCGATTATACCGAGCTGGATGCCATTCTGCGCAAATGCGATGGAGCACAATCGGCAGCATTTGCAATCAGTACCAACATTACCGTGAAATACAGAAGCAACAGTATCGAAAATGTTACTATTATTTGTGCATCTCACCAATACGACAAAGTAAAGAATTTTGAAATAGCCGATGGGCGTTATTTTACTGAAGTAGAATCATCAGCCGGCAGACCGGTAGCTGTTATAGGCGATGTGCTGGCAAAAGCACTCTTCCCTACTCAAAATCCGTTAGGGCAAATGATAAAAGTGAATGGTTCAAAGGTAATGGTAATAGGTATTTTCAAAAAAGAAGGCGAAAGTATTTTGGGCGGAAGTCCTGATACGCAGGTATTGGTGCCGGTGCAATTTGCACGCAGCTTGATAGATATCAGAAGTGAAAACCTGGACCCTCAACTCCTTGTGCGTGCAAAAGCAGGAGTGAGTAACACTGAATTAATAGATGAGTTAACCGGTTTGATGCGTTCCATCCGCAAGTTACAACCCAAAGCAGAAGATAATTTTGCGCTGAACCAAACCAGTTTAATTTCAAACCAGTTCGACCAGTTATTTGATATTGTTGGCATTGCCGGCTGGATAATCGGGGGATTCTCTATACTGGTGGGAGGTTTTGGTATTGCCAATATTATGTTTGTTTCTGTTAAGGAGCGCACCAACATTATCGGGATTCAAAAATCCCTGGGTGCAAAAAACTATTTTATCCTGTTACAGTTTATTTTTGAATCTATTTTTTTATCGCTGATAGGCGGCATCATTGGCTTGTTGATTGTGTACATTATTACCATCACCGCAGGCGATTCGTTTGGTATGGAAATTACGCTAACCAAATCAAACATTATTTTAGGATTCACCATTTCCATATTAATAGGGGTGGTTTCCGGGTTTGTGCCTGCTTATGGAGCATCACAGCTCGACCCTGTGGAAGCAATTAGAGCAAGTTAGTTTATTTGTTCATTGGTTCACTAGTTCATTTGTCAATTTGTCTTTACGTAATTAAACAATATAACAATAAAACATTTTAGCCATTTATCAGATGGAAGCAGTAATAAAAAAAAGACCTGTATTAATTACCGTTGTTTGTATTCTTGGTTTTACCTGGATTGTATTCAGCCTTCCGGCAGTATTTTCTCCCTCCATAAAAAAGCTGGGCGACTGGTATCCGGCATTATTCGGTTTACTGGTTGCTGCCAGTTTCATTTCTTACATTGGAGTATGGCACATGAAACGGTGGGGAGTAAGTTTGTTTATCCTCACTTTTTTTACAAAAGAAATTATTCTTGTCCTTATTAATGACATCAGTTTTGTCGGAATTGTTTTTTCTATTTTCTTTCTTTCGAGCATGGTGGTTTTTTACAAAAAGATGGACATAAACTTATAAACACCCTGCGTTTTCACTACAATTCTTGCTAAAGATAACGTTTTTTTACGTACCTTTGTACTTTATATATTTAATAAAATGAAACAGAAAATAAAGTTTATAAATAAAGACAAAACACAGTTTTTTAACACATTAAAAGAGCGCGTTGACCAGTATTTCATAGACCACAAAATATCCCAACACGCTAATTTTAAAATGGTTTTCAAATCCATTGTTATGCTTTCCCTTTACTTTGTTCCTTACGCACTCATTATGACCCAGGGCTACAGTCATTTGGTAATGTGGCTGATGTCGTTAATCATGGGTTTGGGGCTTGCCGGTATAGGCATGAGTGTGATGCACGATGCTAATCACGGTGCTTATTCGTCCAGCCAACTGGCAAACAGACTGATGTCCATGTCGCTTTCTATTGTGGGTGGGGATAACAAAAACTGGATTACCCAGCATAATATTCTTCACCATACCTACACCAACATTTCCGGGCACGACAGAGATATAGACGACAAAGTGATTATGCGGTTTTCTCCTAACGGGAAATACAATAAAATTCAGCGCATCCAGGTGTTTTATGTGTTTTTGTTTTATTCTATCATGTCGCTTTACTGGACTACTGCCAAAGATTTTATTCAATATTATCAGTTTATAAAAGAAGGGCATAACCGCGAAAGCACCTGGGGGAAAACCAAAACCTTACTTGTTATCCTTTTCTGGAAAATTATTTATTACACCTATATGTTTGTGTTGCCAATGATGCTTTTGCACTTATCCTTCGGGCAGGTGTTTTTAGGCTTTTTATCTCTACACCTCGTTGCAGGTATTATTTTATCTGTGGTGTTTCAATTGGCACACGTCATTGAAGAAACAACTTTCCCTAAACCGGATGAGAAAGGAAATATAGAAAACGAATGGGCGATACACCAGTTGCAAACAACAGCCGACTTTGCCAAACACAATCCGCTGATAACCTATTATGTAGGCGGTTTAAATTTCCAAGCAATACATCACTTGTTTCCCCGTGTGTGTCATGTTCACTATCCTGCCATTGCTCCCATTGTGGAACAAACAGCAAAAGAGTTTGGAGTACCGTATTTATATAACGAATCGTTCTGGAAAGCATTTGCATCTCATATGCGCGTTATTTCCAGGTTAGGCAAAAACGATGTTACCTTTTTTGCTATTGCAAACAGCATGGGTTAATAAACGCTGAACCTAAATTTCAAATAAAAGTCTTCCGCTTTCGGGAGACTTTTTTTTGTTTGCCTATTTTCCTTTTCACTACTTTCTTGCATCCTGTTTTTCAAAAAAAGGCGAAAAAAGCCCTTTTTGTTTTGTCAGTCTTTTTATTCCAAAACCCGTCAAATTCATTTTCATATCTTCTGTGTTTATTTAACGGCAATGCTTTGAAAGGAAATCAGGTTTCAAAATCAATTTTTTGCCCGATTACCGCTTAACCGCCCAAACCTACCATTCAAGTGCCCAAACCGTTCGTTCACTAGTTCAGGCTACCATTCGCCATATTGGCAGTTTATTTCATTTTTTTTTACTATATTTTTGTTGCGTAATAATTATACATCAACTTAAAACCTAAATGCTATGAAAAAAACAATTACATTAATTGCACTTTTACTGATAAGTATAATTGCAAAACCACAATTGGTTACTATTCCCGATGCTCATTTTGTTTTGTGGTTGCAAACCCATTATCCGATTTGTATCACAGGAAATCAATTAGACACCACCTGTTCGTCATTATCAACTGTTACAGATATTGATGTAACCCGCGATTCCATTTCTGATTTAACAGGAATAAACTATTTTACTCACCTTATTCATTTGTATTGCGGCTATAATTTAATTCACACTATTCCGGCATTACCCGGTTCTTTAACTTATTTTTCCTGCGACAGCAATCAATTGGTAAGTCTTCCTCCTTTACCCAATTCTCTTACCTTTATCAGTTGTGAATTTAATCATTTAACCAGTCTCCCTGTTTTACCCCTTTCGCTTGATACATTAATGTGCGACCGGAATAATATTACAATTATTCCTGCTTTACCCGGTTCGGTCAAATTTCTGAATTGTTATCAAAATCAATTGACTTCCATTGTGTCTTTAGATTCTTCACTTACAACTTTGATTTGTTATAATAACCTATTACCAAGTCTTCCCCCACTGGACAGTGCCCTTTTAATATTAAATTGCAGTAGCAACCAATTAACATCACTTCCTGCTTTGCCCAATGGGTTAACAGATTTAAGATGTTACAGCAATCAATTACCTGTACTTCCCGCATTAGATACTGCACTTAATTATTTAGATTGTTCAACTAATTACTTAGATAGTTTGCCAGCTTTACCCAATTCGCTTGTTACTTTAAATTGCAGTAATAATCCATTAGGTACTCTTCCAGCATTAGACAATTCTCTTTCCGCTTTAACGTGTAGTAATGATTCTTTAACAATTCTTCCGGCACTCCCTGCATCACTCAATTTTTTAAATTGTTCTGCAAATTATTTACCAACTCTTCCGGCTTTGCCAAATGCACTTACTGATTTGAATTGTGACAACAATATTTTACCAAGTCTGCCTGCATTGCCCAATTCGCTTGGTACATTGTCATGCCGGAACAATCAATTGCCAACATTGCCTGCATTGGGAACTTCGCTTGCCACCATATATTGTGACAATAATGCAATTACTTCTTTCCCTTCGTTTAATTCATCGTTGAGTTATTTATCATGCAACAATAATCAACTTACTACATTTCCGGCATTTCCGGCTTCGCTAAATTATTTATCCTGCACTAATAATTTAATTGCAACGTTTCCGGCAATGAATAATTCGCTTTCTGAATTATGGTGCAGCAATAATCAAATAACGTCATTTTCTGTAATGTCCTCTTCATTATCAAAACTATATTGCAGCAACAATCCTTTAATTACACTGCCATCATTACCTGCTGGTTTATCCGAATTAAATTGCGAAACAGACCAGTTAACAGGGCTTCCAACATTGCCTAATGGATTAAGCTATTTATGGTGTGATAATAATAGTATTTCGTGCTTCCCGGTTTTTCCTTTTTCAATTGCCGATAGCAGCCATTTTAATATTTCAAATAATCCATTTACCTGTTTCCCAAATTATATTCCGGCAATGACATGGGCTATGCTTGCCACCCCTCTTTGCGGTGCAGGCAATGTAAGCGGATGTGCAAGTGCTTCGGGTATTCTTGGCTTTGTTTATAAAGACAGTCTTTCCAATTGTGTGAAAGATTCGACCGACCATATTTATATAAATGTGCCTTTGAAATGTTACGACAGTGGAAATAATTTATTGAGCCAAACCTATACTGCTATAAACGGCATCTACGATTTCCCGGATACTACCGGGACGTACACAGTAAAAATTGATACTGCCGATGTGCCTTATACCTATCAATGTGCTAATCCGGGGGTGGATTCAACAGTAGTTTTAACCTCTGCCAACTCACTGGTACAGGATGTAAACTTTGATATAATATGTAAACCGGGGTTTGATGCAGGTACTCAATCTGTAGTAACTTACGGACTGATTTTTCCCGGACAAGCCCATGAAGTGCGGATAGTAGCTGGTGATATGAGTCACTGGTACCACATGCACTGTGCAGCCGGAGTGAGCGGACAGGTAAAAGTAACGGTTACGGGACCTGTTATTTACAATGGTATTGCTTCGGGAGCATTAACTCCAACAATAGTAAATAATGTATATACTTATCCTGTTTCTAATTTTGATAACATCAACAATACAACCGATTTTGGATTACAATTTACCACCAATCCGTTTGCTCAAAACGGGGATGTGATTTGTATCAATGTTCAGGTATCTCCCGCAAGTGGCGATAACGACAGCACCAACAACAATTATAATTATTGTTATTATGTTCATAATTCGTACGACCCTAATTTAAAAGAAACCTATCCTGAACAGGTGCCTGAAAGGTCGCAGGACTATTTTACCTACACCGTACATTTTCAAAACACCGGAACTGCACCTGCTATGAACATCCGCCTGTTGGATACCCTGGATGCAAAACTTGATTTATCCACTTTTCAATTAATAAATTATAGCCATGCCAATGTGGTTTCGCTTACCGGAAGATTGCTTACTTTTAATTTTCATAATATCAATCTTCCCGACAGCACTACCGACTTTGCAGGGTCGCAGGGTTTTGTCCAATATCGCATAAAACCTATTGCAAATTTATTAGGAGGCACAAGAATACTAAATAAAGCATCCATTTATTTCGATTTTAATCCACCCGTATCTACCAATACTTCTGTTAATACCTTTACACGTTCGATTGTAACAAGTGCAACTAACCAATTGGCAATGGAAAATGGGGAATTCAACATTTATCCAAACCCTGCATCCGACAATATTACCATCAACTATACATCTTCTTTAAAAAACTATACTATTAATATTTATGATGTAATGGGTAGTTTGGTAAAAACAATGATTTGCAAAAGTGCTTCCGCTACCATTCCTGTCGGAGAATTTACAAGTGGTATTTATTTGCTCAATGTTAAAGATGGAAACCATTCGAGTGTGAAACGATTTATAAAGAATTAATAACAATAATTAAAATTAATTTTAAAACCTAAATGCTATGAAAAAACAAATTACAATTATCATTCTTACTTTAATAGTAATGAATGGAAAAAGTCAAGTCCTTAATGGAAATTATTTAGACATTAACAATGTAAAGGCACCCGTTGCTGCCGATGGTGGTTTGTTCCAATATGGAACCAGCGGAACACAAGTGCCAAAGGGAAGCGGCAAAACTACTTTATACAGTAGTGCATTATGGTTAGGCGGTTATGATTCTGGCGGTCAATTAAAGATGGCAGCACAAACGTATCGCCAGAATGGAAATGATTTTTTCCCCGGACCAATTGATTCCACAGGTACCTATGGTGCTGCTTACGATGCAACATGGAACAGAGTTTGGAAAATAAAACAATGTGATATTCAAACATATTATGATTGGATTACAGTAGGTGGAATTGGTCCTAATCCATTACTAAATGCTAACGACTCTGCCGCCATGGAGACAATCAACAACTGGCCCGCATTTAATATGTATGGAGCACCTTTAGCTCCTTTTTATGATTATAATGGCGATGGGCAATATGACCCTGCCGCTGGAGATGTGCCAAAAATAAAAGGTGATGAAGCCATATTTTTTGTTTACAACGATGCAAGAGGACCTCATACTGAATCCGGAGGCAGTATAATAGGGATAGAAGTTCAGGGCATGGCTTACGCCTATAGTTGCAGTTATGACAGTGCTTTGTACAATACCGTATTTACCAATTATAAAATCATAAATAAAGGTTCTTTTCAACTCGATTCTTCATTTATTGGCAACTGGACCGACATGGACATTGGAGATTACAGCGATGATTATATGGGTTGCGATGTGGGCAGAGGTGCTTATTTCGGATACAATGGTGATAATATTGATGGGACAGGACAGGCAACTGCTTATGGTGCCAATCCTCCGGCAGAAGGAGTTGTTTTACTAAAAGGTCCGTTAAAAAACCCAAACGGAATTGATGATGCGGCTTCCACAACTCCGAATGGAACCAACTATGGCAACGGAATTTCTGATGATGAACGGTTGGGAATGTCAAGATTTATGTGTTTCAATAATACTGGTACTGTTAATGGCAATCCCACAGCTACAGATGATTATTACCAATATTTATCGGGAAGTTGGAAAAATGCTACTCCATGGAAATATGGAGGAAACGGACTGACAGGCAACACCATTTGCAATTACATGTTTCCCGGAAGTTCTGACCCTTCAGGTTTTGGAACAAACATAGTACCCCAGGCAGCATGGGATGAAACCACATCAGGACAATTGCCCCAGGAAATAAGGGGCATTGGTTCAACAGGACCATTTACATTACAACCTCATCAAATTCAAACCATAGATTTTGCTTATGTATATGGCAGGGCTTCGCAAGGCGGTAATTTAGCATCGGTAGCAATTATAAAAAACAGGATAGATAGTATTCGGCAGAAATTTAGTAATGGACTAATTGGTCGCAATTGGTCGCCTTCATACCCTAACTGGATGTTTGGTCTCTGTGGTTGTAACAGCGCAACCGGAATTAATGAAATCAACAATAATCAATCAATAATCACCATTTTCCCAAACCCTGCATCCGACAACATTACCATAAACTATACATCAGTTTCGAAAAACTATACCATTACCATATATAATGCCATGGGCAGTTTGGTAAAAACAATAGCCGATAAAAATGCTTCGGTTATTATTCCAATCGGAGAATTTGCAAGCGGCATTTATTTGCTCAATGTTTTGGATGGAAATAATTCGAGTGTAAAACGTTTTGTGAAAGAATAAATATGATTTAATTAACAACATGTTTTTTCAATACATAGTCAATATTTATCAATTATTAAATTTATATTTACAAATAATTAAAACCAAAATACCATGAAAAAAATAATTGCAATTTTCGGACTTCTTTCAGTACTTGCAATAGCAGGTTACTCGCAAGGTTTAGTAAACTGGGAACATTATTATGCTATGCCTCAGTATCAATTTGACTTAGGAACATCAGTGGTTGCATGTGTTCCCGGTGAACTTATCCAGGTGGATAAAAATTCACTCGCTATCACCAACACTCCCATGCCTGCCGATATACGGTATCTCAACCCTCATTTCTCCGGTACAATGGGAGGGATAAGACAGGGACCCGGATATTCGGTACTAGTGGAAGGTGCAGGAACAACTTATAGTTACGATGGTACTACCATTGCCCCTCTTGCTACCTACCAGGGGTTCAGTACATCTTCAACTTATTTTGTTCCTTATAAAGGTGGAAGCACTTTTTTTTCTGTAAGTAATTTTCCTTCGTTAAAAAAATGGGATGGCAGTGTTCTTACCTCTTACGATTCGTCAAATTCAACTTTGCCATACCCTCTCAACGGTGTTACTGTTATAACTCCCAACGATGATATATTTTTTGGGGAATATAATAAAGTAGATGTGTTTCATGGCGGAACATGGGCGGAATATGATACTTCTTACTTTCATCACATTATTTCTATGACTGCTTACAGCACAAGTCCTTCCAGTGATTTCACATTTATCAATTCCAACGATTCCGTAATTCATACCTTTAAAAGTGCAACTGGCAACTGGATTGACACCATAATTCCTGCTACAATGAATCATAGCGTGTCTTATCATACGCCAAAAATATTTTATGACAACACCGGGAATATATGGCTGGGTGGTGATGGTATTTTTTGCAAATACGATGGAAACATTTTTTATGACTATTATTCAAGTCTGCCAGCAGGGGCTAGTTCAGCAACCATGACTCTTGAAAATAATTTATCAGCCACTACATTCTTAATTTCATTTACCGATGCCAATTTATTGGTAACCCAATATGTAGTGAATACAGCTGTTTTTTCTATTTCTCCATTCACAGATATTCACGCCACTTTACCCGGAAATTATTTTTATGCAACATTAAAAGATAACCAGGGAAATCTGTGGTTTGGTTCAGACGAAACTTCGGGCGCTATGGTAAAGTATAACGGAACCTGGAGCACTCCTGTTTATGTGCACGATTACATAAATTGCATCCGCCAGGATACCGCTCATACCATTACTTTTTGTACACAAGGCGGAGCCGCGCAAATGGTAAACGGAACCTCTTTTAACTATTTCGATACCCTTAATTTTTTCAGCAATCAACTAACTGAATTTGCTATTTCCCAGAATCACAATTACTGGTTTGGGGCTATGTCAGAAATAGACCAATATATTGATAACTACATGGGTCCTTTTAACTTCTTTGCTCCCGGAGTGAGCTATTACCCAAGATTTTTAAATATAGATTCGACCGGAAATATATGGACAGGCGGAACGGATGCCATGTTTGGAGGTAATGGAATTGGTGTGTTTATGATGGATACCAGTGGAAACTTTACTTCATTTAACAATTCCAACTCTCCATTGCCTGATGATTCCATTATTCACATTGACCGCCAGGGGAATTCAAATGCAATGTGGTTTTCAACCCGCAGCGGATTTGCCCGCTACTGGAACGGAAACTGGTTGGTATATACCACCGGAAATTCACCCATACCAAGCAATCGTGCCGAAAGTGTTTTATATACAACTGATGGTACACTTTGGTTTTGTACAATGGAAGGTTTGGCTTCTTTGAAAGCTGGTGTCTGGAATGTTTACACAGCTCTTAATTCTCCATTATATAACAGTGATGTGGAAAATATTATGGTGGACAATCATTGCAAACTATGGATAGCTGCCGATGGTGGAATTACTTCAGCAGATATTGTGGGTTGTAATAACAATTCTATAATAGTGGAAGGCAATGTAAATAAATCGAACAATTCAACTGTATCCTGTGTTGAGGTGGATGTTTACCAACTTAACAGCACTGCTACAGATGTTACTACCGTTGGCAGCGTAACTACTGATAATCTTGGAAATTTTACGTTTTACACCAACGATAGCGGCAGCTATTATTTTGAAGCAAATATTTGTGCAGGAAATTACCAGGGTCAAATCTCTTCTTATCCCGATTCCACATTGGTTATACAAAATGCTGTGCCTTTTCATATTATTGCAAACGGAAATTATTCAACTCAAATCCACCTTCGTAATGCGGTAAATACAATAGGTTCGTGTACTTTAAACGGTAAAATAGTTAGTACTACCGAAACCACTTCGGGCATACGCGTAATACTTATGTACAATGGCAGCCCTGCTGCAGAAGCCATTTCTGCCGCTGATGGTAGTTTTCAAATTACCAACCTGTTGCCATATACTTATTCTGTTTGGGTGGATAAATTCGGGCTGAACAATGCCACAGCACCTTTTGTTACTGTAAATTGTGCAAACAGCACCGAAGTTCCATTTGTTTTATATCCTGACTATTTAGTTTTAAATACAGAATCTCTTGAAAATGATAATGCAATAAAAATTTATCCAAGCCTGTCAACAGGAATTATTACTGTTGAAATTGCCAAAACCAATGAAAAAATGGAAATAACGGTTTATTCTTTAATCGGTGAATTAGTTTACAAAACAACAGCAGTCACTAGTTCTACCATTATTGATTTATTTGACAAAAGTGCTGGAATGTATTTTATTAAACTAACCGGAGAAAATATAAAAAGAACAAAAAAAGTAGTTTTGCAGAGGTAGAACAGCCTGAATAAGAATTATAAGAGAAAAAAAAAGAGATTTATAAACAATGGAATTAAAATTTATTTTCAAAACCCAGGCAACCTTTTCCATTTTTACAGTAATATATATATAACTTTAACCTCGCAGAATTGAGCCTTTGTTTTCTGAGGAGATTAAAAATCAAAATAATTCAACATGGCAATCTAAAATCAATCAACATGAAAAAATCAATTACTATTATTACCTTCCTTGCTTTAATAAGCTGGGGGGCAACTGCACAGACTGTGACATTTAATTTGCTTCAAACCCCTTGCAATCATAATGGAATACTTGAAATACACACAACCGGACTAACACCACCAATTAGTTTTATGATTTCGGCAGGGTCTCAATACTTCTCTCATACTTCAAATACTGTTAATGACACCTTATTTGGTTATAGTGGTTGCATGGTTGGTATAACTGCTTCCAGTGGAGCTAATAGTGTATCTAACTCCTTCGCTGGTCAGCCTCCATTTACATATAGCATAAACACAACACCTGCAATATGTCCTGCATTAGGCACAGCAACAGCAGTTATTGCTGGAGGGGCTCCTCCATATACCGTTCTGTGGGAAGACCCTTATGGGACAAACGTTATCGCTGCAGGAAATCCCGCAAATGTTCCGGGAGGACAATATTCCGTTTGGATAACCGATGCTAATGGATGTGCTTACAGTTCAATTGATGATAGTCTCAATATTTATGTTGGTTACCAGTCACCCATTAATTTTACAGTTTCTTCAACTCCTGCAAATTGTACCAATGGAACTGCCACGGCTACAGCACCAACAGGTGGAATTGCACCTTATTCTTACCTTTGGAGCAATGGTGCTACGTCTTCATCCATATCCGGTTTGTCGATGGGGCAATATAGTTTAACAGTAACCGATGCACAAGGATGTTATTTTACACAATATACCTATGTGTCCCAAAGTATAAACATTACTGCTAATCCTGTTGTTACTCCTGCCACCTGCCTGTCCACCAATGGCAGCATTATTGCTTTTGGCGGAGGCGGTGTTCCGCCTTATTCTTATTTATGGGACAACGGACAAACCACTCAAACCATTTCCAATCTTTCGGGAGGTCAGTATTATACTGTAACGGTTACTGATGCCAATGGTTGCATCAGTTATCCTTCCTATTCGTATTTAAATATTACCACACCCATAACAGTAACCTATACCACCACTTCCAGTTTGTGTACCGCACCAACAGGCACTGCCACATTAACACCTGCCGGTGGTACGTTGCCATACACCATTACGTGGAATACTTTCCCTGCTCAAACAGGAATAACCGCAACCGGTTTATCTCCCGGGTTTTATTATTTTAATGTAACCGATGCAGCGGGGTGTGCAAGAACAGGAAATACCTATGTGCCTCCTGTAAGTGTGATAACCGGAACTATTTATAAAACCGATGCCTTATGTCAGCAGCCAAATGGAATGGCAGGAATAAATATCACCGCAGGCACTCCACCCTATACTTATGCATGGAATACATTAGCCACCACTGCTTCCATTTCAGGTCTTGTTCCGGGAAGTTATAACTGTACCATTACCGATAATATGGGTTGTTCCATTTCCAAACAAACAGGTGTCTATTCCTCTTCACCCATATCGCTTAATTTCAGTACCACTCCGGCAAGCTGTATTTTTGCAAACGATGGAATAGCTGCTGTAACCGCCATTGGGGGCACTCCTCCTTATACATATAACTGGAGCAATGGAGCAACCGCTGCCACAGCCACCGGGCTTTTAACGGGAGCTTATTGGGTAACAGTTCACGATGCTGCTGGCTGCGCACAAACAAGTAATTGTTATGTTAGCTACAATGCCGGTAATAACTCCTGTTACTGTACCGTTTCAGGAACAGTGTACGATGATGTAAATACAAACTGTACATTGGATTTAGGAGAAACAGGAATAGAAAACATAATGATACACCTTGCCGGAATAGGTTATACTTATACCGATGCAAATGGAAATTACTCTTTTATTGCTCCAACAGGAAATTACAACCTTTCCGAAATAGTTGGAAATTATTATCCGCTGGCAGCTTGTCAAAACAATTCCATCTCCATATCTGCCATAGCAAGTTCAGGTTGTGTGATTACGAATAACATTGCCAATGTAATTAATCCACTTCACGATATAAGTATTTACCATACCTATTTACCAACACCGCCTGTTCCCGGTTATCCTTATCAGCAAAATATTATTGTGAAAAATGAAGGTACTATTGCCGAATCGGCAGTGCAGCTTGGTTATAAAAGTGATGGACAATTGCAATTAACATCTTTATCATCTGGTTTGTTTACTCAACAAAATGCTCTTCTTGCCCCCGATTGGTACAGCATTATTAACGGATTTCCTACATTAACACCTGCAAGTACTCAAAATTTTTTTGTTCAATACAATGTACCAACTAATATTCCCATAGGCACTTCTCTTCAATATAACGATACTTCTGTATATTTAGCGCCAATGACCAACTGGTTGACAGATTATACACCATGGAACAATCTTGTTGCGTATTATCCCAGTGTGGTTGGTTCATGGGACCCTAACGTGAAAGAAGTTTCGCCTAAAGGAGATGGAGAAGCAGGGTTTATTTCTCAAAATGATTCAGTACTTACCTATACCATTCACTTTCAAAATACGGGAAATTACAATGCCCAGAATATATTCCTGATTGATACACTAGACAGTGATTTGAACCTGGCTACGCTTCATCCGGTATATTCTAATCATGCTTTCACCACCGAAGTAAGTGAAACAGGAGTAGTTAAATTTATGTTTAATAATATCAACCTGCCGTATTCTTTTCCTACAAGTGTTGGTGAAATAATATATACTATACATTTGAAACCAAATCTTCCTGATTTGACACAAATAAAAAACACTGCTGATATTTATTTTGATTTCAATGCTCCTGTCAGAACCAATGCCACTTTGAATACACTTGCACATAATGTAGGAGTAGCAGATTATAAAGAGGAAGATGGAATTAGTATTTATCCTAATCCTTCATCAGGAAAGTTCCAGGTTTATAGTTCAAGGTCTAAAGTTCAAAGCCTGAAAGTGGTAAATCTTTTAGGAGAAGTTGTTTATCAATCTCAAATTAATAATTTACAATCTACAATTGATTTGAGTAAGGAAGCAAAAGGAATTTATTTTGTGCAGTTGCAAACAGAAAAAGGAACAGTGAACAGAAAAATTGTTGTGGAGTAATTACTATATTTTATTTAAACAAAAAACCAATCTCAATTGAGATTGGTTTTTTGTTTATACCGAAGTTGGTGTTTTCGCCACCATCTCTGAGTATTATTCCTTAATATTAGCCATATAAAACTCCCTGTTCATCCTTGCAATATTTTCCAATGAAATTCCCTTAGGGCATTTCACTTCGCAGGCACCCGTATTAGTACAATTACCAAATCCTTCTTCATCCATTTGTGCCACCATGTTTTTTGCACGGGCAATTCGTTCCACCTGCCCCTGCGGCAAAAGAGCCAATTGAGAAATTTTTGCAGCAACAAATAACATAGCCGAAGAATTTTTGCAGGTAGCCACACAAGCCCCGCAACCAATACAGGCAGCAGCATTAAACGAAGCATCCGCATCCGGTTTCGGAATCGGTATGTTATTCGCATCCTGTGCATTGCCTGTGTTTACAGATATAAAACCACCTTTGGCAATAATTCTATCAAAGGCAGAACGGTCAACAGTTAAATCTTTTATCACCGGAAAGGCAGCTGCTCTCCAAGGTTCTACTACAATGGTATCACCATCCTTAAACGAGCGCATGTGCAACTGGCAGGTAGTAACATTTCGTTTGGGTCCGTGCGGCTGCCCGTTAATAAACATACTGCACATACCGCAAATGCCTTCACGGCAATCGTGGTCAAAAGCAATCGGCTCTTCACCTTTAACGATTAGTTGTTCGTTCAAAACGTCAAACATTTCCAGGAACGACATATCCGGAGAAATCTCTTTTACCGGGTAAGTAACCAGTTTACCTGTTGCTTTGTCGTTTTTTTGTCGCCAGACTTTCAGCGTTAAATTCATATTGTTCATAAGCGAATAGTTAATAGCGAATAGGCAATAGCGAGTAGTAAATAGCTATGCGTTTTCTGTTATATTAATTTTTTGTTGTATACTTTTAATTAGTCCTTGTAGAATTTTACCAACTTCCTCAATTCCGTTTGTAATTATTTTGTGCTGTTCATCATTAATGTAATTCAGGTTTTTTGAAATCAGAATCAATGTTTCAACTTCCATTAACGAACCTCTTGATATTCTTAAAAATTGTAAATAGTTTTTAGAAGACTCTCTTCCCCATCCTTCAGCAATATTAGTAGGAATAGAAACAACAGCACGATTTAATTGATTTACCAATCCGAATTTTTCTTCCATCGGAAAATTTCTTGTTATTGAATATATATCAGTAACAAGCACTATTGACTTTTGCCAAACAATTAAATCTTTGTATGTGTTTATTTTGCCACTCATCTTTTAGGTATTAGGCAATAGCGAATAGGCAATAGACAATAGGCAATAGAAAATAGGGCCATGTTGTAATATTATGCTTTTCATTTAGTATCTTTTAATGTCTATAATCTTTTGCCTATTGGCTATTCGCTTTTTCCTTTTTCTAATGCCTAGTGCCTATTCGCTATTGCCTATTTATAACTTCTTTGACTCGGATGAACAACATCAAAAACCAATTCTTCTTTATGTAATTCATAATTATTATTTCCTTTATTTTCCCATGCTGCTACATAAGAATAATTATCATCATCACGTTTTGCTTCACCATCTTCCGTTTGCGATTCTTCACGGAAATGCCCTCCACAACTTTCATTCCTGTTCAAGGCATCCATGCACATCAATTCTCCCAACTCAAGGAAATCAGCTACTCTGCCGGCTTTTTCTAATTCCGGATTTAATTCATCAGCCGAACCCGGTACAAGAACATCTTTCCAGAATTCTTCACGCAATATTTTTATTTCCTGAATAGCTTCTTTCAAACCAGTTGAGTTTCTTGCCATTCCGCATTTGTTCCACATTATTTTTCCTAATTGTTTATGGAAATGGTCAACAGATTTTGTTCCTTTGATTGCAAATAATTTATCAATAATAGCCTGTGCATTTTTCTCTGCTTCCACAAATGCTTCGTGTGTAGTTGGTATTGCTTTCACACTTATTTCTTTTGATAAATATGCACCCAAAGTATAAGGAATAACAAAATAACCATCTGCTAATCCCTGCATCAATGCAGATGCCCCCAGGCGATTGGCACCATGGTCAGAGAAATTTGCTTCACCCAAAGCATATAATCCGGGAACAGTGGTCATTAAATTATAATCAACCCATAAGCCACCCATTGTATAATGCACCGCAGGATAAATCCTCATCGGTAATTCATATGGATTTTCACCGGTAATCTGTTCATACATTTCAAATAAATTACCATACTTTTCTTCCACCACTTCCTTACCAAACTTTTTTAATTGTTCTTCAGTAGGATTGTGAGTACCTAGTTTAATAGCATGGGTATGTCCGTAGCGTGCAATGGCTGCTTTGAAATCCAGATATACCGCCATCTTGGAAGTGCCTACTCCGAAACCTGCATCACATCTTTCTTTAGCAGCACGCGAAGCCACATCTCTCGGAACTAAGTTTCCGAAGGCAGGGTATCTTCTTTCTAAATAATAATCTCTTTCCTCTTCCGGAATTTCATTTGCTTTGCGGGTATCGCCTTGTTTTTTTGGCACCCATATTCTTCCATCATTACGCAACGATTCACTCATCAATGTTAATTTAGATTGATGGTCACCTGACACAGGAATACAAGTTGGATGTATTTGTGTGAAGCAGGGATTACCAAAGAAGGCTCCTTTTTTATGAGCTTTCCATGCAGCGGTAACATTAGCTCCCATTGCGTTGGTGGAAAGATAAAACACATTTCCGTAACCTCCGGTACATAATAATACCGCATGTCCGAAATGACGCTCTAACTTACCGCTGATTAAATCCCTTGCAATTACACCCCGGGCTTTTCCATCAATAGTAACTACTTCCAACATTTCATGACGGGTTAACATTTCAATAGTTCCTAAACCAACTTGTCTTTGTAAAGCACTGTATGCCCCTAATAATAATTGTTGTCCGGTTTGTCCGGCTGCGTAGAATGTACGTTGTACCTGTGTTCCACCAAATGAACGATTACTTAACATACCGCCATATTCTCTTGCAAGCGGCACTCCCTGAGCCACACATTGGTCAATGATATTTGCACTAACTGAAGCCAGACGATACACGTTTGCTTCTCTTGCCCTGTAATCGCCACCTTTCACGGTATCATAAAATAAACGATATGTACTGTCTCCATCATTCTGATAATTCTTTGCTGCATTAATGCCACCTTGTGCAGCAATAGAATGCGCTCTACGTGCTGAGTCTTGAAAACAAAAACATTTCACCTTGTAACCCATTTCAGCTAAAGATGCAGCAGCAGAAGCTCCTGCAAGTCCGGAGCCAACTACAATAACTTCTAAACTTCTTTTATTTGCAGGGTTAACCAAAGCAACAGTGGATTTATATTTTTCCCACTTTTCTTCCAGTTTCCCTTCGGGTATTTTACTATCTAATTTTGACATATCTTATTTTTATGAAATTCTTAATTATTACTTTATCCACCCAATCAATATAGAGATTGGCATTGCTGCAAAAATCAAACAGATGATGATGGAAAACCAAAATCCAACCGCTTTTATTACTGGTGTATATTTGGGATGATTCAACCCTAATGTTTGAAAAGAAGATTGAAAGCCATGAAGTAAATGATAACACAATGAAATTACTCCCAGAATATAAATAACAACTACCCACCAGATATGAAATACCTGTTGCATTATTCCATAAAGGTTTTCGTTTCCTTCAGCATCTTTCATACTTTCAGGAGGTAAACCTAATTCCGTAAATCTTGTTTTTACCCAGAAATGTGCAAGATGAATAATTAAAAATATTAATAATAAACTTCCGAGAATGCCCATAGAGCGCGAATACCATTTGCTGTTGGCACTACCATTATTCATTGCATATTTCACCGGGCGGGCTTTGTTATTTTGCATGGTAAGTATTAATGCCTGAATCATGTGGAGAATTAATCCGGCAAATAAAACATATTCCATTACTTTAATAATGGGGTTGGTA